>JACYMC010000138.1 GCA_015272195.1 Candidatus Sericytochromatia bacterium
AGGCTGGCTGGCTCAGATGATAGGCTGTCTCAGGACTTTTCATTCTGAAGCACTGATAAATTCTTGACAGCCTGGATGGGAAATGGCATTATAAACATGTTAGCAATCAAACGTGTTGAGTGCTAACTTAATTTAACAAAGAGTGCTAAAAGAGGTAAACGCCATGCTTTGGAACTGGAATACACGTTTTGCTGAGATGGACAGTCTGCGGCGTCAGATGGATGCCTTGTTTGAGCAGGCCCATCATGCCTTTGCAGGGACAAGCGGCAGCTTTCCGCCGGTGAATATTTATGACCAGCCACAGTCAGTACAGATTCTGGCTGAGCTGCCGGGGGTGCCGCGAGACGCTCTGGATATTTCTTTTGTAGAAGGTGGGCTGACCCTGAAAGGCGAACGCCAGCCCCCTGCTGCTGTGCAGTCTGAAGACAAAGTCGTGGCCCTTCGGCAGGAGCGTCGGCTGGGGCGCTTTGAAAAAACAATTCAGATCCCTGTAGATATTGATCCAGAAGGCATTCAGGCCCGGCTGCAAGCAGGTGTACTTGTGATTGATTTACCCAAATCAGAAAAGGCCCGTACCCGGCAGATTACAGTAAATTAAAGACAGGAGGACGTGAACCATGACCGAACAAGCCCTTCAGGTGCAGGAAAAAAATACGGTGGCGCAGGCTACTACGGAGCAGATGATCAGTGCAGACAAGGCCTATCGGCCGGATGTAGATATTTACCATACACCCGAGGCCTTCATTTTTCTAATCGACTTGCCTGGCGTAGAGCAGGGTGATATTGAATTGGAGGTCAATGAGCGCGATACGCTGATTCTGCGCGCCCGCAACCGCTTTGAAGCGGCTTCGGCTCCCGTGTTTCAGCAGACCCGTTTTGGGGACTATTACCGCGCGTTTGAACTGGGTGACGGCATTGACCGTGAACAGATCTCAGCCCGTCTGGATCAGGGTGTGCTGGAAGTCCGCATTGCCAAGCGCGAAGCGGCCCGGCCCCGCAAAATTGAAATTCAGGTTTAAGGACTCACACCCAGTCTGCCAGGAGCTGTTGCACGCTGTGTAACAGCTCCTGTGGCGTTTTGTGGGTACCATCCAGCCAGTAGGTGCAGCTTCGGTACAATTGCTGACGCCAGGGCGAGTACTCGGTTTCCTGAAAGGCTGTCAGGCTACGCGGATCTTGGCGCAGCTGCTGATTTCGCAACCAAAGCCAGCGCGGCTCTGCCCAGAGACATAAGCTGGGAGCCAACTGTAAAAAATGGGTCTGACCCTGGGCTGACCACTGTGTCCCGGCACCAATATCCGCCAGATAAGATACCGGCTTTGCATGCAGTGTCTGCAAGGCTTGACAAGAGCTCTGATAGAAAGCCTGTGGGCCTTGCCGGCGCAGGGTTTCGGCCAGCAGCTGCTGGGGCCTTTGCTGCTGCAGGTGCTGATCCAGATCCAGATGCCGGCTTTTTAAATCAGGGGCCAGCATCTGACTGAGCGTGCTTTTGCCCGCACCGCTTGGTCCCAGCAGCAGCAGGCGAATCATTTGCTCGGGGCCAGTGGCAGCACATTCTGTAGTGTTTGCCAGGCTTCAGCCAGGGTTTCTTTATCGGGTCGGATACGGATGCGCTGCCCGGTGGGGTAAAGATTGTTTAGCCTTCCCGGAGCGGCTTTGGCCCAGCCCAGAGGCCAGTCTTCAAAAAAACAGCGCACAAAACCACCGGGGGCTTCTCTGGGCAAAGCCTCGCCCTGGAGGTAGGCAATGGCCTCGCTGAGAGTGAGTTCCTGCCGGGGCCAGTAATCTTCAGCGCAGTAAATGGAGCGTGAAAGGTCAATCTCAGGTTGGAGTGTCTGGCCTTTGTACTTACCCAGACGCAGTGGCGGATGTTTTGGGTTTAGCTGGGTTTGCAGCCACCCCAGATCTGTCTGCCAGCGGGCGGGCCAGGCCCAGATTTCTTCCTGATGCTTTTCAAAGCACCAGTCTCCCTGCAGCCAATGACGATAGGCGGCGGTGTTTTTGGGGGACTCCAGCCGGGCTTTGGGACTGGAGCGTCGAATGGCGGGAGCGCAAGTTGTTTTTTTGACAGCTGTAATAAAAAAGCCTTCGCCCTCAAATTGGTGGGGCAGGCATTGAACACAGGTGCTGCCCTGAACAGACCACTGTCTGAGGCCCCAGTGCTCAGGCAGCTGCCAGCTGAGCGCTTCGGCTCCCAGCGCCAGCAGATGCTGGAGTTGTTGCTCGTTTTCAGCCGGTGCATAGGTACAGGTCGCATAAACCAGTGTGCCGCCCGGTGCCAGGGCCGGCCAGAGATCTTCTAAAATGCGTTGTTGACGACGGGCACACTGATTGACATGGGCTTCAGACCAGTTTTGTTGGGCTTCAGGATCTTTGCGAAATAGGCCCTCACCAGAACAGGGGGCGTCCACCACGATCAGATCAAAATAAGCTGCCAGACGTCCCAGGATTCTGGGGTCCTGCTGGGTGACGATGGCATGGCTGTGGCCCCATTTGCTGAGATTTTCGGCCAGGATTGGCAGGCGGCTCTGAATTACTTCATTAGAGACCAGCAGGCTTTCTGGAAACAGGCTGGCCAGATGGGTGCTTTTACCGCCTGGTGCACCACAGGCGTCCAGAATCCGCTGCGGATTTATTTTGAGCGCTTGCAGTACGGCCTCCAGAATCATGCAGCTGGGATCCTGCACGTAGTAGGCGCCGGAATGAAAGCGCGGATCCAGAATAAAACGGGGCCGACTGGACAGGTAGTGACCGGTCCTGGACCACGGCATTTCAGCCAATGTGTGGGGGCTTGTTTTAAAGGGATTGCGTCGCACAGCGCTGGGTGCAGGACGCGTGAAGGCCTGTTCAAACGCTGACCAGTCGGGCAGCTGTTGGCGCATGCGCTGGCAAAAGACGTCAGGCAACATCAGGGCTTATGTGCTGAAAGCAGTAAAAATAGCGGAATGCGAGAGCGCTTTTCAAACAGCTTTTTGTCTTTGATGTGGGTTGCCTTTGGGCAGGACTCTCTGAGGTCCTGAACCACAAAGCCATTGTTCTTCAGGCTTTGGTAATAGTCCTCAACGGTACGATGGTATTTCAGAACCTGGCCACCCATCCAGCTGACATTGCGTTTGCCGGTCTGAAAGTAGCGATCCACCACCCAGTCCTGGCGGTTGGCCCCTTGTTTCATACTTAGCTGATTTGAGGTGATCACCGGATGCTCTACGGAAAAGACAAAATCTCCGCCGGGCTTTAAAGCCTGAAAAATCTTTTGAAACACGGGCTGAATGTCTTCGATATAATGAAAGGCCAGGCGAGATAAAACCAGATCAAAAGTGCCTGTTTCAGGGTATTCCCAGTTTTCAATATAGCCCTGTTGCAATCGGATTTGGGGGCTGTGCAGGGTGGATGCCAGTTCAATCATGCGGGCCGAGCCGTCAATGCCTTGATAATATTGTGTTCCCTGCTTTAAGAGCCATGGCGCAATGGTCGCATCGCCGCAACCCAGATCCAGCACCTGAGGATAGCTTCGCTGGGTCAGCCATTCCTGTATAATCGGCCATTCCAGCGTCTGGTTGGCGCTGCTGTTCTGCTCACGGCGCTCCTGGTAAATATTGAAGACTTCAGGGTTATCATAAAAGAGCGCGCCGGTTTCACTCATATTGTGTGTTTTCCTTTATTCATAGACAAAACCGGGTCAGTCGTGAGACTGACCCGGTCGAGAAATAATGCAACAGACTAGTTGTGAATCACGTTCAGTCTGAGGGTGCTGCTGCGTTGCACGGTGTCATCACCAATCCTCTGGTAGGTGAAGTGGACAGAGTCATTCTGGGTGGGGGCACCCAGCTGGGGCAGCCATACGAAGCTGATTTCGTTCTCAGAAACGTTCACTTCGCGAATTTCAACGTTGATGCGCGCCTGGCCGTCGCGGACCAGGTCGATGGTGGCATCGCTGGAGAAAAAGCGCAGGACGGCCAGATCTTCAATGCTGGTAAAACCTGTGCCAGTTACCGTGAAACGGTAAGTGAAATCCTGGGGATTTCTGACAGCCTGAGCAGAAGTCAGGGAGACAGTCTGGTTGCCGCTGGGCTCCAGGGTGGGCAGTGCGCTCGGCTGGCTACCGGGATTGCTGGTAGGCACCATGGTGGGGGTTGGTGTGGGCTTACCGGGCTCACCAGGCTGACCAGGCTCGGTCGGCACGCTGGACTCACCAGGTGAGGGTGAAGCAGAAGGGTTAGGGCTGCTGGGAGTGGAAGGGTTTTCTTCACCGGGGCAGCCTGCGAGGGTGACTATCATGGCGAGGCTGGCGGCGAGTAACAGTGACTTTTTCATTTTAAGTATTCTCCTTACTGTAGCTTAACTGAAGTTTTGTTTTTTTGAATGCTGGATTTTCAGAGCAGAAGTTCTATAAAGCAACGAAAGCATTTAAGTATAACCGATTTTTGCTGCTGCGTCATCCATCCTGAGGGGGTTTTTCATTGGGGACCGGGGCACCTCCTCCCAGACGCTGAAGATGTTCTTTGGCCTGGTTGATGAAATTTTCGGGCTGCTGGTTTTTTTCAGCCAGATCCAGATACTTCTGCCAGGTTTTCAGCGCTTCCTGCGGGCTTTTGGCTTCCTGCAGGCGTGCCAGGTTCATCAGGGCACTCAGGTGCTGTGGATGATACTTGAGGGCCTTTTCAAAGAAGCCGATGGCAATATCTGCTTGCTTGCGTTTGTCATAAAGACTGCCCAGACCGTAGCTGGCATTGGCATGATCGGGGTGATGCTCAAGTACCTGGCGATAATAGGTTTCGGCTTTGTCGAGCTGTTCCAGCGCCTCAAAAGTTGCGGCGGCATTATAAGAAAAGTCGGCGTTTTGAGGATTAATTTGACTTAAGCGCTCGAAAATAGCTGCTGCATCTGACAGATTTTGCTGTGAGAATTCAAATAGGCCGTATTCCAGCTCAAACTCGTAACGGTCAGGGTACTTGCGGAGGCCTTCCTGATAAAGTGCCCTGACCTTGTCAGTTTGCCCCTGCGCGTCATAACACTTGACCACGCTGTCGTAGAGCGGGAAGTAGTCTACCCCTTTATCAAAGGCTATTTCGCCGTAGTGCGTGCAGCGTTCCCAGTTGCTCGTATAGGCATAAGAGATGGCCAGTTTAGGGTAAATATTGACGTTACCACTGTCTTTGATCAGCAAAGACTCATAAATAGGGATGGCTTCTTCATAAGCTTGGTTGGCAAAATGCTGGTTGGCTGTTTCAAAAAGTTGGGTGCTGTTGGGCTGACAACTGCTGAGGAGTATTGCCGCACATAAACCGATGGACAGAGGTTTAAAGCTCATGAAGACGGATCACCCGATAGGTTTTGCCTGTTTTTTCGACACGCGCAATGTAGCCTGCTGCTCTGAAAGTGACTTCTTCACCCTGTTTGAGGTTTTTGAAGTCTTCCAGATCGTTCCATTCAATCATATAGGTGATATCGTCAATCGTAACGAAGTGGGCGTCCATCGCACCATAATTGATTTCCGGGTTTTTGTTTTGCTCTAGCTCAATTTCGTTGATTAACGCAACGCGAATGTTTGGCTCTATAATAAAATCTTTGACGTTTCCGCGGCCTTTGTCAGGGCCAGGGGCTTCCAGCGGTGCACTTTCACAGGCTGAAATGACCATCAGACAAATCAGCGCCATTGTGAAACGACGCAAATTATAGATTTTCATAAGCTTGCTCCAGTGTTTATTTCAGATTCAGGATTTGTTGTAGGTGTATTATTGCGTTCGAGACGCCGCAGGCGTCTGTGTGTCTGATCATAAATCCACAAATTGCCTGCAGTATCAAACGTTATGGCACGGGGACGCATTTCTACAGCCAGGGCATCGGAGCGGGCAGAAGCAAATTCCTGATCCTGGCCGCTGCCGGCCACACTTTCGATCAGGGCAAAAGGTGAGGCGGGTCGGATGCGTCGAATGCGAAGATTATTGCTGTCAATAAAGTAAAGCAGATTGTCAGGTCCAATCGTCATCGCTGTAGGTTGATTTAAGTGAGCCAGATGGGCTGCGATGCCGTCACCGTTATAACCCGTGGTGCCTGAACCCGCCAGTTTATCGATGATGCCGTTGCGGATCCAGCGAATGCTGGCAAAGTCACCTGTAATGTACAGGGCACTGCCGTCTGCACTGACAGCAAGATTGCGCGGACTTTTGAGGCGGGCCTGGAGTGCAGGTCCGCCATCACCGGAAGTGGCACCTTCAGGAAGGAAGCTGGCCACATCATCTTCGTCTTCAACGCGGGTATCCAGAATATATTGGCCTGCAATGGTCTGCATCTGACCGTCTGGGGTGACCTTGCGGATCAGGTGGTTGCCGGTGTCGGCAATATAAAGATTTCCGGCAGCGTCTCGGGCCAGGCCCTCAGGCTGGTTCAGCTGGCGCTCCAGAGCGGGACCATCACCGTTATAACCTCCCGTGCCATTGCCGGCCAGCACGGTGACCTTACCATCACTGGGATCAATACTGATCACACGGTTGTTAAACGTTTCAACAGCGTAAAACAACTCAGTATCTGCCGAATATAAAAGGCTTGCGGTGTTTTGTAAGTCGCGGATCCGTTCCCAATACAGGCGATACTCTACGGTTTGGGTAGAGGACGTTGAGTTGATAATTGGAGTGATATATCCCATACGCCCTTCGCCGCTATTGAGTATCCAGATATTGTTTTCCTTGTCGCTGGCTATGCCGCTGATGAAATCGGGAAAAGGCATGTTCTCTGCCTGAATGCCGCTCTCGGGCATACCGGCCCGGCCACTGCCAGTGATGACTTTAATCTCTCCAAAGCGCAAAGGTGCTGCTGGGAGGGCGGGGCTCGATGTGGGTTGGGGTGTGGCATCGGGACTGGGCTCAGCTGGCTCAGGGCTGACGCTTGGACTGGGCTCAGCTGGCTCAGGGCTGACGCTTGGACTGGGCTCAGCTGGCTCAGGGCTGACGCTTGGACTGGGCTCCGGTGTTGTTGGCGTAGCGCTGGGTTGGGGGGTGGTTACCGGGTCTGGTGACGGTGTTGTTGAGGGTGATGGCGCTGTGCTTGGACTGATGCTGGCTGAGGGCGAGGGTTGTGGGGGCGAGACCTGCTCGACAGGCTGGCAGGCCCACAGGCTCAGGCAGGCAAGGGTTCCAAGTTTCCAGATGGGCTTCATGTATTGCGACTCCTGAACTTTTAATACCTATTTTACCGATCAGGACGTATAAGGGAAGGTGAAAGTTCCTTTTGTTTTGTGTAATGCACTATGATAGAGCTATGAAAAATAAAAAATACTTCATTAAAGCTCCCCCATGGTTTAAAGCAGCTGACAAGGGAGGATGCTGATGTCTAAGTGGATTAGATGGGGACTGGCCTTGTGCCTGGCGATGAGCGTTTCAGGTGCTTGCACCATTGCCTACTCAGATGAGTCACCCGCTCAGCCTCTGGCCACAGCCTCTCCGGCTGTGATGATGCATGCGCTGCAATTGGGTGCTGCTGAACTGAAAGTGGAGCTGGCCTGTACGCCTGAAGCTCAGCAGCGCGGCTTAATGTTTCGGGAGGCCTTGCCTGAAGATCAGGGCATGCTGTTTGTGTTTGCCGAGGAACAAACCCTCAGTTTCTGGATGAAAAATACCTCGCTCCCCTTAAGCATTGCGTACATTGATGCCGCTGGAGAGATTATTGACATTCAGGAGCTGACTCCCTTTGATGAGACCCCGCGGCCTTCTGCACGCCCGGCCAGGTATGCACTTGAGGTCAATCAGGGCTGGTTTAAGCGTCATGATATTCAGCCCGGTCAGCGCATTTTGCTTGACAAGTTTTGTGAGAATACCTGACGATAGCAGAAGAGCGGTGCCAGTGTACTTTCTCACAGACGAATCAGTTGTCAGAGATATATGCTGTTTGCTGTATGAAAGACAAGAGTCCTTTTCTGGTATGGCTGCCTTATACGCTTGCAGGCATACACCCATCAGCTTTAAATCGGATGCAGAGGAATCACACAACAGGCATGTGGATACAGCGCTTCTTCTTTCTGGGTTTGCTGTTGTGTATGACAGGTTTTTCTCTGTCTGCCCAGGCCCAGATGCCCCTTCGCCTGAACGCGATTCAGGGGGTTCAGTTTAATCGCCAGGCTCAGATTCTTACCCTGACTTCTTCAGAACAACTGGCCCCTCAGATTCAATATCTGAAAGCAGATTATCCGGGCAAAATCGTTCTGGATATTCCGAATGCCGTGTTTCCGCAGGTACATCAGGAAATTCAGGCTGCCAGCCAAGCGATTAATCGCATTCGCATCAGTCAGTTTCGGAACGATCCGCCAACCGTTCGCATGGTGCTCGACCTCCAGAAACCCATGGAGGTTAACGTGCGCGGTCGCTGGCAGGGCAGTCGTTATGAAACCCGAATCGAGCCCGTGCAGGCTTCCCCTGAGGCGGACCCAGCCGTTGGTGTAAGCGGTCAGCAGCGTTTGATTCAGGTGCGCCGGATGGGGCAGAACCTCCTGCTTGAAGGCAATGCGCCTTTATATCCTGAAATTCGCCGTGTCGGGCAATCCCGTCTGGACTACATTCTGACATTTTATGATGTTTCAACCAGTCTGACGGGCAGCTTGCCCCAGTTGCGCTCCGACTTGATTGCTGCGGCCTCTGTCTCTCAGGATGCACAGGGTGTACAAATGCGCCTGAAACTGACACGGGATGATTTAGAGCTGATCCCCTTCAGCAAAGACAATGTTTGTACGCTGCAGCTGATGGTCAAAGCCAATGAGCAAAACCTGGTGCGGTTTGAGGATTTGCAGGTTGATGAACTGGATCGCCAGACCACTCGCCTGCGCTTGTATGCCAATGATGCCTTTGACTTTCAGGTTTATCCACTGGAAGCGCCGCCCCGTCTGGTGATCGACACCCTGGGCACAGTGCTGGGGCAGGCCGGTCTCGAGCGTAAGCTCAGAAGCAGCCAGAATCTGAAAGGCATTCGTTTTTTGCCTCAGGGAGATACCCAGACAGATGTCCGTGTGATCCTGGATCTGCATGGCGATGTACACTACCAGTTTGACTGGCAGGGCAAATATCTGGAGGTGCTGGTCCAGGCCAAAGTACAGCGTGCGCCTGTACTGACACCTGAAAACAGGCATGCGCTTGTGGTGATTGATGCAGGGCACGGGGGCAATGATCCCGGGGCTATTGGTGTGAGTAAACAGAAAGAAAAACAGGTCACGCTGGAGGTTTCCCGTTTGCTGCAGCGTTATCTGGAAAATGATGGCATTCAGGTTATTATGACGCGTGCAGAAGACGTTGAGGTCTTGCTGCAGCCCCGTGTCGATGCAGCCAATCTGCGCAGTGCAGATGTTTTTGTCAGTATTCATGCCAACTCGATGCCGCCTGGCAACACCCATGTGCGGGGCATTGAAACGTATTACACCACACCACAGAGCAAAGTATTTGCAGATACGCTGCATCGTTATATGGTCACCCAGCTGGGTGCCGTGGATCGGCGCGTTCGTCAGCGCGGGCTGTTTGTGACCCGTAAAGCCACCATGCCGTCTGTTTTATTGGAAATCGGCTTTTTGTCCAGTCCGGAAGAAGATGCTTTGTTGTCCAATCCAAATTACCAGCGTAAAGTCGCCAAAGCTATCCGGGACGGAATTCACGATTATCTGACCCGTCATCAGAAACTCAAGCCGCAGATCTGAATGATGGTCAGACGCCACGCTGCAGAAAAACCTGAGTTGGAGGCCCTGCATGCCCTGCTGGGCAAACATCCTGGGCTGAAGCTGGAGTCCTTGCCTGCGCTGGAATCTCTTGCCGCTTTGCTTTCCCGTCGTTACACGCCGGCTGAGGTTTTGCAGCAACTCCAGCAATTACTCGCCAGCCTTCATCCTGAACAGGACTTACTGACCTGGGAGGGTCTTGATTTACAGTGGATGTCGCCCGATACCCGCCAGCGATTTCAGTCCGAACTGATCCATTTGCTGGCTCTGTCAGATATCGCACGTGAAAAATACCTGCAGGAGAATGAATCCTGGAAGTCTCCTCTGGGCTTGTTTCGTGAAACACCTGAGGCTATCAGCGATCTGGCCGAGCTTGGCCTGGAGCCCCCCTGTTCTTCAGCAGAGATTCGGCAGGCTTATCGGCGCAAAGCGCGGGCAACCCACCCCGACCAGGGGGGCGATCAGCGGGCGTTTATCCGCTTGCAAAATGCCTATCGTCGGGCCCTGGCATATTGTCTCTAGCCAGCAACAGCCTGTGCACAGGCATTCGGATTGATTACAGCCCCGGCTTCTTGATACACTGCCTGTGCACTGAAAGCTTAAATATCTGAATCAAGGACGCCCTTGTTATGCCCTGCTTCATCGCTCTTTCGCCCCATTTTCCGCTCAACTTTCGCCTGTTTTGGTCAAGACTTCAGGCGGCGGGTATTGCTGTGCTGGGTGTGGCTGATGAGCCCTGGGAAGCGCTGGGTACAGATTTGCAGCAGGCTTTGACAGCCTACTGGCGTGTCGATGATATGCAGGATTTGGATGCTTTAACAGCTGCCTGTCAGGAGTTACAGGCTCGCCATGGTAAAATCCAGTGGATTGAATCTCACAATGAATATTGGCTGGAGACCGAGGCTGAGCTGCGGGCCCGACTTGATGTTGCAGGGCCGCGACCTGAACAGCTGACAATGCGCAAGCGCAAATCGGGTATGCAGGAAGCCTACCGCCATGCAGGCATTCCTGTCGCAGCAGGAGGACTTGTGACCTCCTGGGAGCGCTGCCAGCAGTGGCGCGATGCCCTGGGCTACCCCCTGGTGGCCAAACCGGATATTGGAGTGGGTGCAGCCCAGACGTATAAAATCAGTTCAGATGCTGAACTGGAGGCCTTCTGGCAGCATAAGCCTGACCAGGATTATTTTTTACAGGCTTTTATCAGCGGTGAGCTGTATTCTTTTGATGGCTTGGTGGATCGTTCAGGACGGATTATTTTTTGTGGTAGTCACCACTTCAGTCACGGCATTATGGATGTGGTCAACCATCAGCTGGATCTTTCCTATTACAGTCTGCGTGAGATTCCGCCAGAGCTGCGGCACTGGGGCGAAAAAACCCTGGTCGCTTTTGATGTGCGGGAACGTTTTTTTCATTTTGAGTTTTTTCTGCAGCCCAATGGCCAGTGGCGGGCTCTGGAGGTCAATTTGCGTCCCCCGGGGGGCTGGACTCTGGATATGATGAATTTTTCGGCCGATATTGACCTGTATCAGGTCTATGCAGATTTGATTGCCCATGGCGCTGTTGCTGATTTTGCTCCTCAGCGCAGGTATCATGTTGCTTTTGCCGGGCGCAAAGAGAGAGTCTATCGTCTCAGCCATGAGGAAATTATGACGCATTACGGTCAATTTCTGGTGCATCAGGCTTCCATCGATCGGGTGTTTTATCCGGTGATGGGTTTTCAGGGTTATCTGTTGCGCAGCCCGGATCTTGACCAGCTTCAAAAGATGATCGCGGCCATTCAGGAGGTGCGCTGATGCATATTGGTTATCACACCTGGTGGAGCCGGGATCTGGAGCAGGAGATGGAGCTGAAGGTTTATGGTCATGCCGGTAAGCCACTGCTGGTGTTTCCGACCCAGGAGGGCCGCTTTTTTGAGTTTGAGGATTTTGGTATGGTGACGGTCGCCGAGCCCTGGATTGAAGACGGGCGCTTGCGCCTGATTACCGTTGATTCGGTGGATGCCCAGAGCTGGACCCATCCCAGCTTAAGCGTGCCTGAGCGTTTCCAGCGCTATGAAGCTTATATGCGCTATATTCAGCAGGATGTGGTGCCTTTTATTCACGAGACTGCCGGCAGCACCGAAACAGGGATTGGTGTGACGGGTTGCAGCATGGGTGCCTATCATGCGGCCAATTTCTTTTTTCGTTACCCTGAGACCTACGATGCTTTGCTGGCCATCAGTGGGGTTTATCGTCTGAAGCTCTTTATTGGAGACTATATGGATGATCAGGTTTATTTTCATACCCCGCTGGCTTATTTGCCGGCTCTGACTGATCCCCATTATCTGGAACTTTATCGCCGGGCCCAGATTATTATTTCTGTGGGTCAGGGAGACTGGGAAGACCCCATGCTGGAAGACACCCGTGCCTTGAAAGCGATTTTGGATCAGCTGGATGTGCCCAGCTGGATCGATATCTGGGGGCATGATGTCAACCATGACTGGCCCTGGTGGCGTAAAAAAATGGCTTATTTTCTGTTGCACCTCAAAATATGAAAATCACCTTAATGACCGTGGGTTCCCACGGTGATGTCCGCCCTTATGTGGCGCTGGCCAAAGGCTTGCAAGCCCAGGGGGCCCGGCCCTGTATCGCCACTCATGCCGAATTTGGCCCCTGGATCCAGGGGCTGGGCCTGGATTTCCACCCGGTTAAAGGCAATCCGCGAGATGTTTTGCAGGGCGAAGCCGGACAAAATCTGTTGCGCACGGGGGCCAACCCGCTGCGTTTTGTTCAGGCTTTTAAGGCAGCAGCTCAGGATGCCATGCAAGAAGGTTTTGATGACTGTCTGGCTGCTGCGCAAGGGGCTGACGCTGTTGTGGCGCCTTTCTTTGTGGCCCCGATTGCGGGTCTGATCACGCAGGTTTTGCGGCAAAAATTGGTCCTGGGTTATCTGCAGCCGATCACACCAACCCAGTCCTTTCCCATGATGCTCTTGCCTTTTTATCTGGGGGGCTGGCTGAATCGGGCTTCTCATCAGCTGACCCGTCAGTTGTTCTGGCAAACCTTTTATGATATTACGGCTGACTGGAGTCAGGCCCGCCTGAACGTTAAACCATCACGTCTGAGCCCTTTCGGACAGCTGGAAAAACAGGCGCTGGTTTTGTGTGCTTATTCCCGCTATCTGGTGCCCCATCCGCCAGACTGGCCGGCCAATCACCACACAACCGGCTTCTGGCTGCTGGATGCTGCCGCTGATTATCAGCCCCCGGATGTTTTAAATGACTTTCTGGCAAGCGGAGAAAAACCTGTTTATGTGGGCTTTGGCAGCATGAGCAATGAAGACCCAGAGGCCACCACGCGCACGGTTCTGGCTGCTCTGGAGCGCACCCGGCAGCGGGCGGTGATGCTGTCGGGTTGGGGTGGACTGGTTCAGTCTGATGTGTCTGAAAATATTTTGATGCTGGATGCGGTGCCTCATGACTGGCTGTTTCCAAGAATGCGGGCGCTGGTGCATCACGCCGGAGCGGGGACCACGGCAGCAGGCCTGCATGCCGGGGTGCCGGCGGTCCCGGTCCCTTATTTTGGCGATCAGCCTTTCTGGGCGCAGCGTCTTTTTGGCATGGGGGCGGGTGTGCGCCCTGTGCCCCGGGTCAGGCTCAGCACAGAGCGCCTGGCGCGCGCACTGGAGGCTGCTGTTGAGCCACGCCTGCAGGAGCGGGCTGCAGCCCTGGGGCTTCAGGTTAACAAGGAGCAGGGTGTGCAGACGGCTGTGCAACAGATTACCCGATTTCTGGCGTGAATGACGCAGGACGCTTGCCATGACGACGGTTTTGGCTTTAAAATAAAAGCAAGACCAAATACAGAGAAAACCATGGCCTCACCTCCTTCTGATTTTATGGATATTCTGAAGTCCCGGCGTTCTCCACTATCGCCCGCGGCCGCGGTTTCGCCCTGGCGGGTACACTGTTGGCTACAGCGTTTGCTGGGGCTGCTTTTCCCTCATCTGGAAGATTTGGTCACCCCGCCTGAAAAACTCCCCCATCATTTACAGGCCCTGGAAGCAGAGTTGCAGCAGTTGCTGGAGCAGCTTCAGCTGTCGGGCACGCAGGCCAGCCAGTTTTTTGCGGAAGACTTACAGCAGATCGATGCCTGTCTGCAGGCGGATGCCGCCGCCATGCATGCGGGTGACCCGGCAGCCGACAGTGTGGATGATGTGATTTTAAGCTATCCTGGTTTTTTTGCGGTGGCCAGTTATCGTGTGGCCCATGCCCTGTTGTTGCGGTCTATCCCCATTTTGCCGCGTCTGCTGACTGAGTACGCGCACCGACTGACCGGTATTGATATTCACCCTGGCGCTGAAATTGGGGCTCGCTTTTGCCTGGATCACGGTACCGGTGTGGTGATTGGTGAAAGCACGGTGATAGGGGATGATGTCAAAATATATCAGGGCGTGACGCTGGGCGCTCTGAGCGTGACCAAGGCCATGGCCCACACCAAACGTCACCCCACCCTCGAAGACCGGGTGGTGATTTATGCCAACGCCACGATTCTGGGCGGTGACACCCGTATTGGCCATGACAGCGTGATTGGGGGCAACGTCTGGCTGACGGAATCGGTGCCGCCCTATACCCAGGTGTATCACCAGGCCCAGATCAAGTGGCGTCAGCAGGCGCCGGGTCATCTGGTCTGAAGGTGGTTTTGCGCGCCGGTGCCCGGCCCGGCAGCCACTCGGCATAACTGCGTGGCTGAATGCTGCGGCCATACTCTTCAGCCAGGGCTTCGGTAAACTCTGCGCCCAGCAAAAACAGCTGAATGTTGAGATACATCCAGAACAAAAACAGAATGGTGGAACCCGCAGCGCCATAAGCACTGCCTATGGCACTGCTGCTTAAGTACCAGCCAATTAAAAAACGGCTGATACTCAGCAGACAGGCGGTAAAAAAGGCACCGATAAAGACATCCTGCCAGGAGACTTTGACATCGGGCAGGACTTTGAAGACGGCTGCCAGGATCCCAATCAGCAATAAAAAAGAGATGCTGCGGCTGAGCCATTTAAAAAACTGTAAATTATTGAGCCAGACCATTTGCTGCTCCAGCCAGTGCAGATGCCCCAGCAGCAGGTTTTGCAATACAGACAGGCCGACTTCTAAAAAAGTTGAAACCACAATCAGCAAACCCAGCGTCACAATCACGCCAAAAGATAACAGGCGCATTTTGACCAGTCCCCAGATTTTAATATCTGAACGCACCCGCACCCCCCAGATCGTGTTCAGCATATCTTGCAGCTGGGCAAAAACATTGCTGGCACTGAAAAGCAGCATGCTGAGACTGACAATTGCCGCAAAGCGATTGCTGCCATCGGGGGGATTGGCATTGTTTAAAATGGTGTTGACCACTTCAATGGTGTTGGGATCGCCGGCTTTTTGGACTTCCTCAAGAATCCGCTGTTGCACGGTGGCCCCGTCGAGCACCAGGCTCAAGAGCATGACCAGCAGGAGCAGCAGGGGCGGCAGTGCAAAGATCGTAAAAAATGAGAGTGCTGCGCCACGCTGGGTCACTTTATCCTGAGAAAAGGCACTGGCTGTGGCCTGTAGCACCGAATAGGCCCGCTGAACAGAACGGGGTAAGTGCTTTATCATATCAGAGCCCTCCCGACAGGGTAGCATAACATGGAACCAGAAAGCCTTTGAACACGTCCTTTCAAGCTCAGAGGTCATCGGCTGATGCATGGTATACTTGCATCAAAAAAATGAGGCAAAACATGTTACAGGTTAAAATTTTTGAAGGCCCTGAAGCAGATGAACTTGAACAAGAGATCAATACCTGGCTAAAAGACAACAGCAGCATCGAACTGGTCAAAGTGCTGCAAAGTGAAAGCGCGGTCGCCGATGATGATGGCGACTTCTGTGGTAATACCACGATCTCTGTCTTTTACCGGCAATAGAGATAAGAGGCATAAAATGAAACACTGGAAAATCCTGGGCTTAAGTATCTGTCTGCTGCTGCAGTTATGTCTGCCTGTTCTGGCTGCGCCTCCCGCCAGCCAGACGGTCATTGTCAGCGGCGAAGCAGCCCTTTCAATGGGGCTGGTGCAGGCCCGTGAAGAAGCGTTGAATCAGGCCCGCCGTGCAGCAGTCGAAGAAGCCATGGGTGTCTATGTGATTTCTGAAACCCTGGTAGAGAATATGAGTCTGGTGCAGGATACGATTCTGACCCGTTCCAGTGGTTATATCAGCAGTCAGAAAGTGTTGGCTGAAACCCAGGATAAGGGTATTCTGAAAATCCGTCTTGAAGCCCAGGTCAGTGTAGAACCATTGGTTGAGCAGCTTGCCAAAATGGGGCTGTTGCGTGACTGGACTGTGGCTGTGGTTCTGGTTTCAGCAGCTGAAGCCCAGAGCTCTAACGCCGCAGCCAAAAACCGTTTGCATCAGCAGATTCTGGCCAAAGGCTTTAAAGTGGCGGATGAGCGTGCTCTGGTCGCGTTGCGTCAGCCAGAGATCTGGCAGCAACTACAACAGGGCAACGCTCTGGCTGCTTTGCCCGTGTTGCGGGATATGGGCGTGGATGTTCTGATTGTGGGCACCAGCCTGACCCGTATGACCGAAGATGGCGTGATTGAAACCTATGGCGGTATTAAAACCGTGATGACCCAGGGCCGCATTGATGCCCGTGCCATTCGGGTAGATACGGGTGAAATCCTTGCCGCCCAGGCTTTTCAGGCGGTTGCCGGAGGTTCCGGGCGTGAAATGGCAGAAGCCAAAGCCATGGACCAGGCCGCCAGCAAGGCTGGCGACTTTTTTGCCTTGCAGATTGCCAAGCTGCCGGCGGCCACGACCCAGATGCTGCAGTTGCATGTTCAGGGACTTAGCTTTCAGCGGGAGCAGGCCTTTCAGGCTGTGCTCAAGCAGGTCAGTGGCGTGCATGCAGTTCAGCGCAAAGTCTACCGCAACCAGATGGCTCAGTATGCGGTGGAGTACAGTGGCAAGGCAGATAATCTGGCCAATGCGCTGATGGGGCACGCGGGGCTCAAAAGCTTCGCTTTTGACATTCAGAGCGTGACGGCTGGTCTGATTGAAGCCAAAGCCAGATAAGCCGGTTTACTTCTGTTGCTGGATTGTGGGCATAATGGCCGATTTTTCGCCGGTAATCAGCCGGGCTGAGCGGTTGCGGGTCAGGTAATTCCAGGCCCACTGCAGCAGTACCTGGATGCGGTTTTCAAACTCCACTAAAAACAGGACGTGGATAAACAGCCACATCAGCCAGGCCAGATGGCCGGTAAATTTAAGCGGACCGACTTCGGCGACAGCTCTGGCGCGACCGATGGTGGCCATGCTGCCTTTATCCAGGTACTGAAAGCGTGCTGCTGCCGGACGCTTTTGCAGCAGCGCCAGCAGGCGGCGAGCGACAAATTTACCCTGCTGCATTGCCACCGGGGCGACACCGGGCAGGGGAGCGCCATCAGCATTGCTGCAATGGGCCAGATCTCCGATCACATAAATATTCGGGTGGCCAGGCAGACTCAGGTCAGGCTGAACTTTGACCCGACCGGCGCGGTCCAGGGCCACCCCGGTGGCCTGATGCAAAATCTGTCCCAGAGGTGAAGCCTGTACACCGGCTCCCCAGAGCACGGTATGGGTGGCCAGAATTTCTTCATGCTCGCCTTGCTTGAGGGCGATGCGATCTGCCTGAATATCCGTCACGCGGGTATTGAGCCTGACGCTGACGCCCATTTCTGTCAGGGCCTGACGGGCTTTTTCAGACAAAGCGGGTGCATAAGGCATCAAAATCCGATCCATGGCCTCAACCAGTAAAACCTCTGTATCGGCAGGATCAAAGTGGCGAAAATTTCCCTTGAGGGTCTGGTGGGCAATCTCAGCCAGGGCACCCGCCAGCTCTACACCTGTAGGACCCCCGCCCACAACGACAAAGCGCAAACAGGCTTTGCGCCGTTCAGGAGCACTTTCACGTTCAGCCGTTTCAAAAGCCAGCAGCACTTTGCGCCGGATTTCGGTGGCATCTTCAATGGTTTTCAGGCCCGGCGCATGCTCACGCCAGTGATCCTGGCCAAAATAATTGTGGCTGGCCCCTGTTGCAACAATCAGATGATCATAAGCCACCTGGGTACCGTCAGCACAGGATACCAGACCCTGCTCAGGGTGAATATCCACCACCTCAGCCAGCAATACACGTGTGTTTTTCTGGCGCTTTAAAATGGCGCGCAGGGGGGCTGCAATATTGGCCGGTGACAGGCCACCGGTAGCGACCTGGTACAGCAGGGGCTGAAACAGGTGAAAATTGCGGCGATCAATCAGGGTCAGGCTGGCCGGCGCCCGTTTGAGGTGCTGCGCAGCATAAAGACCGCCGAAGCCGCCGCCGATAATCACAATACGTGCTGTTAAACCCATGACTGCTCCTTGTTGAAATCCTTGCAGGGATTATAACAGGAAGCCTGAGGCAGGCTATAGCGTTTCAGAGCAATTTCTGCAGGTGGCGAACCAGATCCAGACTGCTGATCACGCCGGCCAGTGCCCCTTCTTCATCAATCACAAACAGGCGGTGTACTTTGCGGCCCAGCATTTCTTCGACCACCGTTTTGATTGGGGTATCAGGGCCCAGGCTGAAGACCAGGGGGGTCATGATGTCAATGACGGCCAAATCCTGGTTTTCGCTCGGGTCAAACTGCATCAGGTTCCCTTCGGGAAAATCGGCTTCAAAGTAGTCCACTTCGATCAGATTGTATTCGGGGTTTTCGTAGAGATGCCGCATGATGTCGGTCTGACTCAGAACACCAATGGGGCGTTTTTGATTGTCAATCACCGGTAGGGCGGTGATTTTATGATTTTGCATCAGATTGAGGGCTTCGCGCAGTCGGGCATGCCCATCAATGGTAATGGTGTGTGGGGTCATCAGATCCCGGGCCTGTAAAGCGAGCTGTGTGATCATGCGTTCCTCCAAGACAGTGTAATTTATTTCAGTATGCTGTTTGTAAGGTGCTGTGACGATGAAGCAGGGCAAAACAAAACTTGATTTGAATCAAGTTTAGAAGATGGCCGCAATGTGCAGCCACTCAACCAGTGGGCTCAGGCCAGGAATCACGCCCAGGAAGTTGACCGGTGCAAACCCTGCCCAGAGCGTACAGAAAGCACTTAATGCCAAAGCCATGCTGACTGTAACCGGGGTACTCTGACGCGTTTCTTCGCTGCGGGCATCGGGCTGGAAGTACATGACCACCACCAAACGCAGATAATAGGCAATCGACAGAATACTGTTAAAGATCGCAAAGGCGACCAGCAAACCCTGCCCCTGGCGCAGCGCCTCACTGAAGAGATAGTATTTGGCAAAAAAGCCGCCCAGAGGTGGAATACCAATAAAGGAAAACATCAGCAGGGTCAAGACGAGTGCGCTGAAAGGATGGCGTTTGCCAAGACCGGCATAGTCTTCAAAGCGCTGGTATTTTTCACCCTGGCCGCTGAGCTGTGCCAAAGCGGTAAAAACGCCCAGAGAGCTGACCACATAAATGAAGAGATAGTACAGAATGGCTGAGCGAATCTGGTTATCGTTTTGTAAGTTCAGGGCACTCAGGCCCATCAGCAGATAGCCGGTATGGGCAATGCTGGAGTAGGCCAGCATGCGTTTGATATTCTGCTGTACAAAGGCCAGCACGTTGCCCGTAATCATCGTCAGGGCAGAGAGCACCATCACGATCTCCAGCCAGTAGCTGCGTACGACCAGGAAGCCTTCGCCCAGAATCTTGAGCAGCAGAGCAAAGGCGGCAGCTTTAACAGCGGTGGCCATAAAGCCGGTGATCGGCAAAGGGGCACCCTGGTAAGCGTCTGGACTCCAACTGTGAAAAGGTACGGCCGCAACCTTGAAGCCCAGGCCGGTCAGAATCAGAATTAAACCCATGCTGCCGAGGGGGCCAATCGGCTGAGACAGATAGAAGTTCTGGATTTCACGCAGGCTGACCGTGCCTGTGGTGCCATAAGTCAGGGCAATCCCATACAGCAGCAGCGCTGAAGCCAGTGCGCCCAACAGGAAGTATTTAAACAAACCTTCATTGGACCAGGGGTTTTCGCGGCGATAGCCTACCAAAGCGTAGACAGACATGGACATGATCTCCAGACCGATAAAAAGGGTCATTAAATCGTTGGCGGAGACCAGAACCATCATGCCTGAAGTGGCAAAAAACAGGAGGGCGTAGTATTCGCCGTAAACCAGTTTTTCACGCTCCAGATAAACCGCTGAAATCAGAATGGTGGCCAGCAGGGCCACGGCCAGCAGCAAATAGAAGAACAGGGCAATATTGCTGAAAAACTGGTAATTGGCCATGGCCTGGGGCTGCAGTTCAGCAGGCAGGCTGCTGACGCGGCCCTTGAGCAAAAAACTGAGGGAACTGGCCAGAATCAGCAGGGCGGCTTCGATCAAGGCCACATAGGTCAGCCAGCCACGTTGTTTTAAGGGCAAAAAGACCTGCAGCAGCAGTAAACTGATGCCTGACAGAATGGCTAGGCCCAGCGGGAGATAAGGTGCAATAAAAATCAGATTATCCATGAACAGGTTTTTCCACAGGAGAGGGTGTCGGGTTAAAGTATCCTTCGGGTAGCATGACCTGCACAGGGCCCTGGTTGTTTTGAATCAGATTCTGTACAGCAGGTGAAATATGCTGGGTGAAGGGCAGGGTATACAGTCCCATGATAATCGCCAACAGGCACAGTGGCGCGATGGCTGCCAGCTGTAAAACAGGCAGTCGCAGGGGGGCATGCTCAGGCTGGGCTTCGGGACCAAACAGAAAGCGCTGGGTCAGCCAGAGCATATAGGCCGCTGACAGAATCAGGGTCAGCGCGGCCAGCAGGGTCAGACCCGCTGAAGCAGAAGAAACACCCAGCAGGATTAGAAACTCACCGACAAAACCATTAAGTCCCGGTACGCCGATAGAAGCAAAGGTCAGCAGCATAAATAAAACGGCATAAAGCGGCGCGCGGGCAGCAATGCCGCCCAGCTGGTCAATTCGGGTGGTGCCATAATGGTTTTCGAGTACGCCGGCCATGAGGAACAGGCCGCCTGTTGCCACGGCATGGCTGACCATATGGTACACAACGCCTTCAATACTGCTGAGGTTCCAGGTAAAAACACCCAGGGCAATCAGGCCCAGGTGCGAGATCGAAGAATAGGCCAGCAGGCGCTTGATTTCGACCTGACCCAGCGCCAGAATGGCACCATAAATAATGCCTGCAATCGTCAGCAGCGACAGTACAGGCCCCAGACGGGCCAGGCTGTCGGGAAAGAGGGGCAGGGTGATGCGCAGCAGGCCATAGACGCCCATTTTGGCCATCACGCCTGACAACATAAAGGTTACCACCGGCGGCGCTTCACAATAGGTGTCGGGCAGCCAGGTGTGCAGGGGGAAGACGGGCACTTTAATCAAAAAGGCCAGGGCAAAACCCAGAAAAAGGAGGTCCACCATGGGCGTGGGGGGGAGCTGGAGCTGGGTTAAAACGGCGATTTCAAATGACCACTGTCCGGTCTGGGCCTGATATTGGGTGCCCAGATAGAGAATGCTCAGCAAAAAAACCAGAGAGCCGGCCATGGTATAAATCACAAATTTGAGGACGGCTTTGATACGCTGGGCCCCACCCCAGATGCCGATCAAAAAGAACATGGGCAGCAGCATCAGCTCCCAGAAAACGTAAAACAGAAACAGATTGGCGGCCAGCACCGTGCCAAGCAGACCCGACTCCAGAATCAGCAGCAGGGCAAAAAAGCGTCCGGGCTGCTGGTCAAGTGACCAGCTGTAGAGCATGGCCAGGAGTGTGAACAGACTGGTCAGCACCACCAGAAACAGGCTGATGCCGTCAATACCGATATGGTAATCAATTCCCAGAAAGGGGATCCAGGCCATCCGGGTGACCAGCTGCAAGCCGCTGGCCTCTGGATTACTGGCCTGCCAGATGGCCAGACTGCCCAGTAAGGTCAGCACCGCTGTGCCGAGGGCAATCTGGCGATGCAGGCCCAGCTTGCTGGGCAAGGCAAGCAGGAGCAGACCGACTGCCAGGGGCAGAAAAATGATCAGATTGAGTAAATAGGCGCTCATGGGCGAAAAACTCCTGGCAGGTGTAACGTAAAGTAGAGATAGGCCAGTGCCGTCAGGCCGAGCAGGAGATAGTGGCCATAGGCTCGGATGGAACCGGTCTGCAGCTGGCGCAGCATCAGGGCAGCCACTTTGTAAGCCCAGAGACCAAACGTAATGGCGCCGTCGATCATCAGGCGCTCCACAATTTGCCAGCCCAGGGTTCCCATGCGGCGCAGTGGACGCACCAGCACGGCATCATAGAGCAGGTCAAAGCCATATTTCTGATGCAGCATATTGGCCAGGGGGCCGGTGGCTGCAGCCGGCGCGCTTTGCAGGCGGGCATATTTTTTGAGGGCCACGAGAATGCCGGCAGAAGCGACCAGAACCGATACACCCATCAGCATCAGGGCCAGACCCATATTGCCCGCCACATGATGGGCGCCAAAGACCTGGCTCAGCCAGTGTTCCATCCAGTTGGGCAGTCCCAGTACGGCTGGCAGCCCCAGAAAGCCGCTGAGTACGGCACCGGCACCCAGTACCAGCAGGGGCAGCTTCATCAACAGGGGCTCAGCACTGATTTCGGCCTGGCCGCGATAGCTGCTGCCAAAGGCCAGAAAGTACAGCCGGAACATATAAAAGGCGGTCAGGCCAGCGGTCAGCAGACCCATGCCCCAGAAGAGATACAGGCCTTCGTTCCAGAGGGACCAGAGTATTTCGTCCTTGCTGAAAAAGCCGGCAAAAGGTGGAATGCCTGCAATGGCCAGACAGGAAATCAGCATGCTCAGATGGGTGATGGGCAGTTTTTTGCGCAGCCCGCCCATTTTCATCAGATCCTGCTCATGGTGCAGGGCATGAATAATGGCGCCGGCTCCCAGGAAGAGTGCGGCTTTGAAAAAGGCGTGGGTGAAGACGTGAAAAATACCGGCCACATAAGCACCCGCACCGACGGCCATAAACATATAGCCCAGCTGGCTGACGGTCGAGTAAGCCAGCACTTTTTTGATGTCGTTCTGAACCAGCGCGATGCTGGCTGCCATTAAAGCGGTCAGGGCACCAATCAGCACAATCAGCAGTGAAATCGACGGGGTCTGAGAATAAATAAAGTGCAAACGGGCAATCATATAGACCCCTGCGGTAACCATTGTCGCAGCGTGGATCAGAGCCGAGACCGGTGTGGGACCCGCCATGGCGTCGGGTAACCAGACATGCAGCGGGATCTGGGCGGACTTGCCCAGGGCACCAATCAGCAGCAGGAAGGCAATCACGGCCAGGCGGGATTCAGGTGTTTCTGCCAGACCGGCCTGCAGACCGGCAAAATCAAAATGGCTGGTTTCCAGAAACAGGAACAGGATGCCGAGTAAAAAGCCAAAATCGCCCACGCGGTTGGCCACAAAGGCCTTGGTGCCCGCTCCGGCTTTCTGGGCATCGCTGAACCAGAAGCCGATCAGCAGAAAAGAGCAGACGCCCACGCCTTCCCAGCCGACAAACAGGCCGACAATATTGTCGGACAGAATCAGCAGCAGCATGGCACCCAGAAAGAGGTTCAGACAGGCAAAGTAACGGGCAAAGCCGCGATCACCGTGCATGTAGCTGATAGAAAAGAGATGGATCAGGGTGCCAATACAGGTGATCATCACCGTCATCAGGCCCGAGAGTGGATCCATCATAAAGCCAAAAGAGAGTTCAAACAGCGACACCTTGATCCAGGTGCCCAGGTTGGCGGTCCACTGCAGGCCGGGCTGGCCCAGCTGCTGGGCAAAAAGATAGAGGGCCAGCAAGGCTGAAAGGGCAGGGGTCAGGGTACCTAAGGCCCCCAGCATTTTTTCGGACAGGCCCTGTTCACGGGGCTGACTCCAGAGTGCCATTGAACCCAGGATGAGGGCGCCTAAAATGGGCAGCAGCACGATCAGGCTCAGCAACAAGCTGCTCTGGCTGCTGATGGGGGTGGTCTGATGAAGATCGGCGATAGTGGTAAACATTGGTCTAACCCTTCATGATGTTGAAGCGATCAACATCAATCGTCTGACGGTTTTTGTAGAGCAGAATGATCATGGCCAGGCTGATGCCGGCCTCCGCGGCAGCAATGGCAATCACAAAGAAGGCAAAAACATGGCCGTCAAGAGCCTGAAAAAAGCGCGAAAAGGCAACAAAGCTGAGGTTGATGCCGTTGAGCATCAGCTCCACCGACAGGAAGATCATGAACATGTTTTTACGGCTGATAAAGCCAGCCAGGCCCAGAAAAAACAGCAGGGCTGAAACGGTCAGATAGTGCGTAATGCCGGGCATCAGGCTCTCCTTTTGGCCAGGGCAACAACACCCACCAGGGCCACCAGCAACAGAATGGAAATGATTTCAAAGGGTAAAAAGTAGGTCTGATACAGCAGCATGCCGACGGGCTTTATGCTGCCAAAGCCTTCTGCTACAGGCTGAAAAGCTGCATCGCCGAATTGGCGCACAATGGCGGTCTGGACCAGGAAAAACAGGGGAGCCAGGAGGGCTAGCGTCACCAGGACGCGTTTTTCAATCTGTTCTTCGGGTGGCATTTCGCTTTGTTTTAAGTTCAGCAGCATGATCACAAAAATCATCAAGGCCATGATCGCGCCGGCGTAAACCAGAATCTGAATCACAAACAGGAAGTCTGCCGCCAATAAAGCGTACAGACCGGCCAGTGCAATCAGGGTCACAACCAGTGACAGTGCAGCAGACAGCGGGTGTCTGCGCGTAATGGTCGAGAAGCCGCCCAGAACGGCAATGCTGGCGAAAATGATAAAGTAGATCGTTGTTTCCATGATGGGCTTCATTGTTACCTAAAATTGGATACATCATTATAGCTTAAAGACAAGCCTTGCCCCAACACGTTCGCCAGAGAGAGTTTTTGACTTTGGCATATTTCAGGCGCTCAGCCCTGCGCTGTCGTGTCTCCGTCTGTTGAAAGACCTCACCGGGCGCGGTATGCTGACAGCAGATTTTTAATCTGGGGAGGCCAGCATGCACATCGTTAACGCTGCTACCATGCAAGCCCTGGACCAGCGCACGATTCAGCAGCTGGGCTTGCCTGATCTGGTTCTGATGGAGCGGGCCGCCCTGGGCATTTTCAATGCATTGCAGCGGCATTTTGGCCATCAGCTGCAGCAGCTCAGTGTTCTTGCTGGCAGCGGCAATAATGGCGGCGATGGTCTGGCCCTGGCCCGTCTGCTGCACTGCCAGAACGTTCCCGTACAGGTTTGGCTGGCCAGCCCCCAAAGTGGCAGCGCAGCTTATCAGCAACAGCTTCAGATGGTGAAGCAGCTGCAGATTCCCTGCCAGGTGGCAGCCCCGGCCGCTCTTGCAGCTGTTCAGCACAGTCTGGCGCAGAGCAGCCTGATCGTTGACGCTCTTTTTGGCGTTGGGCTCAGCCGTCCCGTTACGGGTCTTTATGCTGAGCTGATTGCTCTGGCCAACGCCGCTGCAACCCCGATTCTGGCCGTTGATCTGCCCTCAGGCCTGCAGGCCGATACGGGCCAGACGCTGGGCTGCGCCATACAGGCTGCGGTCACAGTCAGCTGTGCCCTGCCCAAATGGGCCCATTACATGGATCCGGCGCTGGACGCCGTGGGACAACTGGAAGTGGTGGATATTGGCATTCCGCCTGACTATTATGCTGACCACCCTGAGCAGGTGCTTTGTCCTGCGGTGCTAAGATCTCTGCTGCCCCCGGTCAGAAAGCGTAACAGCCACAAGGGCACCTATGGTCAGCTGGGGATAGTGGCTGGCAGCCTGGGGATGTCGGGAGCGGCCCAGCTGGCTGCGCAGGCTGCCTTGCAAAGTGGTGTGGGTCTGGTATTTCTGTATGTACCTGCCAGCATTCAGTCCATTCTGGCCGGTGCCCTGCCCGAAGTACAGGTACGTCCCCTGCCAGAGCAGGACGGTCAGCTCAGTAGCAAATCCTTGCAGCCTTTGCTTAACGCCATCGGTGAGCATGATGCCCTGCTGATCGGTCCGGGTCTGGGTCGCCAGTCTGAAACCGGCTTATTTTTGCAGGGTTTGCTAGAGGCTGCTTTACCCCAGCCCCTGGTGCTGGATGCCGATGCCCTCTGGCATCTGGCACAAAGGCCCCAGGCAACAGCTTTTACCCAGCCGGTGATTTTAACGCCGCACCCTGGCGAAATGGCACAGCTGCTGGGTTGCAGTACGGCTGCTGTACAGGCAGATCGGGTCACGGCTGCCCGTCAGGCTGCCTTACAGTACCAGGCCGTCAGTCTGCTCAAAGGGGCTCGCAGCCTGATCGCCACCCCGGACGGCCAGCTGGCTTTTAACGCCAGTGGCAACCCCGGCATGGCCCGGGGTGGCATGGGTGATCTGCTGGCTGGCCTGTGCGGTGGCCTGCTGGCTCAGGGCCAGCCAGCCTATAACGCTGCCCGGCTGGCGGCTGCCTGGCACGGTCTGGCAGGCGATTTGGCCGCAGCTGAACAATCCGAAGCCTGTCTGAGCCTCAGGGCGCTGCTGGCGCAGCTGCCTTCCGCCTGGCGCCAGCTCGCGGCCAGCTGAATCCGGTCTCTTATCATATACAAAGAGGTTATCATGCACACAATTTTGAAAAATACGCTGCTGTTTGCCCTGCTGCTTGGCGTCAGTGCCTGCAGCGGCGGTTTGCCCAAAAATCTGAAGTCATTTGAGCCTCTGGCACAGGAACCTGTGATGGCCGGGGTCGGCTGGGGCGATTTGATGCTGGGTGAAAGCACCCTGTCTGAAATTCTTAAAAGTCATCCATCTCCCAAAATTGCAGCGATCCTCGGTGATGACAGTACTGTGGAGCTGACCTACGGTAATGGGCAGATTCAGATGAACTTTGCTCTGGATCAGCAGCAAAGTTAT
The DNA here is from genome assembly GCA_015272195.1 of Candidatus Sericytochromatia bacterium. Taxonomy (GTDB): domain Bacteria; phylum Cyanobacteriota; class Sericytochromatia; order UBA7694; family UBA7694; genus JACYMC01. The sequence continues at coordinate 26,594 of JACYMC010000138.1, forward strand.
GAAGTCAACAAACAGCAGCCCGGCTGGTATAAAACCCTGAGTGTAGATCCCGGCAGCATCAGTCAGATGCCCGATATCCTGCAGGATGCCACCCTGCACAGCCTCTCGCTGGCGCCGGGTCACAATGCGGACAGCACCCTGTTTAAAGGCCAGAGTGACCACGGCCTGGGCTTTTGGCAGGGTCTGCAGATCACGGACACTTTTTTTGAGGATAACTCCCTGAATTTTGAGAGCAGCTGCTGTTTGTATCCTGGTCAACTTGCCGGATCACAGGCCCTCGACAGACAAAAATTACTGCCCCTCAACACCTGGTTTAAACCCGGCCTGCTGGCTTATACAGCCCCTGAAAATGCCGAGACCGTCCGGGCTGTGGAAAGCGCTGTGCAAAAATATATTGACAGTGCCCAAAGTGCCTCAGATCAGGCTGCCTTGAAGGCTGAAGTCAAGGCTTTGCAAAAGGATTCTCACCTGGCTCGTCTGATTATTTTTGAGCCGGCGCCCGCTGAAACAGACACCAGTGAGGACACGCTGGAATAAATGTTTAGCCCCCCAGCAGGCGCTGGGGCGGCGTTGCCAGCACCCGTGACGTGCTGATCAGGCCCACCATCACACCCAGCAGCACACAGCCCAGCACCAGACCCAGCGGCAGCAGAGGTTCCCAGACCCAGGGACTGCTGTCAAAGACCCAGACATTGATGGCTGAAGCTGTGGCCAGGCCTGCCAGGGCGCCGCTGCCAGCAGCCAGTGTACTTAGCAGTGCAAACTCCAGCATGACCACGCGGCGGATCAGCCCAAAAGGGCTGCCCAGTACCTTGAGCAGGGCCACTTCGGGTACGCGCTCATGGGCCTGGTAGCTGGCAATGGCATAGAGTACGGCAAAGCCTGCCAGTAGAACTATCAGTGACATGCCCTGCAGAATCGTGGCTATCTGCCCCAGAATACGCAGCACCTGTACAATCAGATGGCTGACATCAATGATTGAAAGTGTTGGAAAGGCCTGAACCAGGGCCTGCTGCAGGGCAATTTTGCGGTCATCAGGCAAGGCCGCCACGGTGCCAATCCATGTTTTGGGCGCATCGTCAATCACGCCCGGCTGAATCAGAATACGAAAATTGGGTTCAAAATTGGTCCAGCGCACCTTGCGCAGATTGGCTACCTCTCCGGCCACGGCCACCCCCTGCAGATCAAAGTCGAGACGATCGCCTACTTTTACCTTCAGTTCCTCGGCCAGGTCTTGTGAGAGCGACAGTTCAGCTGGCGCCTCCCGGGCCCAGTCATAGGTTCCGCTGAAAGGTCTGCCGGCCATCAACTGCTCTGAAGGCAGCAGATCCTGTCGGCTCGAGATATTGTGACGCCGATCCTGCAGTGAAGCCTGCCGACGCTGCTCGCGGGTCATACGGGAAGCATCGGCAGGGTTTTGGCGGCTGAGCTTCTGCCCCTTGATATGGGTCAGCTGCATGCGCACCATGGGGTAGAGGGTTTGCAGCGGAGCCTGCTGTTTCTGTAAAAAGCTTTTTAACGCTTCAGGCTGATCGTCCTGGATATCAAAAAGAAAGAGGGCCGGCGCCTGGGTGCTGGTATAATCCAGCTCCGCCAGCAGGCCGTTGCGCAACTGGGGAATCAGGGTCAGGAGCAGCACGGCCAGACCGATGGCAATAAAAGCGGAGACCGACGCCACGGGCTGACGCGCCAGGCTGCGAATGGCCAGCCGAAGGGCCAGTCCGCCGCCTGACAGCAGGCGCTCGCAGGCTTTGAGCAGGCCATAGGCTCCCAGCGCCAGCAGGCTGCCCGCCAGCACAAAGGCCAGGGTCAGCAGGGAGCCAATCCACCAGGAACGTGACTGCCAGACGGCCAGACCGCCATAAAGCAGCAGGGCCGGTAAATAAGCTGGCAGGCCGCGCCAGCCAAAGCGCAGGGTGGGCTGGGCGTTTTCGCGAAAGAGCACGGCCGGTCGCAGGTTGTTGAGGTAGCGCAGCAGGGGCAGACAAAAAAACAGGCTGCCGCCCAGGCCCAGCAGCACGGCGAGAGCAAAAAGACGCAGGTTCAGGCGCAGATCCAGCGCGGGCGGCACAAAATCGCCCAGCAACCAGGGCAACACGGGCAGTAGCAGGCGGGCAAAGACCAGCGCCAGCAGGGCTGCAAAAGTACCCAGTATCAGCAATTGGGCCAGATACAGTGCCCAGATGGCGCGGGGTGAGAGGCCCAGGCTCAGCAGGACCGCAATTTCGCGGCTGCGCTGGAATAAAAAGCTGCGAAAGAGATAGGTCGCGCCTATGCTGGCCAGAAAGAGGGCCACCAGAGCCACCAGGCCCAGGTAATCGTTGAGGTTATTGAGCGAACGCAGCAGATCTTCACTGGCTTCGGTATGTGTGCGGATGCGCAGGTCGCGGTTGTCGACCATCTTTTCTCGCAGGGCCTCGGCAACGGAGGCTACCGCAATATCTGCCGGCAAGCGGTAGAGCTGGTAATACGATAACCGGCTGCCGGGCTGAATCAGATCGGTGGCCTCCAGCCAGCGCTGGCCAAGATACACACGGGGGGCCAGCCGAAAGCCAATGCCCGAAGTCCCTACATCTTTTTGTACCACGTCAGCAATCACAAAACTTTGCTCACCAATCTGCAGGCTGTCACCCAGCTTCAGGCCCAGCTGGGCCAATACTTCAGGGTAGACCCAGACCTCGGGTGCGGTATTCAGGCGCTTGGCGCTCTGGCCATTGACCAGCCCCTGTTGCTGCAGCTCAAGCTCACCGTAAAGCGGAAAATGGTCTTCAACTGCCTGCAGATCCACCAGGCGGGAGGCCGTCTCGGAGCGTACCATGGAATAGAGCGTGCGCTCTGTTGTCTGCTGCAGCTGGGCACCCGTTGGCAGGGCCTGCTGTAAGGTTTGCTGAAGCTGCTGCTGCTCGGCCTCGCTCAGGGGGCGAATGCCCGAAACACTCAGATCGGCGGTTAAAATCGCGCGGGAACGGAGGCTCAGATCGGCCTGAATGGCTGTTTTGAAAGTGTCAATCGCCACCAGGCCAAACAGCCCCAGAGCCAGATTGAGGGCAAAGAAAAAGCTGAAACTGCGGTGGTGCAGGCATTCTTTAAAAGCCAGACGCAGCCAGAGCGGCATCAGACGAGCTGCCCGTGCTGCAGGTGCAACTGGCGATCACAGCGCATCGCCTGCTCAGGGTTGTGGGTCACCAGAATTAGGCTGCGTCCCTGGGCGCGCACCATCTCAAACAGGGCCCCCATGACCTGCTCGCCGGTTTCCTGATCCAGGTTGCCACTGGGCTCATCGGCCAGAATCAGCTCAGGTTCAGGGCTTAATGCCCGGGCAATGGCCACGCGCTGACATTCTCCGCCGCTGAGCTGGTGTGGATAGTGATCCAATCGGTGGCCCAGACGCACCTGCTCCAGCAGCTCTACCGCACGCTGTCGCACGGTCCGGCCAGACTGGCCGGCAATTTCAAGTGGCAGCATGACGTTTTCAAGGGCACTCAGATGGCGCATCAGGTGAAACTGCTGAAACACAATGCCCAGATACCGGGCCCGGTAGCGGGTCAGGGCTGCCTGATCCAGCTCGCTCAGAACTTCACCGCGCAAGGCAATCTCACCGCTGTCGGGGGTCTCAAGGCCAGCCAGCAGACCCAGCAGGGTGGATTTACCGCTGCCTGAAGGACCCAGAATGGCGAGGGTTTCTCCGGCCAGCAGTTGCAGATCAAGGCCTTTGAGCACCTCAATTTTTTGTCCGCCCATCACAAAGCCTTTGTGTACATGGCGGGCCGCCAGAATCACCTGCTGTGTGCTCATGGCTTTTTGAGCAGCGGCCGCAGGTAGGGCAGCACGTTGCGGGCCAGAATCTTGTGCCCGGCCGGGTTGGGATGAATGCCATCACTGATATTCAGCGCCGGCTGCGCCGCCACACCGTCGAGCAAAAAGGGAATTAGCGGCAGTTTGTAGGCTTTGGCCAGTGCCGGATACATGGCTTTAAACTCAGCGGTATAGGCTTTGCCAAAGTTAGGCGGTATCTGCATGCCGGCCAGCACAATCTGTAACTGATGCTGCCGGGCCAGGTCAAGGGTGGCTGCCAGGTGTTTGCGGCTTTGTGCCAGAGGCAGACCGCGCATGCCGTCATTGGCACCGAGGGCCAGCAGTAGAATGCGGGGTTTGGGTCTGGCGCGCAGATGCCAGCGCAGGCGCGCTGGCGCGGTGGCGGTGGTGGAACCGCCAATGCCGGCATTGATCACGCGCACGCGATACCCTTCGCGGCGCAGCTGGGCTTCGACCAGGGCTGGGTAAGCCTGTTCGGGGGCCACGCCCGTGCCTTCGGTCAGGGAATCTCCCAGCATCAGAATCACGGTTTCTTCAGCAGCCAGAGCGGGTGTTGGGGACGCCAAAGCGCTTAAGCAGAGCATCATCACAAAAATAACGTAACGCATAGAGCTCATTATGCCCCATGTGACAGGCTATGCGACAGACAATCCTGAAAAGCTTAGCCCAGGCCTAACTTCACCGGGAGGCCTTACTGATCCTCAATCTCCAGCAGCACGCGAAAGCCAATCTGAAAAGAGGCTGTATCCGGTGGCTGGCACCAGCGGCTGTAGTTGGAGCACTCTTCAGCTTCTGACATCCAGCTGCCGCCGCGCAGGACTTTTTCGCTGCCGGACAGGGGGCCCTGGGGATCTGTCTGATGACCGACCGGTGCTTCACCGGCATAATCCTGGACCCACTCCCAGACATTGCCGTAGAGGTCGTAAAGCCCAAAAGGATTGGCGGCCAGTTTTTCAACCGGGTGGCTTTCGGTGCCAGCGTTTTCCTGATACCAGGCATGCAGCGGCAGTTGTGTGAGATCGGCGCCAAAATAAAAAGCCCCTTGCTGGTTGCCCCGGCAGGCAAATTCCCATTCCGCTTCAGTGGGCAGACGATAATGCCCTTCGCGCAGGAGATTCAGCCGGCGGATAAACTCCTGACAGTCGTGCCAGGAAACCTGCTCTACCGGTGCGTTGTCATGCGCCTGAAAAAAGGCCGGGTCTTTGCCGGTGATCATGCGCCACTGGGCGCGGGTGACCGGGCTGCGCTGCAGATAATAACGGCGACTGAGAGTGACCGAGTGCTGCTTTTTGGCGTTACCCATGGCAAAGGGGCGGGGAATGCGAAAACCTGCACCGCTGCTGAAAGGGGTAATCAGGCGAAACTGCATGCCGACCGAATTACTGAGACTCTGGGGCAGCTCTTTGAGATCCAGCAGGGGTTTCTGAGGCTGAAACACCTCCGAAAAGGTCAGGTTGGTCACCGCACTTTCGCTGTCGGCGCTTTTGCGCAGGCGCGCTTCCAGTTCGGCTTTGCGGGCGGCAGCTGTCTGTTGTTCCTGGACGGGGTCACGGCGTACCGAGCCCGTCATTTGTAAAGCCTGCTCCAGCAGCTTGGCGGTCTGTTCCCGCGAAATATCCAGGAAAGTCGCTGACTCGTAAATTTCGGCTTCATCTTCAGGAGTTAAAAAACGACTGGCCAGCCTGGGCAAAATTGCAAAGCGGATAAAGTTTTCATCGGCGCTTGAAAAGGGGCGCTGGGTCACAGAAGCTTCTGGCGGTGGGGGCAGCTGCCGGCGCCACTCTGCCACCGAGGAAGGTCTGTCATTCCAGCGCAGGGCCAGGCCTTTGAGCAACCATTCTTCGTCTTCGGAGCGCAGCTCAGCCCCCAGCTGGCTGGGCGGCAGCAGCTGTGCATCTTCGGTCAGGCGATCCTGCGGATACGGTGGAATCTGGCCGGTCAGGGCGTAAAAGGCCGTGGCGGCTACACCGTAAATATCGGTCCAGGGGCCCTGCACCCCGTGTGAAGAGTACTGTTCAATCGGTGCAAAACCGGGGGTGAGCAATGAAATCGTCTGGCTGCTGGTGGCGGCCTCCTGGCGGGCGGAACCAAAATCGAGCAGCATGGGGTGGTTGTTGAGGGTCATGTAGACGTTGTCAGGCTTGATATCCCGGTGGTAGTTGTTGTGGCTGTGCACTTCCTCCAGGGCATCGAGCAGGGCCAGTAGAATCGGGCGCAGCTGTTCAAAGCCAATTTTGCCACCATGGCCTGACAAATAAGCGTTGAGGGTCTGGCCTTCAAGATACTCCATCACAAAATAGGCCGTGTGATTGGTTTCAAAAAAGTGGCGGATGCGCACAATATACGGGCTGCGCAAAGCGCTCAGCAGGCGGGCTTCGGCAATAAACTTCTTTTTGCCGTTTAAAAACAGTTCCCGCTTCTGGCCTTCAAGGGGGACCACATGCTGGTTTTCGTGGTTGCGCATGGCAAATTCAGCCGGAAAGTATTCTTTAATCGCTGCCTTGACGCCCAGGTTGCGATCATAGGCCAGATAGGTAATGCCAAAGCTGCCGTGGCCAAGTACCCGTCCAATCACATACTGATGGTAGAGACGGTAGGGTGGGTGCAGGTACAGATGGTTATTGTCGAGGGGCTGGGGGTAAGTGCAGCGCGGACAATAATCCAGGGTCTGATCCATCACCACAAAGCAGTTGACGCAGTAGGTTTTGTGCTGTGCCATGGTTTTATTCAGGCAGTCGGGTTTCGTGGGAGCGCTTCAGAATCCAGCTGGCAAAGGCCTCGGCCAGTTTAAAGTTCTGACCTCTGAAGACTTCTGGCTGGGCCGCCACATAGTGCAAAAAAAAATGGATATCGCGCGGCTTAACGTAGCGAAAAATCTGCTTGAGCGGTTTGCCTTTATAAGGTCCCTGTGCCGCAGCAGGAAATCTCTCCACCATTTTCACGCATTTGATAATGTCTTCCAGGGCCCGCTCCATAAACAGGGCCTCGACTTCGTCCGGCTGCTTGCCGGTGGCCAGCACGAGCTGTTTGCGCTCCACGGTCTGAAAGCGGATATTGTCTTTGTATAGCGGGTAGTAGGCCATGGCCGGTATATCGGGGAAGGGCTCTGAAACCACGGTGGTGTGAGAACGTTTAAGCACCCATGTCGCAAAGGCCTCTGAAATTTTAAAGGTTTTTTTGCGAAAAGGATCGGGTTTGGAAAGCACATAATGCATAAAGAAATACAGATCCTGCTCGCGCACATGTTTAAAGATGTGCTGAAAGGGAATGCCTTTGTAAGGCCCTTCTTTGGGATCGGGCAGTTCGGCCACCAGCTTGATACATTTGCGAATATCCTGGCGGGCGTTTTCCAGAAAGACCGCCTGCAGAGCGTCTGTATCCATGCTTTCGGGTGCTTCTACCAGCGGCTGCTTGTCAAAGGTTAAAAAATAAACCTTTTCTTTGAGCAGATCGGCATACATGACGGGCGGCACATAGGGGACGTCTTCCAGTGGATCAGCCTGTCGGGGGGCGGGCTTTTGTGCCACGGGCTTGCGCGCAGCCGGGCCGGCAGCGGCATTGAGTAAGGCTTCATTGTCTTCGGCCTGGGCCGGGTTTTCAAGGGGTTCATCTTCAAAATCGGCGTCATCGTCTGCCCGGCGGCTGCTGGTGGCCACGGGGCGATTACCCCAGCGGCCAATCAGACCGTTCAGGCTCTGCCCCAGCTTCTGAATGCCGCCCACAATCTGGGTGGTCAGCTGCTCGCTGAACTGGCGCAGGTTCTGTGACAGGGCATCAGCGGTGCTTTTGATGTTTTCTTTGGTTTCGTCGAGTTTGCCGCCGAGCTCCTTGATATTGGATTGCAGTTCGGTGGTCCGCGGGGTGGCCGGTGTCAGCCCACGGGTTTTGGCCGAACGATCCGGTGGGGCCTGGCGGGCCAGCTCTTCACGCTGAGCGGCTTCTTCCTCCGCTTTGCGGGCCTCTTCTTCGGCCTTGAGTTCGTCGTAGCGGCGGGCCCGCTGAATTTTACTGCGGTCAATGCGGGTAATGGTGGGCTTGGGTGGTGCTTTGGCCTCAGGCTCCGGGGCGTTCTGGGGCACAATCACTTTGAGTGGCGCCATTTCACGGGGCACAGCTGGTGCCGGGGGCGGGCTTACAGGGGCTTCATCCTCAAAGCCTTCCACCATCTGCATTTCAGCAGGCGCCGGGGGTGCGGGGGGGGGATCATAGTCATGATCGAGCACCTCATCGGCAGCACTCCAGTCGCGGTAATAGCGGGGGCCACCCCCATCCCGACGCAGCGAACGTGGCGGTTGTTCTGATTCTGCCATGCAAGCCCTTTATCTCATCCCGGTCTTTTTTTCCATGATACCAGATTGTGCAAAAAAATCACGCATCCTGCCATTGGGGCGGGCGTTTTTCGAGAAAAGCTTGCAGCCCTTCGCGACCGTCTTGTGTATGCAGGTTCTGTGAAAGCATACCCTGCAGATAGGGCAGGGCCTCACGCACGGGCAGATCGGCCATGTGATAAAAGGCCTGGCGTCCCAGTTTGAGGGTCATGCCGCTTTTGGCCGCCAGTTTGTTGGCCAGTTCCTGGACCGACTGGTCCAGCTGATCCACGCTCACGGCGGCATTGACCATGCCCAGCTGCAGCGCCTCTTCACCGCTGATTTTGTCGCCGGTAAACATCATTTCCAGCAGTTTTTTGCGGCCCACGTTGCGGTAGAGCACGGGCATGATCATCATCGGAAAGAGGCCAATATTGATCTCTGGTGTACCAAAGAGAGCCGTGCTGGAGGCCACCACCAGATCACAGGCCATGGCCAGGCCAAAGCCACCGCCCAGGGCATAGCCGTTGACCCGCGCAATGGTGGGCTTGGAAAGGTCCATCAAAAGTTCAAACAGCTGCAGCAGGCGGTCCCGAAAGGCGTGTTCATCGACCGTGCCCTGGCTCTCGTTATAAAAGCTGTCGATATCGGCCCCGGCGCAAAAGGCCCGTGTGCCGCTGCCGGTGATGACCACCACCCGTGCTTCACTGTCTGCTGCAGCCCGCTGCAGGGCCGCTATCAGCTCATCAATCAGGGGGATGCTGAGGGCGTTCAGGCGCTCAGGCCGGTTTAAGGTCAGCCAGGCGCTCTGTTGTTTGATTTGATAGCTTACAATTTCAGACATTCTCAAAAGCTCCTTTAAAATATCAGACATGGTAATGGGTATCTTACCACCATCAGACCTGGCTGCAGGCAGACCTGCACAGGGGGCTTTTGTGCTGTTGGCGTACGCATCAGGCGCAGGTGCACATCTTGTACTAGAGGTGAGGGGCCATGACCGTCACCGATGGCGGCGCCTGTTGCTGGTCTTGCGCTGCACGCAAAGGCTGCATATGGTTTTCAACCCGGGAGTCCATGATGTAACGCCACAGTGGCGGCAACGTGGCCAGGAGTAACATGCCTGCATAACCTGTCGGCAGTTGTGGGCTTTGTTCAAACTGTCTCAGAATCTGATAGCGGCGACTCTGGTGCGCATGGTGATCGGAATGGCGCTGTAAGTTAAACAGCAGGGCGTTGGTCAGGATTTGATTGGCGTTCCAGGAGTGCACAACATCGACTTTTTCATAATATCCCTGAGGCGTTTTTTTGCGTTCCAGTCCATAGTGCTCGACATAATTCACTCCTTCAAGCAGGCTGAAAGCTACAATAGACTGGGCGATAAAGAAACCCAGGGCAGCCGGGCCAAAGAACACGGTCAGTCCTGTGGCATACAGGGCGGGCCACAGGGCAAACCAGAGCATGCGATTGTGATGTGACCAGAGACCAAGGCCTTTTTTTTGCAGGCGCTTGCTTTCAATCTGCCAGGCACTGCGGTAACTGCCAAAAACGCTGCGGAAATAAAACCGGTACAGCGATTCACCCAGGCGTGCGGAAGCAGGATCTTCGGGGGTTGAGACATTCCGATGATGGCCGAACAAATGCTCGATATAAAAATGCATATAGCTAACGTTCAGGAGCAAGATCTGGCCCATCAAACGCTCATGGCGCGTGGGTTTATGAATCAGTTCGTGAGCCAGATTGATCCCAATGCCGCCAGTACACAGACCAATGGAGCAGGTCAGCCCGATGATTTCCACCGTGCTCAGTGGCAGATGGCTAAGGGCCCAGGCCCCCCAGATCACCAGCCCAAGCAGCAGGGGAACATGGGGCCAGGCGATCAGGCTGAAGCTTTTGTTTGCAGTTAAGCGGGACGTTTCATCCTGGGTAGGATTGTAGGTATAGGTGCCAAGCAGTGCATCCAGCAAAGGCACCAGCACAAAAATATAGACGGGTACAGCAAAATTAAACCAGCCGCCCTGGATAAACCCCCAGACGGCCAGTAAAGGAACTGTATAGGTGATCAGAAAAGGCAAGGGACTGTTTGCTTTGTGCGTGTTCCACTGCATCTTAGTTCTCCTGATTTCCGATGGTGTTTGCCTGCATCAGCAGGGGCTTCATGATACGGGGGAGCTGGGAAAAGTCAGGTTCATGCTGCGTCATCATGGCCCGGATAAAACAACCCATCAGATAATCCAGGACCATTTCAGCTTCCTGTTTTGAAGGCAGGCCCAGCACATCAATCAGGGCCTGAAGATAAACGTTGAGTGTCTGTTCAAAAATACGGGCAAACCGGGCCTCAGGTGCATTATCCGGGTCGCGGACATAGCGCTGGTGGTCAAAAACCAGTAATAAGATTTGCTGAAAGTATTCTGCCCGACCCTCTAAAAACGCGCTGAAGCGTGCGATCTTTTCGCTGTTACTTGCTGCTTTTGCCGCCAGCCGATAAAGGGCTTCCGCATCCTGGGCCGCCAGCTGATGAATCATTTCGGTGTACAGTTCATCTTTGCTGCGAAAGTGATGATACAGCGCACCCGTGGTTAACTTTAATGCTTTTGCCAGTTGACGCATGCTTAAGCCCTGATAGCCTTTTTCGGCAAAAAGCAGCATGGCCTGTTTAAGAATGCTCTGGCTGATGGTTTCAGTGTCAATGTGTTTGGACATTTGCAGCGCTCTCCAGTTTAAATGACATAACGATCGTTATCTTAAAACATAACGATCGTTATGTAAAGTCTCCTGAAGATTCAGCAGTGCTTCAGAATGAAAAGTCCTGAGACAGCCTATCATCTGAGCCAGCCAGCCT
>JACYMC010000119.1 GCA_015272195.1 Candidatus Sericytochromatia bacterium
CGCTGTTCAAGCGCTGCATTGTACAGCTGCTGGCACAAATACAGCCAGCGTTCAGCATTCTGTGTTGTTATTTCGTTCGCAGTGGCTTTGAATTTGTAGGTCTTGCGCATATAAATAGCATACTTGGTTGATGAGCCATTTTCAATGGCTACACCTTATATCCCCGACCTGAAGGACGGGGTTTTACGGTGTGCTTGATAAAGAGATTCAGGATGTGATTGCCTTTATTCATACTCTCAAAAAAGACGCCGCAGACTGAGCGGTCTTTGCGCGCACCCTCTGAAAACGCTTACCGTGGCTGCCTGCTGGGTCTGGCGCTCGGCGATGCGGCCGGCGCGCCTTATGAAGGCGGCCCCCTGGAGCGCGCCCTCTGGGGTCTGCTGGGCCACACCCGCACGGGCAAACATCGCTGGACTGACGACACCCAGATGACCCTCGATCTGGGCGAGTCTTTGCTGGTCTGTCAGGGGCTGAACCCGGATCACCTCGCTGAAGCCTTTGCCCGCAGCTACCGTTGGCACCGGGGGTATGGCCCCGGCATGGCCCGTCTGCTCAAGCGCATCCGCCGGGGAGAATCCTGGCAGCAGGCCAACCGGGCGGTGTATCCAGATGGCTCTTTTGGCAACGGGGCCGCCATGCGCGCCCCTGTGCTGGCCCTGTTCTACTTTTCTCAGCCAGCGGAGCTGCTGGCAGCCGCCCGCCAGTCGGCGGAGATCACCCATGCGCACCCCCTGGGTGTGGCCGGGGCCGTTTTGCTGGCCAGCGCCACGGCTGCACTGCTGCGCGGCAGCAGCGATCTGGATTTTATCGCCCAGGCGGTCAAAGATGCAGCGGCACCGGTCTTTGAGACCCAGTGGCAAGAGATTCAGGGCTGGCAGGCGGCGGGTCATCTGCCCGAGGCCCGTGAGCTGGCGCGCAGCCTGGGCAATGGCATGACCGCTGCCAGCTCTTGCATGACGGCGCTCTATCTGGCCTGGCGCTTCAGGGCTCTGCCCTTTGAAGACCTGCTGCATTTTGCCCGCCGGCTCGGCGGTGATGTGGACACCCTCTGTGCCATGTCCGGCGCACTCTGGGGCGCAGCCAACGGTGCTGAAGCTCTGCCGCAGGAACGTCTGCAGCGTCTGGAACAGCTGGAGCGCCTGCAGGCCCTGGCCGATGCGCTGTATCAGCAGGCCCAGCCCTGAGCGCTGACGCGTTGCTGCAGATTGATGTATATGATCCCGCAAGGGCAGGGCCCGGCTTGGTATAATAACAGTCTATGAATCAACTCAAATCTTCTTCTCAAGACATTAAAAAAGTGGGCTTTGTCAGCCTCGGCTGCCCCAAGGCCCTGGTTGACAGCGAACGCATTCTGACGCGTCTGCGTTCAGAGGGTTATCAGATTGCCCAGACTTACGACGATGCCGATACGGTGGTGGTCAACACCTGCGGTTTTATCAGCCCGGCGGTCGAAGAATCGCTGGATGCCATCGGCGAAGCCCTCGACGCCACCGGTGGCCGGGTGATTGTGACCGGCTGCCTGGGTGAACGCCCCGAAACCGTCAAAGAGCGTCATCCCCATGTGCACGCCATTACGGGCTCTGAAGACGTGGATGGCGTGATGAACGCCATTCATGAACTGCTGCCCCCCGATAAAAACCCCTTTACCAGCCTGATGCCCGAGGCCGAGGTTGACGTCAAACTCACCCCGCGCCACTACAGCTACCTCAAAATTGCCGAAGGCTGCAACCACACCTGCTCCTTCTGCATTATTCCCAAACTGCGGGGCAAACAGGTCTCGCGTGACAGCGCCGATATTCTCAGCGAAGCCTGGCGGCTGGTGGCCACCGGCACCAAAGAACTGCTGGTGATTGCTCAGGATACCTCTGCTTATGGTGTGGATCTGCGCCACCGGAACAGTACCTTTCGGGGCGAAGAGATTCCAGCCCATCTGGTCGATCTGGCCCGCAAGCTCGGCGAAACCGGTGCCTGGGTGCGCCTGCACTACGTCTACCCTTACCCCCACGTCGACAAGCTGGTTGAGCTGATGGCTGAGGGCTTCTTGCTGCCCTACCTCGACGTGCCCCTGCAGCATGCCAGCCCGGCTGTGCTGCGCCGCATGCGCCGGCCCGGCCCCAGTCAGCAGCTGGAAGCCATTCAGCGCTGGCGTGCCATCTGCCCCGAGATTGTGCTGCGCTCGACCTTTATTGTGGGCTTTCCTGGCGAGACCGAAGCCGACTTTGAAGCCCTGCTGACCTTTTTAGAACAGGCCCAGCTCGATCGTGTGGGCTGTTTTACCTACTCTGAAGTCGAAGAAGCCGACGCCACTCACTTTGGCGACCTTGTGCCCGAAGCGGTCAAGCAGGAACGCTACGAGCGCTTTATGGCCGTGCAACAGGCCATTTCAACTGCCAAGCTGCAGGCTCGCGTGGGTCAGGTGCTCGACGTGATCATCGACGATTACAACGACGAACCCGGCCAGCTGATTGGCCGCAGCAAGGCTGACGCCCCGGGCATTGATGGCCAGGTTTTCTGCGTGCACGGCGAGCTGGCCGAAAGCAAGGCTGCCCGTGCCATTGCAGCCGGCAGCGTTAAAATCGGCGATATCGTGCGCGTGCAGATCGAAGCCACCGACGAATACGATCTCTTTGGCGAGGTCATCGAAGTCTTGCCCTGGCAGCCCAAAGTCCCCCAGATTCGGCCTCGCCACGGGCACGCCCACTGATGCGCACCGCCTTTTACCCTGTGCTGGGCGCGGTGCTGTTGACCGCCCTGCTTGGCCTGCCGGGCCAGCAGGCGCTGGCCCAGTCAGAACCTGCGCCTGCTGCAGAGAGTGCCGTCTCAGCTTACAGCGATCTGGCCCGCTTTCTGAATACAGACCAGGCCGCCCAGTTGCTCGACAGCGAGCCCCTGCGCAGCCAGCTGCAGGCCCTGCTCAGCATCCAGGCCCCGCTGTTTCTGAGCAGCCGGGCGCTGGCCGAACCCGTTACCCAGGTCAAGCAGGGCTATATTCTCAGTCCGGCGCGCAGTGCTGATGGTGAGGTCGCCTCGCTGGTGCTGCTGGATATTGAGCGCGAGATGCTGGCGGTGATTGTTTGCCAGCCGCAGCAGAAGACCTATGCTCTCAGCCTGCGCCTGGGCCAGGCTGATGATATGGCGGCTGTGGAGTTCAGCCAGTATGCCCTCAACTGGGTGCTGGGCGAGCTGGGGCTGTTACATGAATCCCAGCTGCCCGGTGCGGACCTGCTGGCCCCCTGACCCCTGTCTAGCCCATGCGCAGCGGGCCGGTGACGCTCTGGCGCTGCAGCTGACGCGGTGGTAACATCGCAGCTTCTTTTTCGGCGCTGCTGACTTGCCAGTGATGGGTTTTAATGCCGTGCTGTTGCAGGGTCTGCACAATCCGGGTGCGGCTGTAAGCCTTCCAGGACCAGGCGTCAGGCGGTGACTTGACCCAGGCCGCCAGATAACACTCAATGCTTTCGGGGCTCAGCTGCATGACCCACATCTCAGGCGGTTCATTGCCCTGGGTAAAGGGGTTCTCTTTGGCGATCTGCAGGGCCAGGCGCTCCATTTCGACCAGATCCGTATCGTAGGCCACCCAGAACGAAACCCAGGCCATCAGATAACCCTGACGGTGAGAGTGGTTGATCACCTCTTTGCTCAGCATGCGGTGATTGGGTACAACGTAGCGCCGCCAGTCCCAGAGCTTGATGGTGGTACGGGTCAGCGAAATATCTTCAATCGTGCCGTATTGCTGGTTGTCGAGGGTGACCGTGTCGCCGGTTAAAAAATGCTTTGAAAACAAAATCACCACGCCTGAGATCAGGTTCTCAACAAAAGGGCGGGCGGCAATGCCCAGCACCACCGTGGAGCTGGCCACCAGCAGCGACACCATGGTGGCGGGCAGCTGGCCTAAAAAGGGCAGGCTGAGGGCTACCCCCCAGAGGGCAACAAAGGCCAGGGTCAGGGTTTTTCGAATAATGGTATAGCGCTTGGAAATGCGTTCCTGCAGCCGGTGCTTGATGGTGTAAAAAGGCAGTTTGAGCGGTGAACGGGTGCGCACCGGGTTCATGGTGGGCAGATCGCCCACATGGGCCAGACGCGATTGCTCCAGCTGATTCACTTTGCGGCGAAAAACCACAAACAAAAGCGAGCCCAGCAGAAAAACAGCACCGAGATAAATCAGGGCCGGGTTCATATAAATGTACAGCAGGGCCTCTCTGATCGTGCTGATCAGGGGTCCCTGTAAAACAAAATGATTAAAGTCAAACATATTCAGCTCTTTAAATAATCAGCAGGTGGGATAGTTTATCGACACAAGCTTTGGCTGAATGTTTCAAATTAAGCGAAAAAAATCCGAAATTTATTTAAAAATTGTTTTATCTCATCCAGATAAACGCCTTGTCTCAGGTCTGTCTCAGGTTTGTGTTTTGCGTTGAAACCGCCTGAAATTTGCCCCGGATCCTGTTTAAGACCTGTTCATTTGGGGTACAAGGACAATAAATCAGGATCCGACCAAGCGAATAACACAAAAGGATGGATACACAGTCATGGGTGATCTGAATATTAACCGTCAGATGTTACAAGCGCTCCAGGGGCAGGAAGTGCAGCGCCTGGCCAACGATATTCTGGCCGACGGCAAAGTCGATGGGGCTGACAAAGACAACCTGAAAGCGTTGCGTGCGCAGCTTGAAACCGCTGCCAAAGCTGACGGCACCCTTGACGGTGATGAAGACTCTCTCATTGATGCGCTGGATTCCACGGGGATGTTTGGTACCAATGAGGAGGTGGTTAAGCAAAATTTGACCAATCTCACGCGTGCGCATGCTTCGAACCCGACCAATCTCACTTTTAATATTCAGACCCAGGATGGTGTGAGGGGCTTTTTTGGCGGTAAGCAGGAACGTACAGTTCAGTTGAACCCTGATGAAGCCGGACCTGATCCTGTTTTAGAGGACGCCCTTGCAAGTGCTCAGCCCAGCTCAGGAGTATCGACTGGGGCAGGACAGCAGACCACGACGACCACACCTGGGACATCTGCTCCTGCTGCGCCTGAGACTCCTTCGCTTCAAATGGATAATCTAAGCTCTATTGATGATATTAACAGCAATGTGGCCAGCCGAAACGATTCCGCTGAGATTGAGATCAAACGGGTTGCAGAGAATACAAACCAGTTTTTAGCTGCGGCTGAAGCAAGTGGTGCTTTTAGCCCTGAGCAATTGCAAAATGTACGTTCTCAACTCAATAATCTTGTGAGAACAGATGCGAATGGTGAAGTCACAGTTATTAAACCACTGACAGAATCCACGACGCAGGCGCTCAATGATTTAAGGTCTAGTTTGTCAGAAATTAATGCCACTATTGAGCAAAATGGTGGTTTTGAGCAGCTTGTGAGAGATAATGTGCCAGCACAAGGCACATCTATACAGGCGCAGGTTCTTCAGCAAAACCCACAACTGGCCAGTTCTAACCATCTTGAGATATTAAATGAGATTCTTGAGAATCCAGCGAACGCAACCTTAAAAGAAGCGCTTGCAAATGGCGATATGGAAACGGTTCAGACTCTGGTGCAAGGTTACCATCAACACCGTCAAGACCAGATGAACCAATTTTTATCTTCGTTCAACCCGTTTTCATTTAGCCCCTTTGGTTGGGGCAGGCCGATAACAACCCCTTCATTGACTTATGGTCTATCTTTAGGCACCGGTTTTTCTTCATCAAGCGTAAATAGTACGTCTGGGGTCGGATTTGCAGGTCCTCTGCGCACGCCCAACACTAGTGGGCTTTCTCCTCTTTTGGCAACAGACCTTGGTGTGAGCGCTTTTAATGATCCATTTGTAAATAGCGGTACTTTTGATCTGGCAGCTCAAAGCACAGGTTCTGGTAATATTTTGGGTCTTCAAAACGAGCCGGCTTTTGATGATTTTGGCACTTCATCTCTCTTTACAACAGATGCAGGGGTGGGTCCTTTATTTGAAGCGGGTTTGGATAGCCCTGCTTTTACTTCAGTTGTTCGCAACCCAGGTGCTAGCCTTAACCTCGGTTATCAAAGTCAGGCCAGTATTGACCAGACCATGCAAATTCTATCTGGCTTGTCCAACGAGCAAAGAGCAGCGCTTTTTAGTCAAAATCAGGGTCTGCTTTCCGAGCCTACTTTGGCACCCATTCAAAATTTATCAGAAGCGAGTGACGCTTTAAATGAGCTATTAGACCCTTCAAGTTATGCTTCTGGTGGTGTTACTAATGCAACCAGTAAAACCCAGCTTGCAGTAACTAACCGCGAAAATACACTCAGTGAATTGACGGAGGTACGAAATCAGGTTCAGAGAGCGATAACGGCCTCCGAAAATACAGCCACGCCGACGGTTAGGCAACAATTGGAAAACCAGTTGCGTTCAGTTGATGATGCTATTCAGCGCGTGCAAAACGGAGAGCGTATTGACAGTGACTCGGATTTAGAACAAGTGACGCGTGCCGTTAGCCGCTCCAATAGCCCTGAGAGTCTCGTAAGTAATTTAATTGCACAAGCAGGCGTTGCTTCTACCCAGGCAGAAACCGAAGCCGCTTTGACAAGAACGACTGAAGCACTGAGATCGATTAATCAATTGGCGCCTGAAGAGCGGGAGGCCGTGCTTTCTAAATTGCCAGAAGATCAACGAGCGCTTTTAAATGATCTTGCTTCAGGAAGCTGGGAGATAAGACAGTTAGAACAGAATGTTCGCGATTTGTTAGGCTCGGCTGAGTTGCCGGGAGAATATCGTAATCATATTGTGCAAACGCTCAACGGTGTCAGTGATTTGGTAGAAGCTGTTCAAAATCCTGAGAGTACACCTGAAGACATTCAGGCGCTTGCATCTACCGCACCAGCAGGAATGCGTCCCAATGATACACGCATTAATTTGCTAAGCGACCTAGCCTATTTAAATAACAATGTATCTAAATATAAGTGGTCCAATCTGGATGGAGACCCAGGTATTTATGCTGCGGGTTTAATGGCTTACACAGCGAGAGTCACTGCTGAAAATCCCGATATCAGCCGTTCAGAGCTGTATGGCTTAATTGGCGAGAATCAAGAGACAATCGCTCAACTTGCAGAAACAGAGGTTGCGAACCTTAGGAACGAAAGGGTACAGCGTGCTAACGCTGCTTTGAATGCCCACGCGACAACGTTTAATACTCAAATAGAAGAATTTAACCGTTCTTTTGGTACTGAAAATCCAGTGGCCTTAAACAATGCATTGGAAAGTATCCGTCCGAGCGGTTTTACAGATGCGAGTGGGCGTGAAATTCCCATGACCGTACAAAATCTGAGGCTCATGAATCCTCGGGAACTCAATCATCTTATCCAATCAATAGACAATGGCAGTTTTCCTGATGTTGCAGGAAGCATGCAGCAGATTAGAACCATTGCCCAGTCACTTATACCGACAGCCCAGGCTGTAGGACGGTTCCGTTTAGAGTTTATAGAGCAAACCCGTCAGTTGGATGAAAGTCGGGATAAAGTGGTTGACACTGTGATGGCTGGTCTTGGTGACTCGCCTTTGGCATATGAGTTTAACAGATTGGCGGGAGGAAGCCCGCCACCTGCTGAAAACCTTGGACCTGAAGCCATTCAAGGCTTTTTAAACAGTCCTGAAGCTTCTGCGCTTCGGGAGTCTAACCCAACGCTTTACGCTCAGATGTCCAGTGCGCTGTATATGCGCTTAAGTATTGATGTTCAGGGTCTTACCGCTCATAGCGTACTGAATGGGCAGCCACTTGAAAACCCCAATTCCGCCCCTAACCTTGGTCTGGTTGGATCTGTTTATCAGATGATTAATGACAGAACAACTGAAAGTCGTTCATCTGATTTAATCACTTCTTTTCAGGCGTTTATGGAGCAGCCTGGATTGGATATCAACAGCCCCGACTTTTTATCGCAGGTTGAACAATGGTTTAACCAACAACCACAGACAACGCGAAACTTGCTTGGAAATGACTTCAGAAGTTTACTTGCAGACACGCGTTCGCGTCAGGCTTTCTTGTCCAGCTATTCTGAAAGTGTTCAAAGCTTTACGTCTGCAGCATGTACAATAGACCCAAATAGTACCAGTTGTACGGTCCCTCCGCCAGGAGGGGATATGGGTTCACTGAATTTACCGCCAGGCGGGGCCACTCTTCCTGACTCTGCTCCCAACCCTGGTTCAAGCGGAGGTGATGCTACCGATCCAAATAATTCCGGAACTGTTCCTGGCGATGGTCCTATTGTTCGAGATAATATGGCCATGCACACAGCTGCAGCAGTCAACTCTGGCTCAAATCTCTATGTTACGAATACTCCTACGGGGCAACAAGTTCGGATAACAGGGGGTACTTTCTCTGAACCCGTTACTTTACACGTGCCCTCAGATGGTGGAACGGTAAGCTATGAAGGCTCACATGCTGCTTTGGGTGCTCTTGATGACCTTGGCACTGATTATATGCAGGTCATGGAGGAGTCGGGAGGTATTGAAGGGCTTACCAGCTCAGCAACCATTGCCCTGACAGAATCTCAGGGTGTTTTGAGAGATATGGCCGTTACAGCGGATGAGACAGGGGACTGGTCTCAATTCGATGCTCTGGCTGATTTTCAAAATAACTCCGTATTAGCACCTGTTAACACCGCATTTGATGCATCTTTTGAAAGCCTGCGAGATGTCGCAGAAAACTGGGCCTTGACAAATGAGCAGGCTTTGCCAGCCATTGGAAACATGCAGGATAATATGGGGATTCCCAGAACGGCTGCGACTGCACAGATTAGTCCCCAGACACAGGCTTTAATTAATGAAGCAAATGCTTTGGGTGACAGCTTAATTCTTGCCCCTGTACCCAGTTCAGGTGGCGAAGAGTTTTTAAGCGACCTGATCAATGATTTCATTGATATCATACGGGACCTGGATTATAAAACCCGTCAGCTGGTTTTACAGCAGTTGGCCCAGCAGATGACCAATAATGCCATTACCCAATTCTACAAAGACAAAGCGGATGAGGGCAATGACTACCATCAGCAGGCTCTGGACCGCTTGTCTGAAAACTTCAGAGAGCAAATCGAGCGCATCATTGAAAGCAGTATGGCTTCACAGGCTGAAAGCAGCCAGGGTGTTGCCGCGGTTAGCGGTCAGGTAACGGGTGCGGCTTTGGCCAATGCGATTGAGAATGTGAGTGCAAGAGAAAATATTGCACAAATGCTTGATATCACCGCTCAGATGAATCCACCTTTGTCTCAGCAGCAGCAGCAACGGATTCTGGACGCTGTGACCCGGATTATGGAGGCAGGCGGTTCGTCTATGCTAACAGAATCACAACTCGGTTTAGCTGGTCTGAGCAATCCTTTATTGCGTGATCAGGTTGTTTCCTAATCTGAAGTCTAAAACGCTCACTGAAAACAAGTTCTGCTTTTAGTGAGCGTTTGGTTGTTGGTGTGATTTAATAGAAAAGCTCCTTTTTTTAAAAGGAGCTTTTCTATTTTTTCGCGTGTATTATCTTTACAAGTAGCCGCCCGGCCGAATCCAGTTATATAACATATCAGGAATTCTATCACCGGCCCGATTATCTACCATTTTCATGGCATTGTAGTACAGCCAGCGCCCATTGGTGTTGGTTTCCGGGTCACTGTTCTGTATGGCTGAATAAGCGTTAGATAAGGTTTCTCTCAAGGGAGCATACCCATTCGTAACAGAACTGCTGTTCCAGGACTGAAGAAATTTACCGGCAACGAATTGGGTTACGGCCTGGCGCGTAGCAGGAGAAATGCTCGACAACTCGATCATTTCGGTCAATCCTTCAGACCCATTACTCCAAAGGCGATCGAGATTGATGGGTTGTTTTATGGTGTTTAATGTTGACTGCGCCTCTCCTTGAGCGGGCTGGAAGTTTAAGGCGCTCGGAGAAAAAGATGAGCTTGACTGTGCGTTAATTTGAATATTGCTGGTGTTGCTCGTCAGCTCATTTAAAAGGTCTCTTTCGGCAGCGTCAATTCCGCCATCTTTCATGATAGCTGAGCGTATATTTTTGGCGTCTTGTTCTGTCAGGCGGGCTGGATTTGCTACGTTTTGCAAAGCACTAAAAACATCCCGGTTCAGATTGTTAACCCGTCCGTCGATTCCTGTCATAGCTGTGTGGGTATCCTTTCAGAGTTTTAAGGTGTCTGGGTTTACTATACCCGTTCAGCACGGCTTTCAATCAACTTTAAGGTTATATCTGAATTAAGGTTACGCCGGTTTTTAACAAAATGATGGCGCTGCAGACACAGTCAATAAAATACTTAAGGTCTGGCGCTGACCGGCGTATTTTGGGTTTACGTGACCCAGGATTCAGCCTGCAAGCCAGGCACACGCTGAAATTCTTTTAGATTGCGGGTAATGAGTTTGAGATTCAGGCTGAGCGCATGGGCTGCAATCATCAGGTCCATGGCGCCAATCGGTGTGCCTGCCCGTTCAAGCTCAGCCCGGACCTTACCGTAAGCCTGGGCAGCAGTGGCGTCATAATTCAGAATTTCAAGTGGCAACAGGAACTGCAGCAGGCTCTTGCGGTTTTGTTCAGGTTTTTGACTTTTAGCTGCGCCATACTCCATTTCAGACAGGGTAATGCTTGAAATAGCCAGTTCACCGGGCTGGTAAACCTCAAATCGGGCGCGTACTTCCGGGGGCCGTTGCCGAATGGTGTAAATACAGATACTGGTATCCAATAAAGCCCTGATCATGGCCATTCTTCGCGCTCTTGCAGGGGCGGTTGCTGGCGCTCGTTCATAAAATCTTCAGAAAAAGTATCCAGGCTGCTCCACAGGGTCTCCCAGGCCCCTTGCTTGGGAAGTAAAACCACGCTGTTGCCCATACGGCGAATATAGACTTCATCGCCATTGAAGCGGAATTCTTTAGGCAGGCGGATGGCCTGGCTTTGACCGTTCCGAAAGAGTTTGGCTGTTTTCATGGCTTGTGAAGTGCTCCCAAAGTATATACTTTAAGTATATATTTTAAACATAAAAAACACAAGTCTTTTTGATGTGAAACAAGGTCTTTTGGTGCGTTTTCCTGTGTGTAGTATAGCCTGGGCAGTTAACAGGATTTTTTCAATAAAGAGACTGCTTAAAAGATCTGAAAATGGGGTATAAGAAACAAAATTGATGGTGTTTGTTTTAGCGTCTTAAAGGAGAGTTGTTTATGCTTTCAGGCGATATGAGTGTCCCGCGTCCGGATCTTGCGAGCCTACAGCCTACCGCCGCTGTCAGCCCGCCTCCCCCTGAAGTTCAGTCCGAACCGCTTCAAGAAGCGTCACCAGTCGAGCAGCCTGACGCTGGAGCTGCAGATTTGGCGCCTGATGCCAATCGCGTGACCCTTCGCTCTGAGTTCTCCGCATTTGACCCTGTACAGAGTGATGGCGTCTTTAATTTGAATTTGCTGCAAAGTAGAGCGCTGACACCGGATCTTCTGTATGATGATTCTGAGATTCGCCTGAGTCCGCGTTTATCACCTGACCTTTTGGGTAGATCTGCTTTTGGCAGCAACAATGGCTTTGGCCTCAACCTCAATGCCTTTGACTTCAGCCCTGCTGCCCTGCGTTTCAGCGCGCCTGCTGAGCCCGCTTCTGAAATACCGCAAGCGCCCGCACCCGAATCAGACAGTGGTGCCACCGCTGCGGTGCCCGAGCCCCTGGCGTCTCTGCCGGAGGCTGAAGGGCTAAGCTCCAGCCGGACCGTTTTGCGCGGAGAACAGTTAGAAGCCCGTATCGGCGAGATGCAAGGGCAGATCACTTCGGGTCTGGAGCGCCTGAGCCAGCTGCCCGAAGGTGAAGCGCGGAACGCCGCCCAGGAGCGCTTAACGGAACTGCAAACCTTGATAAACGAAAACGCAGCGTCGCCTGAGTTGGTGGCCCAACTGCAGCAACACCTTTTGTCCCAGGATACGACATCAGAGAGTGAGGCTTCTTTTCATGAGCGCTTAACCGCGCCGCATACCGACAACGGGGAGCCTTTGTCAGAACCGGCCGACAACTTGTATGGCCGCCGCACCGATGCGGCGCTGCGAGAGTATATTGAGCGTCTGGCCAATACCGCTTCCGAAGCACCTGCACCTGTTGTACCTGAGCCTCAGCCTGAAGCAGCGGTCGAAAATCCCCCTGTTGAGGTATCTGAAGAGCCCATCGCTGAAATGCCAGACCCTGCTGAGCCTGTAGATGAAGCACCTGTGTCAGAGCCTGAGCCCGAAACAGAAGTGGCAGAACCGGCTGAAGACGCTCCTGAGGCAGAGCCCGAATCAGGAAGCCCGCTTGCTTCGTTAACGGTGCAGGAAGTTGGTGACGCTCAGGATATTCCCGCCCGTCTTGCGGCCATTGATCAAGCAATCGAAAGCCTGGGCGGCAGACCGCTGTTGCGGAAGTTCGCAGAAAATGATGATTTGATTATGGCCGCTTCACGGGTGAGGTCGGGGTTAACCCAGGCAGAGAATGAGCCGCTGTTGCAGCAGGCTGATGCCGTCTCTGATTTTCAGGACTGGATTCATTTTAACGAAGGGTTTTTTGAGCAAAATCCGGAACATAGAGAGGCATTACAGGGTTTAATGACGGAGCGTATTCAGTTGATGCTGTCTCAACAACGCGAGCAAATCAGCGGTGAAGACGGGGCGTCTCTGGCGCAGATTTCCTTTGAGCCCTTTTCGTATCAGGCGTTTTTACAGCCCGCCACTTACATAGAATGGGGACCGGTCGATTTGTTTAACGCTGATGTGACCATGATGGCCTAACGCTGACCGCACACAGAAAAAGCCGGGCATATGCCCGGCTTTAACTTTTAAACCGTTGGGAATTAGAAGGTGGCGACCTGATGGTTCAGGGCAGCACCGCCTTCGAGAGCCACGATCTGGTTTTTCTGAGCGAACTCAGCAATGCGCTGAATGTCCTGGCTCAGTTTTTCCATATCGAGAGACTCGATGGAGGCCATTCCGGTTTTTTCCTGGTTCATGAAGTAGGCGTCAACGACGTTCCAGACATACACGGCCAGAGCCAGCAGGCCCAGGATGGTACCAATCAGAGGCAGAATGCCCACGATACCGGGATTGCTTGCAAACATGCTGACCAGAACACCGGTCACCACAGAAGCGGCAATACCTACCAGGGTGGGGCCAAAGAAAAAGAGCAGGCCTTTAACCATGTCGCCCATCAGGAACTGACCGAGGCCAGGCACCACAATGGAGAGGGCCCAGAACCAGGGTTCAATTTTCATGCCACCAAAACCGGTAGCGCCCAGAAGTTGCAGATCGCTGTTCAGGGCAGCCAGCTGAGGGTTCTCAGCCAGTGCGATGACTTCAGACTGTTGAAGCACGGTGGTGTCCTGTGCGTTGACCGCAGCAGCCCAGGCAGAAGCCTGGAAGGCAAACACCATGCTCAGCACAACCATAAAACCAGCAATGCGTTTAAACATGTGTGTATCTATTTCCTTTCAGTTTTGGATGCATAGCTTATAGCTTAGAATGCATACTCTTCATAATAAGCGAAAATAAAAATTCCGCAAGTTTTGTATATCACAATCCCTGTGATTCAGATGAAGTTTCATGAAGGACTGTTGTGTTTTATAATGGAGACAAGGTGGGCGTACTTAACAAAAATTAATCTTTGTACGGTGCAAACACGCATTATTTGATCCGATCCTGGGTATAAACCATAAAGAAGACTTAATATGGCTTTAATAACTGGCGCGTCAAATATTAAAGCCTGTGCTTCAGTGCCAATTGACTTTAACAATGAAAGGTGTGCTTTCAGATGCCGAATGTGTCGAACAACACCCAACAGGTGCGTTTTACGCCTGTTCAGAACAAGGTTGCGGACCACGTCCTCAACCATCCTACCGCCAGCCCCTTTAAAACCCATAATATTTCCTTCCACATTCAGGGGCAGTATCTGGAAAACTTTTCAGAAAACAGCATCAAAGACTTTGTCAGACGCAACAACAGCAAACTCTCGCATCAGGAAGTCAGCAGTTTTGTGCAGTCTGCAGCGGCCAATGCGCCCCAGCTGGCTGGTGCCAGCTTTAACCTTGAAGACCCCCAGCTGGGTTTGTTTAAACGCGACAATATTAACCAGCAGCACATTGAAACTGGTTTTGTTTTAGAGACCCGTTCAGGCACGCTGCCCTCCCAGGGTGTGGTTTTCTTTGATGCCGAAGCAGCCAGGTTTCCGCTCAAAGAAATCGAAGCCACCATTGAACGCGCCGAAGGCGAGCTCAAAATTGCCGAAAAAGGCTTTCGCAAAGCTGAAGATGGGGTTAAAAACGCCCAGTATCTTCAGCAGCGCCTGGTCGACTTTTTGGGCAAAGATTCTCAGACCAAACTGGCCAACAGCCAGTCTCAGGTCAGCACCCTGGCCCGGACCATTGAAGAAATGGAAACCGAAAAAGGGCAGTATGAACTGGAACTGGCCGGTATTGACCGCAGCTCGCCCCGGGGTGTGGAGCTGCAGCGCGTCATTCGCGGGCTGGATTTTGAAATTCGCGATGCCCGCAGCCAGAAGCGCGAAGCGCAGCACAGCATCGATCGCAAACGCGGTCCGCTGAGCTTTATGAGCGTGGGCAACAGCCTGGCCGAGCTGCATGAGCGCAACCAGAATCTTGAAAAAGCCCAGACCCGCTTTCAGGGCGCCAAGCAGGAGCTGGACGCTGCCCGTCAGCAGCTCGACACCGCCAAATCGCTGCGCGAACGCATTCTGAATGGCGAAAGCCTGCAGCCCAACAAGCCCCAGGTGCCAGCTGCGCCGCAGCCGACACCGGCTGAACCGCCCAAACCGGCTCCGGCTCAGCCTGAGCCCGTTGAAGAAATCCCGGTGATGCCCAAACCTCCGGCCCAGCTGCCCGCACCTGCTGTGCCCGATAATGAGCCTGAGCAGACCATTCCCATCCCCAGCCGGCCCAGCACGCCGGCTACGCCGCCGGCGCAGCCCCCTGCTGCACCAGCACAGCCGCCCGCACCGGCGCAGCCTGCTCAGCCGCCTGTGGCGCCGCCCAGTAACAGCAATGATCCTGAAATCCGGATTATTCCTGGCCACCGGCCCAACCCACTGGTGACGATTGATCCTGGCCCCGGCCAGGGCAGCCGTCCGGTACAGCCTGCGCCCGCTCAACCGGCGCCTGTACAACCCGCTCCTGCGCCCCGCCCGGCTCAGCCCACAGCGCCGGTCAGACCCACCCCGGCACCCCGCCCCGTCAACGGTGGCAGCGGCATTGGTGAAGGCAGCGTCAGTAAAATTTTGTATACGGTCAAGCGCGGAGATACCCTCTCTTCCATCGCTCAGAAAGAACTGGGCACCTGGAAGCGCTGGCCAGAAATTGCCGAGATGAACCGTCAGGTGATTGGCAGTACCAACACCCACTGGATTTATCCTGGCCAGGTTCTGACCCTGCCGCCCTTAAGACCCGCTGCAAAGTAAACAGTTTTTAAGGCTTAACCCTTACCGGTTCTCCACTTCGGTGACGGACCGGTTTTTTTATCGCCTGTACAAAAAGTGTTCAAAAGCCGTCAAAAAGCTGACAATTAAGGTTTTTACAGCCCCATGGTATCCAGAAGACAGCTTTTGTTTTCTGGAGGTTCTCAGATGATTTCTTTTTTACGTTGGTTTGGTCTGACCACCGCTTTGACGGCGGTATTTACAGGTTGCAGTCTCTATCTGGAGCAGTGGCTGGAGCCACCGGTGGTGGCCCGGGCCGAAGTCAGTGGGCCCGTGATTCTGCAGCCGGGCTTTCAGGTGCTGGTCACCGGTGAAGTCAAAGCGCCTGGTAAGTATCAACTGAGTCAGGGCGCTTTGGTGG
This sequence comes from Candidatus Sericytochromatia bacterium, assembly GCA_015272195.1. Lineage (GTDB taxonomy): Bacteria > Cyanobacteriota > Sericytochromatia > UBA7694 > UBA7694 > JACYMC01. The sequence continues at coordinate 15,788 of JACYMC010000119.1, forward strand.
CCGATCTGGTGCAGCAGGCGGGTGGGCTGAAGCCCACCGCCCAGATTCATCCCCGTGAGCTGCTGCGTCAGCTCCGGCCCGGTGAAGTGCTGCATGTGCCGGCTGTGTCAGCGCAGCCTCAGGGGCTGATGCCTGCCGGGGTGGAGCTGGCCGCTGCGGTAAATACCGCTGCACCTCAGGGGGCTCAGACCATCCAAAAAATAGACCTTAATACCGCCAGTGCTGCTCAGTTAGAGGCGATTCCGGGGATTGGGCCGGTGACAGCTGAGCGCATTATTGCGCATCGCCAGCAGTACGGCATTTTTCAGAGCCCGCAGGACTTGCTCAAGGTCAAAGGCATTGGTGCCAAGACCCTGGCCCGGATTCAAGGCTATTTGCAGTGAGACGCTGGTTGCTGCTGCCGGGTGGACTGGCTCTGGGGACAGGTTTTCAGGGATTTGAGCTGCTCTCTCTCAGCGTTTTGATAATTGGCTGGGGTGTTGTTGCTGCAGCTGTAGCGGTGTTTTGTCCGCGCCGCTGGCGCTGGGTGCTCTGTCTTGCCTGTCTGAGCGGTCTCTGGGGAAGCTTCTGGGCCAGCTGGCGAGCGCCAGCGGCTGCGCCCTCTGATATTTCACGCCTGGCTCCAGCCCCCCGGTTGCGCTTCAGCGGGCGGGTCTGCAGTGATCTGGAGGCGCTGGGGGCCGATCGCTGGCGCGTGGCTGTGGATCAGTTGCAGCTGGCAGATCAGACGGAGAGCCAGTTAACAGGCAAAACCCTGGTTTATTTCAAACAGACGGCGGCGGTCACTTATCGCATCGGGGATCGCATTCAGATCAAAGGGCGTTTGGGTCAGGTGCCGGCAGCCCTGAATTTTGGGGCCTTTTCTTATCGGGACTATCTGGCCCGGCAGCAGGTTTTTAGTCTGGTGTTTGCCGATACCGTCAGTCTGCAGCAGGCGGCTACGGGCAGCATGCAGCCAGAGCGTCTGCTGCAGGGCCTGCGTCTGGATCTGGTCCGGCGCTTGGAAGCTCACTTGCCTCTGGGCAGTGCGCGCATTCTGGCCAGCCTGATTGTGGGCGAAAAAGCGGCCCCGGTGCCTGAGGAGATCAAAGCCGTGTTTCAGGCCGTCGGTCTGCAACATGTGCTGGCGGTGTCGGGCTTTCAGGTTCAGCTGGTGGTGCTGTCTTTGCTGGGGTTATGCCTGGCGCTGCGCCTGCCGCGCAGCCTGTGTTTTGGTCTGGCTTTGCTGGGGCTCTGGGGCTTTGTGGGCTTAACCGGCGGGCCCCCTTCGGTCTTGCGGGCGGCCTGTGTGGCCAGCCTGGGATTGCTGGGGTTTTTGCGTTTCCGCCAGGCCGATCCCCTCTGGGCCCTGGCGCTGGGGGGCAGTGCGCTGTTGCTCTGGCAGCCTGCGCTGGTGCAGGATATTGGTTTTCAGTTTTCGATGCTGGCCACGGCGGGACTCCTGCTCAGCACCCGGCGGCTGCTGGGGTATCTGGGGTTTTTACCTTTGCCCCTGGCGGGCCTGTGTGCGCCCGTACTGGCGGCCCAGATCTGGGTTTTACCAGCGCAATTGCTGCATTTTGGCAGCCTGTCCTGGCTGTTTTTGCCTGCGAATTTACTGGCCGGTCTGATCACCACGGCCCTGACCTGGCTGGCGCTGGCGGGCATGCTCTGTGGCTATCTGTCGAGTACGCTGCAGGGCTGGGTGCTGCTGCCGGCCCATGCGCTGGTTACGCTCCTGCTGCAAATGCTGGAGGCTTTATTGCAGCTGCCCTCGCCTCTGTGGCAGTTCCGACCCCTGCCTCTGGGTGCGGTGGTTCTGGCCTATGCCCTGCTGGGTTTCTGGATCGCTGGACATGGCCCCGCCGTTGGTCTGTCGCGTACACGCCGACAGCGCCTCTTGCTGGCGATGCTCCTGGCCCTGCCGCTGGTGCTGGCCGGACGCAGCTGGAGCGAAAGTCTGCGCTGCCCGGTCCGCGTGACCTATCTGGCCGTGGGTCAGGGTGACAGCACCCTGATTGAGGCCGCTGGCCAGGTGATTCTGATTGATGCCGGGCCGCGCTGGCCCTCTGAAACCCATCCTTCAGGCTTTCAGGATGCGGGTGAACGCCATATTCTGCCTTATTTGCAGCAGCGCGGGATTCGCAAAATCGACCTGGCGATTCTGAGCCATCCCCATCTGGATCATTACGGTGGTTTTTTTTCGCTGGCGGCGCAGCTGCCGATTGCCGAATTTATGACCGTGGCATCAGAGGACTCGGCTTCAGAAAAGCGTCCTGATTCTGGTGGGACTTACCCGGCGCTGCTGAAGCATCTGAAAGCAAAAGGGACGCGGTTGACCCATGTGCCCCATGGTGGATGGCGTGAACTGGCATCGGGTTTGCGGCTGGTGTTCTGGCAGCCGCTGGCTGAAACGCAGACCGGGCACACACACGCTGGTGAGGATGCTGAAGCAGCGGAATATGCCAGTCTCAACAACCGCTCGATGGTGGTACAACTGCGGCACCGGGATCTGGCCTTTTTATTCAGCGGGGATCTGGAATCTGCCGGTGAGCAGCACCTGTTGGCCACACCCGGTTTTCAGGCGCGCCATCAGATTGTTAAAGTGCCGCACCATGGCAGCAAAACCTCTTCTACCCAAGCCTTTTTGGCGGCGGTACAGCCCCGTGAAGCGATTGTTTCGGTCGGGGAGCGCAACCGCTTTCAGCATCCGTCGGCTGATGTGCTGGCACGTTATCAGGCGCAGGGCAGCCGCGTCTGGCGCACAGATACCGATGGCGCTGTTTGTATCTGCAGCCAGGGCCAGGGCTATACGGTTCAGACGGCCCGCTCGGCCAGACTCTGAGAGATAAACAGCGTGGCCTCCGTGCCTTCCGGGCTCAGGGGCGAGAGCAGCTCCCAGATCGCAATCGGGCGGGTGCGCTCACGCAATTGCTGAAACAGGCTTTCGTGGCTGACGTTCAGGGGATCGCTGACCATCAGTTTACCGGGGCCTTCGCTCAGCAGGGGCTGGCCTGAGCCGTCCTGCTGGTGGCTGGCATAGTAGCGCACAAAATCATGGGTGAGTCGCACCTGCAGTGGGTAATGCTGTGCTGCATGAGGCATGACGGCAACCTGAACCTCCAGAACCGTCTCCAGCGCGCTGTCATCGTGAACCTGAGGATAATGGGCCAGCGTAAAGGCTTTCAACTCCTGATAAAAGCTGCGCCAGGCGCTTTCTGCGCGCAGGGTTTCGCGCAGCGTGGGATGGGTGGTCAGCATATCGTGCAGGGGGGATTCCTGCTCCCAGAGCTGGGCCAGCCAGCCGCTGGTGTTTTGACTGAACTTTTGCAGGTCATCCAGATAATCAATCGGGTCGATGCCGTAATCCCAGTTCAGAAAACACAGCCAGTAGCGAAACATGCCATAGGTATGGGCGCAGCGAAACAGGCGGGCCAGTTGTTCAATCTGATCCAGTTCGTCACTGCTGAGCTGGGCAGTGGCGCGCAGCATACCGTTTTCGTCTACCGCTAACTGGTGCTCGGCCATATATTCAGGGGCTGCCATTGGGCTGTTGGGCAAGACAGCGGTTCTGAAGATCTGTACATCCAGGGTCTGGTTAAAAAAGAAGCGCAGATCGGCTTTAAAGGACTCGGGGGTGCTGCCGGGCAGGCCGATCATCAGCTGGGTGCTCATGGGCAGCTTGCGGGCTTCAAAGGCCTGGCGCAGGCGATCATACTCCCCGGTTTTGATATTGCTGCGCTTGACGGCTTTGAGGGTGGCTGCATCACGGGTTTGCATGGAGACAATCCCTGTGCTGACCAGCCCGTGCTCGACCAGTAACTCAATAATCTCGATCAGGTGTTGTTTGGTATTTTTGGCGTAATTGGTGATCAGCAGCTTTGGAAAGCCATAGCGGGCTTTGGCCTCACAGACCATGCGAGCAATCTCAAGATCCCGCTCAAAAATGCCAAAATTGCTGTCGGCAATCCAGAGTTTGGGAATTTTATGCCGGGCGATCCAGTCAATTTCAGCTTTGACCCGCTCCAGCTCAAAGAGCCGCATTTTTTGCTGGGTGGCCGAACCCCAGTCACAAAAGGTGCAGCCGTACGGGCAGCCTCGGTTGCTTTCGAGGGTCGCTGCTGACCAGTGCTGCCAGGGCAGGGTGTCAAAGACGCCGGTCAGATAAGGCGAAGGAAAACGGTTCAGATCCTGGCTGCGGGCGCGTGGGGGCGTTTTGATTACTTCGCCCGCGTAACGCAGACCCAGACCTTCTACTTCATGGGGAGACTGGCCTGCTGCCAGGCTTTGCAGCAGTGCCAGCAGGGTCTGCTCGCCTTCGCCGTGAATGCAGTAATCCACAAAGGGGTATTGTTCAAGGTAGGCGCTATTGGCGTGGGGGTAAGCGGGAGTATCCGGGCCGCCATGAATAATCACGCATTCAGGGGCAAAGGCTTTGATATCTGCTGAAATCTCCAGATTGGCCTTGCGGGTCCACATGTAATTCGAGAAGAGCACCACGCCCGGGCCGTGGGTCTGAACCTGTTCGCGCAAGTGTTCGCCTGAGCGGGCATAAGGGTAAATGGGCCGGTAGCTGTCGCCGGCTTCCTGGGCAATCCAGGCGGTCATCATGCCCAGCGCCAGGGGGGCCCAGAGCTCCACAGGATGCACTGCATAGACTGGCATGGGTTTGGGGCGCTGACTCAATACCATTGGTACACCTGGTGGGCCTGCTCGCAGGGCGTTTCAAGGGTGAGCCAGAGCCGCCGGCTCCGGGGTTGCATCAGGGCGGAGTAAGTGGTTTCATAATAGCTGCCGTGGCGGCAGATGGTGTTATCGCAGGCTTGTTGGATGTCGCCGTGATCCCGGGCGTAATCCAGCAGATCCTCAGCGTGAAAGTGTACGCGGGTGCCCATCAGCTGGGCAATCCGGTCCAGCCGTGATTCTGAGGCCTCGCGTACCCGCTTGCCGGCAAAGGACGCCAGGTTTTTACGCAGCGAAAAGTAAGCGTTAACGGGAATGTTCTCGGACAGCATTTCGGTGATTTGGTAGTGGTTGCTGACCATCAGCAGTTGGTCTTTGACCGGCCGCACGGCAAATTTACCGTTGGCGCTTTCCACCAGGGCCATATCACCCTGGCGATCCATCAGGGCTACCAGGCCGCCGCCCTGATAGTCCTGGGTCTGCAGAGCACTGATGGCTTCAGAAACCTTTTCGCACTGCTGCAGCAGCTGCTGAATTTTGAGCGACAGTGGAAAGGGTGAGCTGTTGGCCTGCTGCTGAAAGCCGGCGTTGACCGCAATGGCCAGGCCCGCTTCATTCATGCCGGTATAGGTGCCGCTCATGGGCAGCAGGGTCATTTCCAGGGAGCGCAGGCCCTGGTCGGGCTCGCTCTGGCGAAAGAGGCCAAAGGCTTTGAGAAAATAAGGGTGGTCCAGATTGTGCAGCAGCATGGGCTCCTGCGTGGCGCTGAAGCGTGGCGGCACCATCAGAATCAGACCTGTGTGCATCTGAAAGTGCAGGCGTGAGAGCAAACGTTCAAACTGCAGCAAAAAGAAAAACAGGTTCTCGGGCAGTTCAGCGCCAGCGGCCAGACCCTGCAAATGGGCGGCAAAATCTGGGTGAGTTTTTTGCAAGGGGGCCTGAAACTGCAGGCGTGACTGCCAGAACAGCTGGCGTCGGGCCCAGCTTTCGGGCCAGAAGCGGGGCATAAACAGACGGGTGGTTTCAGATTGCAGCAGGGCGTTAAAACAAAGCTGCAGGGGTTTTTGAAAGCTGCTGCCTTGAATACGACCCCGCTCAAAGCCGCTGCCTTTGCAGATCAGCGGCTGAAAGGCCTGTTCCAGAGTGGGAAAGCGCATGAATGACCTGACCTTTGTTCGTGCTATAATCCAATTATAGCTTAAGTAAAAAAAGAGAATCCAGCTTCATGCGACAGATTATCAGTGATCCCAACTTTCTGCACGGCAAACCCTATATCGGCGGGGTACGTTTGTCGATCGAACTGATTCTGGAAGAACTGATCAAGTTTCGCAACGTGCGCGATGTGGCCAAAAAATATCCCCAGATCACCGAAGATGACGTCATCACTGCTTTACAGTATGCCAGTCGGGTGGTCAATGCGCACCCTGAGTTTGCCGATATTCAGCGCGAAGAACGCTAAACAGCCTTTGACGTGATCACCTACCATGGCCTGAGTGTGTCCGTTCAGGTGGGTGACCATGTGCGTTTTAAAACCGGCTGGCTGTTCTGGCGTGGCTGGCAGGCTGGACGTGTTGAATATGTCCCCGGGCTTTCGCCACCGCATCCCCAGCTGGAACACAAGGGCCTGTGCTGGGTCTGTCTTCGGGGCGCTGATTTGCAGCTGGCTGTACTTGTCAATCCCGATAGTCGACAGCTGTCAAAATCCGTGCGTTTTGTGCAGCGCAGCGATGATGGCTTTTGCCAGATCCCTGCAGACTTTGATTTTCAGCCGGATAACTGAAGGCCCGCAGGGCCTTGCATGCCGCTCAGCCTCAGTTGAAGCGTGTTGCCGGCCGGGCTGTATGGTGCCTGACGTGCCGCAGCGGAATATATTTTAATATTTTAAAATAATTAAATTATTTACTTAATTAGCATTCTGTCGTGATGAGTGATAAAATGTTTTTAGATCACTGAACTGAAATCAACGCTAAAAAAATTCTGTTTTCAGCCATGATGACACCTTGACATTCTGATGAAGGATGCAATATAACGAATACAGGATTAGCAATCCATAACAGAGAGTGCTAGCTTTAGTACTCAGGATCCGCTAACACATTACTGAGCGCTCTGCTCACACACAAATGGAGGTTGTAGAAAACCCTATGGCTAAAACGTTTCTGAAACCCCTCGGCGATCGCGTGGTCGTCAAGATTGTTGAACAGGAAGAAAAAACCAGCGGTGGCATCCTTTTGCCTTCTACCGCAAAAGAAAAGCCCCAGGAAGCTGAAGTTCTGGCTGTTGGCCCCGGCAAACTGCTCGACGACGGCAAGCGCTCCCAGATGGAAGTGCGTGAAGGCGATCGCGTGGTTTTTGCCAAGTACGCTGGAACCGAAATCAAAGCCCAGGGTGAAGAAGTCCTCGTGATTTCTGAAAAAGACATTCTGGCAATTGTGGAAAGATAAGAGGAGGAAAGACAGATGGCTAAACAAATCGTTTATCGCGAAGATGCCCGTCACGCTCTGGAGCGTGGTGTCAATGCCGTTGCTGATACGGTAAAAGTAACCCTCGGCCCCCGTGGTCGTAACGTGGTACTGGAGAAAAAATTTGGTGCGCCCCAGATCGTCAATGACGGTGTGACCATCGCCAAAGAAGTTGAACTCGAAGATCCCCTCGAAAACACAGGCGCCCAGCTGGTGCGCGAAGTCTGCAGCAAAACCAACGATGTTGCCGGTGACGGCACCACCACTTCTGCTGTTCTGGCCCAGGCCATGATTCGCGAAGGTCTCAAAAACGTGACCGCTGGTGCCAACCCCATCCTGGTCAAGCGCGGTATTGAAAAAGCCGTGGCCGTGGCTGTGGAAGAAATCCAGAAAGTTTCTACCCCCATTGAAGGCAAAACCGCCATTTCTCAGGTCGCCAGCATCTCTGCCGGTAACGATCTGACTGTTGGCAACCTGATTGCTGAAGCCATGGAAGCCGTGGGCAAAGATGGTGTTATCACCGTTGAAGAGTCCAAAGGTCTGAGCACCGAACTGGATGTGGTTGAAGGCATGCAGTTTGACAAAGGCTATATCTCTCCTTATATGGTGACTGATTCTGAAAAGATGGAAGCCGTATACGAAGAAGCCCATGTGCTGCTGACCGATCGCAAAATCTCTGCAGTGGCTGACCTGGTGCCCGTGCTGGAGCGCGTGGCCCGTTCAGGCAAGCCCTTGGTGATCATTGCTGAAGACGTTGAAGGCGAAGCCCTGGCTACACTGGTGGTCAACAAGCTGCGCGGCGTGCTGAACAGCATCGCCGTTAAAGCCCCTGGCTTCGGCGATCGTCGCAAAGCCATGCTGGAAGACATTGCCATTCTGACCGGTGGTCAGGTGGTCAGTGAAGACCTCGGTCTGAAACTGGACGACATCAATGTCGAAATGCTGGGCTATGCCCGTCAGGTGAAAGTAACCAAGGACAAAACCACCATTGTGGCCGGCAGCGACAATAAAGATGCCGTCGACAAGCGCGTGGGTCAGATCCGTCGCCAGATCGAAGAAACCGATTCTGAGTTCGACCGTGAAAAACTGCAGGAGCGTCTGGCCAAACTGTCCGGCGGTGTTGCGGTGATTCAGGTTGGCGCAGCCACTGAAACCGAACTGAAAGATCGCAAACTGCGCATCGAAGACGCGCTGAACGCGACCCGTGCAGCCGTTGAAGAAGGCATTGTGGCCGGTGGTGGTACCACCCTGCTGCAGATTGCCACTGCCGTTGAGTCTCACCTCAACAGCAACGGCGACAGCTTCAACGACGACGAAAAAGTCGGCTTCAACATCGTGATCAAAGCCCTCGAAGCCCCCCTGCGTCAGATTGCCGAAAACGCTGGCCAGGAAGGTGCGGTTGTGGTGCAGCAGGTTCGCTCTGCTGAAAAAGGTGTTGGCTACAACGCCCTCGATCGCAAGTATGAAAACATGCTGAATGCCGGTATCGTGGACCCCGCCAAAGTGGCCCGCGCAGCCCTGCAGAACGCATCCAGCATCGCAGCCATGCTGCTGACCACTGAAGCTCTCGTGGTGGAAAAACCTGAGAAGAAAGCTGCTGGTGGTGGCGGTATGGATCCCATGGCAGGCATGGGTGGCATGGGCGGCATGATGTAAGCCAGGCCCCGCGCCCTGACTCCCTGAGTTAAATTTAAAGGTCCCGCTCAAACGAGCGGGGCCTTTTTCATGACCTTGTGTTGGTCAGATGCTGTCAGGGTGTGTCGGTACGGTAGGCGTAGCTGACCTCCACCCGACCCTGGGAGCTCAGGCTGGCGTTGTTCAGTTTAATGCCGGGGTCTACCTGTTGTAGCAGGGCCTGCAGATCAATGCGGAAGATCCGGCCGGATTCCGGGTCGGCCTGACCCCGGCGGTTGCGGCGCTGGTAGCGCACTTCGTGCTGTGTCAACATGTTCTCGACTTCATCGGCCAGTTTATCGGGCGCACCGGCCACCTGGGCGATCAGGTTGAATAAGGCATTTTTGAGTTTGACTTTGTCGAGGCTGACTTCCAGGTGATTGTCAACAATGCGGGTGTTGATCTCCAGCTCAGCAGAAACGCCCAGACGTTTGCGCTTGTAGGTGGCGTTTTGGATTTCGAGCTTGCCGTCAGGGTGCAGCTGCAGTTGCACATCTTTGAGGCCGCTGTCTTCGAGCTGTTTTTTGACTTCGGCCACCAGCTGGCCGCGCAGCTCGTCGGTCAGTGAGAAGGCCAGCTGGCCTTCGGGAATGGTCACGCCAGCGGGCGTGCCCTGTACGTCAGCCGTCCAGTTGACCGTGCCCATGGGCAGCAGGGTCTTTTTGCCGTTGAGATCCACGCTCATGCGGGCATTGTGAATTTCGGAGTTGTTTCGGACCGAAAAGCGTTCCAGTTGCATGTTCTGGTCGAGCACCAGCTCCAGATCCTCAAACTGCAGCTGGGCCCCTTCAAAGTCTGCAAAAGCCTGATCCAGGGCCTGATTAACCTGTTGCAGGCCCTGCTGAAAATCACCGCCAAAATCTTCGCGGCCCGCCAGTTTGGCCAGCAGGGCCTGCAGCTCACCTTTCTGGCTGCCGAGCTGGCCCTGCAGGGCGATCGCGATTCCACCTTCTGGCGTGCTGCGCACCGTGCCCTGGCTGTTGACTTCAATATCATCCACGGCAAAACCAAAGTTTAGGTCCTGCAGCTCAAAGCCCGAGAAGTCGCGTTTCATGCTGAAGGTGCCTTCTGCGCCGGCCGGGCTGGCCAGCTCAAAGCCGTCGACCAGACCGGAAATCTGCAGGCCTTCGCCGCGAATCTGATAGTCCTGCCCGCGATCGTTGATCTGAATCTGGCCTGAGGAGCTGATTTTCAGCGGGTGGCCGTTAAAGCTGCCTTCCAGCTGCAGTCCCTGCCCTTCAGCACCTGCAAAGCGCAGGTTCTGGGTGCGCGGGTCAAAAATCACTTCGCCATTGGTTTTGATGTTTTCCAGGCGCAGATCGCCCAGGGTGGCGTTGATCACGCCGTTGTCAGAGCGAAAGACCATCTCCTGTGAGGGCAGAATCTGAATACTGAGCGGGCCTTCGGTGCGCAGATCCTGAATGCCCTGGCGCGGCAGAGCAGCTTGTGTCGGACCATCCCAGGCGATGATCTGCTGCTGCAGATCGTAGCTGACGCTGCCGCTGCTTTCGAGGCCTTCAATGCGGACATCGTTCAGCTGGCCCGAAACTTTGAGCTGACCACCGCTTTCTGGTGAAAAGACCAGTTTGTTGGCTTTGTGTTCAATCTGCCCCTGCAAACGCACATCCTTGAGTTCCAGACCGTCGATCCGGCCCTGATTCAGGCGCAGATCGCCGTTGGGCAGGCTGGCAAAGTGAACTTCGCCCGTGCTGGCATCCACGCGCACCTGTCCCTGGACCTCGATGCCCTGAAGGTCAAGCCGCAGTTCAGGGTTGACCATATCAATATGGGCGGCTTTATTGCCCTGGGTCTGCAGCTGGATCTGGTTGCCATTGAGCTGGCCGCTGAAGTCACCTTTGAGTTTAAGCCCCAGATCCGTGTCCAGCTCCAGGTTGCGCACCGATTGCAGATTGACCTCACCGCCGGGGCTGATCTGCAGATTGCCCTGCCCCTTGAGGCTATTGACTTTGATATCACCGACCTGGCCCTGGGTGCTGAAGCGCGCTTGCTGCAGGCTGATGCCGCCGCTGCCGTCCAGGCTGAGTTTGCCGCTGCCCTGCAGCCACTGCAGGGTGACATCACCGGCTTTGGCCGCCAGACCAAAAGATTTTGCATCCAGTGCCACCGAGCCCTGATTGAGGTTGGCCTGCAGCGTACCTTGTAAGCGCAGATCATAAAGGGTGGCGTCAGGCAGTGTCAGGCGCTTGATGCGGGCATCCGGGGTCTGGCCATTTTGTGGCAGCAGGGCCAGCTCGCCTTTGCTGAGATCGGTTTGCAGCCGGGCCTGTTTCAGGCTGAGGTCCTGAATGCCGATGCGCTCGCTGCCCTGTTGCAGCTGGCCGCTGAAGCTGAGATGCTGGCCTGCGCCGATCTCAAAGCGCACCTGTTGGGGCTGTTTGTTGTCGTGCACCAGGGTGCCCGAAAAATCCAGATTCTGAATGTTTAAAGCGCCCTGGCCGTTGCTGAGATTGCCTTTGAGCTGAACGTCGTCGGCAGTCAAACGGCTTTGGCCGTTTTGGTGCTGCATTTCCAGACCGCCGCGCACCTCTGAAAAATTCACCTGATTGGGGCCCAGATTCAGGTTGAGATTCTCGGCCTCAATCTGTCCTCCGCTGGACTCAACGCTTCGCACCTGGCCGTTGGCCGCTACTTTCGCATCTACCTGTAAGTTTTCAATGCGCAGCTCACCGCTGACCGGCAGGTCCTGTCCGGTCAGTTTTTTTAATCGCTGTTGCAGTCCGGCGCGCTCCTGGGCTTGAACGTTGAGGTCCAGATTGAGGGCAGAGCTGACATCGGCTGAAAAGTCAGGTTTTAAGGTGGCTTCGACCTGGATATCGAGCTGATCGGGTCCCTCGCGATCGGGCACAGCGCGTGCCGCGCCGGCCTGCGAGCTGGCCACGGCCTGAATTTTTTGCATGCGCACGCTCAGATTGCCCTGGGCGTCGGTCTGCATGTTGACCAGTGAGCCACTGCCGGGCGTGAGCGATTCCAGCTTCAGGCTCTCTCCCCCGGCCAGGGGAATCTCTTTGAATACCGGACTGTTGGCCAGATCGGGTGTGAGGATATAGCGGGTCATGGACTGGCTGCTGACTTTGAAGCCCATATCTTTACTGAGCTGATTGACCAAAGCTTCGGTGGCTTCGCGGGCTTTGCCAAAACTCAGGGCATTGGCGACTCTGGCTGCGCCACCGGCCAGACCACCCACTTCGAGGTGCAGCTTGTCGCCTTTGGGCTGGAGGTAGACTGAGCCCAGGCCGACCCGACCCAGGCGGGTGGGGTACGACACCGCGATGCGGTATTGTTTCTGACTGTGGTCATAGCTCAGTTTAAAGTCCAGATCGGGGGCCTGTTTTTTGGCTTCGTCCATGCTGTTTTCGAGCAGATCCCGGCTGATGCCCAGGTTCAGATCGACTTCGCCGTGTAAATCGCGGCTGCTGCGCTGATCCAGTCCGTCCAGATCGCGCAGGCGAAAGTGGGCATCAACCTGGGCAAAGGGTGCCGGTTCGTTGTCCAGCCAGTTGACGGTCTGCAGCGAAGCACCCTGGGGAGCAACCCGAACATTGTCACGGGGGGCCAGATTCTGAGCCGGCGGGTTAAAGGCAATCGATGTGGGCGGAAGCTGGGCGGGGGTATTGCGTGGGGTTGCGGTGGAACCCGTCTGATTGATGGGGTTACCGGAAGGGGGAATCTGTAAGGCCATCGCTGTGCTTTCTCTGACTTTCTTTAAACTGCTGCCAGGGGGGCAGGGCATGGTTATGTGTTGTTATTATCGCCTGCTAATGCCTGCTTCTTGTCAGATGTCGCCAACTTCAGATCTGACGGCCAGATATTTTTGCACGGGCTCAGGTCTGAATGCGCAAACGCAGGGCCTCAGCCCGGGCTGAATAAAGGCGCTGGGCCTGAACTGTGTTCAGCAGGGCCAGGGCATCTGCTGAACGCCCCAGGCGCCAGCTGATATAGGCCAGTGCCAGGTAAGGGGCCTCCAGATCGGGGCGAGCTTCAATGGCCTGATGAAAGCAGTCTATCGCACGGATGATGCTGGCCTGCTGAACCGGCTGGGCCTGCAGGGCTTCACGCATCAGCTGATCGCCGCGCTCAAACAGGCGCTGGGCCAGCTTTGCCTTGCGCTCCTGCTGACCCTGGCGATCACTGAGACGCTGGATTCTGGGGATTTCAGTCAATTTCGTGTACCTGAAACTGCCCTTCAATCCAGGCATGGCTGGCCGCACTGAGGTCTGTCTGGTAGTGATTTAAATTAATAAAGGCTGTGCCTGCACGCAGCGCGGCCAGATTGGTCTGGGTGGGCAGGGCCACTACCCGCAGCTCAATGGGCTGGGTTAAGGGCGCTAAATCCAGCCCGTTTTCGGCAATATAGCTGTTGAGCTGGGCTTGCTTCATTTCGGCAACCTGCTGCAGCACGGGTAAAAACTGAATGGACTTTTCTGGTTCATCGACCACCGCGTTTAAGCGCGGGGGCAAGCCGTTTTCTGCGTAGGCTCCGGCCATGTTTTCGGTCGAGAAAGCCCTGTCAAAGAGCAGCGTCGCCAGCATGGCTTTGACCCCGGTTTCGCCGCGCCCTTCGAGGCCCAGAGCGGCAAAAATATCCTGCCTGCTGTTGTTGGGGCCTTCGACTTTGTCGAAGATCAGCTCGCCGTCCTGAATGTACTGCTGAAAATCTGCCGGGTTCTGACCAAAGGCTGTAATCAGTGCTTCAGGCCCCCCAAAAAATGTGCTGCCCGTGTTGAGCAAATCTTCATCGCTGATTTTGCGGTTGTTGACCGAAATGGTGTTGCTTTCAGCAAAAGTGTTTCTGGCACGCTCCAGATTAAAGCCGGTCTGGGCTTCGACCACCGTATTGGCATTGCTGGCCTTGCTGCCCGAAACATCGACGGTGAAGCGATCGCCGGGACGAAACATCTCATCAAAGGAGCGGACGGCCAGGTTGACCGGGCTAAAATGGGTTTCGCTGACGCTGGGAGGTGTGACCTCCAGGCTGGCGCCAAAAAAGCGGCGCTGCATACTGGTGGCGCGGCCATCGGTGCCGTCACCCCGGCCAATAAACAAATCACCGTGCTGAAAGTAGTTCTGCTGCTCGCCGGGGTCCAGCCGGGCGTAGGCTTCTGGCGACAGGGCCGCCTGATGGCTTTGCATTTTGGTGTTGGTATCGCTGGCAGACTGCACCCTGGGTGAGAGCACGTTCAGCATACCCTGCAGCTTGTCAACAAACTGCGGATCCAGTCCACCGTTTTCATCCAGCAGGCTGGCGGGCAGCTCCCCCTGACTCATCTGATAAACCCCGGCGGCAATTTGCTCAAAGGCCTGGGTTTCAGCATAAGGGTTGCCTTCGGCCTGCTGATTGCGCTGCATGGCTTCGACAAACTGCACTTCGCTTACATTGCCCAGGCTTTGCTGGATATTAAATTCATAGGCCAGCATCTGGGTATACAGACGGGTACGATCGGCGGGGGCCAGGGCGTTGAATTGCGTGGCAAAGTTTGTTTCAGAGGCGCTGGGCGCGGTCACTTTGGGCGAAATCCAGAGTTGGGGTGCCCCGTTCTGAATCTGGACACCATTGGCAAAGCGGGGATCATGGCCGTCGGCTGTGGCCTGGCCGTTGTTAAACTGCCACATACGGCTTGAAAACTCTTCGACCGGCATCTCCAGCAATTGTTGCTGGATCTCCTGGGCTGTGCCTTGCAGGGGGGCCAGCTCAGCCTGTTGGGCATTGGCCTGGTTCACAATCGTCTGCTTGTCAGACAAACTGGCATCAAAGTGCAGTTGGCCCGGCGTGGTCTGGGTCAGGTTTTTTTCGCTGCCGAGCTGAAACTGGGTCTGGCCGTCCTGCTGCATGACTTGCAAATAGTCATCCAGCGCAAAGGGGGCGGCCTGATCCGGTGTGGCCAGCAGATGGCTTTTGAGCTGTTCGACCAGAGCGCCTCTTTGCTCCGGGTTCAGTTTTTCCAGCGATAAAAAGTAGTTGTCGCTGCCCTGCTCCAGCACCAGCACAGAGGCGCTTTGCAGGTCGTTGATTTCCTGCTCAAGGTTTTCAGGGCGGGTCAGATTGGCAATGCCGTCGTTTGCCAGATGGACTTCAGAGATATTCTGGCCCTGTCGGGTTTACTTGATCACTTCGGCGTTGGTTTTTCCGATTGCTGTGCTTTCAGTGTAGCTGGTGGACTGTTTGGCACGTACTCGGTTCTGGGAAACCACTCTGGATCTGGCGTCGTCTGCGTTCAGCTGATTGAGCTGAAACGGCCCCTGAAGATTTGGCATGGTGGTGTACTCACTTTCTGCATCTCTGATGCAGGTTCTGCAGCGCTTATAGACCGTTTATTTCATTACCTGACGCAGTACTTTTTCTTTCCAGCCGTTATAAGGTGGGTAGCGCAGGGGCAGATCCAGCTTGAGCGGCCGCTTCATGATGGCTTTGCGGTGAGAAAAGGTTTCAAAGCTGTAGCGCCCGTGATAGGCGCCCATGCCGCTGCCCCCGATGCCACCAAAGGGCAGGTAGGGTGTGGCCAGATGCACGATGGTGTCGTTGATACAGCCGCCGCCAAAGCTGAGACCGCCCATCACCAGCTCGTGGTGGGCCGGGTTTTCTGAGAACAGATACAGCGCCAGGGGGCGGGGCCGCTGGCGGATCTGCTCAACGGCTTCCTGTAGGGAGCGGTAGGTCAGCACCGGCAGCAGGGGGCCAAAGATTTCGTCCTGCATGACCGGATCTTCCCAGCTGACGGGCGAAAGAATCGTCGGGGCGATGTAGCGCTGGGTGGCATCGGTCTGACCCCCCACAATCACCTGTTCAGCGGGCATTAAGGCGGTCAGACGCTCAAAGTGTGCGGCATTGACAATACGGGCATAGTCCGGGCTGGCTTTGGGCTCCAGGCCATAAAAATCTTTCAGGGCCTGCTTCATGGCCTGAATCAGATCGACCTTCATTTCGGGCGGTACCAGCACATAATCGGGTGCCACACAGGTCTGGCCAGCATTCATAAATTTGCCCCAGACAATGCGCCGGGCCGTAACATCCAGCGGGACGCCCCGATCCACAATGCAGGGGCTTTTGCCGCCCAGCTCCAGCACCACTGGCGTCAGATGCTCAGCCGCCTGCTGCATCACGATTTTGCCCACGCGGGTGCTACCCGTAAAAAAGATATGGTCAAAACGTTCAGCCAGCAGGGCCTGGTTCACGTCCAGGGCCCCTTCATAGAGACTGATATAGTGGGGATCAAAGGTTTTTTGAATCAGTTCTGCCATTAAGGCTGAGGTTGCTGGTGCCAGCTCTGAGGGCTTGAGTACCGCACAGTTGCCTGCGGCCAGTGCGCCCACCAGCGGTGCCACCAGCAGCTGAAAGGGGTAATTCCAGGGGGCCATGATCAGGCAGAGGCCATAAGGCTCATAAATCAGGTGGCTGCTGCCGGGCTGATGCACCAGCGGGGTTTTGACCTCTTCGATCGCCATCCATTCGGGCAGATGTTTGATCGTAAAGCGGATATCGTCGAGCACAAAGCCCACCTCAGCGGCATAGGCTTCAAAGGCGGGTTTGCCCAGATCCTGTTTCAGGGCGGCTAAAATGCGGGGCTCGTAGCGTTGAATGGCCTGTTGTAAAGCCTGCAACTGGCCCAGACGAAAAGCCAGCGGGCGGGTCTGGCCGCTGGCAAAGTAGTTGCGCTGGTCTGCCAGACGCTCCGCCAGATGGCCGGGACGTATGGGGGTAAGGGCTGTTTCTGACATGGGCATCCTCCGCTGTTTTTTTTATTGTAACCGATTTGGCATCAGCCCATTTGAAACGCTGTTCAGAAAGCCCCGGCGCGGACTATGCTAAAAGCAGACGCAACAAAGAATATCTGTGGGTGAAAAACATGCAACACAAGGCCTGGCTGGCAGGTTTTATTCTGCTCCTGGGCTGTCAGCCACCAGGGCTTAACAAAGACGGCTCACCCCGTTTTGTGGCACAGGAACGTGATCTGATTTTTTCGCTCTCGCCTTTGGCTGAGCCGCCCGCCAACCCCAGTAATCGCTGGGCCGACGACCCACAGGCCGCCCATCTGGGCCAGTATCTTTTTTACGAGCCGCGTCTGTCGGTCAATGGGCAGTTGAGCTGCGCCAGCTGCCACAATCCGGGGCTGGGCTGGTCAGATGCCCGCCCGGTGGCTGTGGGGCTGGGTACTGGCACGCGCAACAGCCCCAGCCTCTGGAATGTGGCTCAGCAGCGCTGGCTGTTCTGGGATGGCCGCAGCGACAGTCTCTGGTCCCAGGCCATTCAGCCGCTTGAAAGCCCTCTTGAAATGGGGCATCCCCGTGCGGATGTTTATGCTCTGTTTCAGCGTGAGGCGGATTTAAAAGCGGGTTACGAGGCGGTGTTTGGCCCTCTGCCCCCCAATACACCCGCAGGCATTGACCGTTTTATCAGCCATATGGGCAAGGCGCTGGAGGCCTTTCAGCGCCGCATTCGCAGCGGCGAGAGTCCGTTTGACCGTTTTGCGCGGGCGCTGCGTCAGCAGGATCTGCCGGCTGCTGATGCCGCACTGAGCGTGGAAGCCCAAAAAGGCTTACGCCTGTTTATTGGCCGCGGACAATGTATCCTGTGCCATTCGGGCCCACACTTCAGCGATGGCGAGTTTCATAATCTGGGCCTGCCCAGGCGGCCCGGCCAGCCGGAGGATCCGGGACGCTTTGCCGGTATCGCGGCCCTCAAACGTGACCCCCTGAACGCGCTGGGGGCTTACAGTGATTTGCCGGCCAACGATACCTGGGCCGACAAGCTGCGCTATGTGGTGCAGCAGCCCGAGAACCAGGGTGAGTTCAAAACCCCCGGCCTGCGCGAGGTTGCCCAGACCGGCCCGTATATGCACGATGGCCGTTTTGACACCCTGGAGCAGGTGATTGCCTTTTACAGCACCGTGGGCCGTGAGCCTGCTGCCCTGGGACGTCGTGAAGACACCCTGCAGCCGCTGAATCTGAACGCCGAAGAAATCGCCCAGCTGGCGGCCTTTTTACGCAGTCTCAGCAGCGGCCCGCCGGAGGCGGCCCTGACGCAGCAGCCCAAAAGTGTGGTTTTCGAATAACCAGGCTTTGGCTTACGATGCCGCGCTGAGGTGAGAAGCGCCCAGTACCTGGTGATGGGCGCTGCAGCGAGGCTGGTACTCTTCATCGCCAATCAATACTGTGGGGCTGTCATAAGGGGCTGGCTGGCCGTTGATCAGGCGCTGGGTCAGGGTGGCAGGCTGACCACAGCTTTCGCAGCGGGCTTCACGGGCCATTTTTTTCTGACAAAAGCCAATCACGTCTTCCATGGAGAGCATGTCCTGGCCCAGCTGGCGCAGGGGGAAGTACTCCCCCCGGAAATCCCGGTCGAGCCCAGAAAGATACACAGAAACACCTGCCTGCATCACGCGCTGCAGGACTTTCAGCAGCTCGGCATCCAGTAAAAAAACCTCGTCAATCAGGCAGGCCCGCAGAGCTGAATCACAGCGGAATGTCTGGCGCAGTGGCAAAACCGAGCCTGTGGCAGAGGGTGACGCAAGGCTGGGCAGCTTGTCAAAAAAAGTCCGGGGTGTTTGCAGGGCCTGCTGAATCATGCGCCAGAGATCCTGTGAGCTGGCCACAGCGAGTGCCTGAATATGCTGGCTCTGGGGCTGACGTGAGCGGATAAAATGGCCGTCGCGGGTGTCTTGTACAGGTTTAAAGCTTAAGAAGCTGTGGTGCTGCTTCAGCAGCTGCTGTGATGTTTCAATCAGAAACAGGGATTTGCCACTTTTCATCGGGCCATAGCAGATTTCAGAGTGAACAGACAATTCGGGCACCGGCTGGACTCCTCAACGGATGTGTGATCTCGGATCATCTTAACACGATTTTCGCAGGAACCCGAACCGGGCACCTGCGGAAATCAGAAGCAGATATCAGGTGTTGGCTGTCAACACCTTCAGGGCCTGTCTTATTCGTTCCACCAGTTCACCAGGCTGTTCCAGCCTTCGCTGACAGTTTCTCTGGCGGTATTAATGCCCTGGCCGACGGTGCGGCCCACGGTGCTGTTGCGGACGTAGTCGACCCCTTCACTGACGGTTTCAGTCACATCGTCAGCAAATTCGCTGGCCGCATCAATTCCCCGGCCCACGGTGCGGCCCACGGTGCTGTTGCGGACGTAGTCGACCCCTTCACTGACGGTTTCAACCACATCGTCAGCAAATTCGCTGGCCGCATCGATGCCCCGGCCCACGGTCTGACCGACGGTGCTGTTGCGCACATAGTCCACACCCTGGCCGATCGCTTCTGAAGCGGCGGCATAGCCGCGCTCGCCGATTTCATAGCCGACGATACCGGCTGTTTCAATGGCCTGCTCAAAAGAGGCCGCTGAGTTGCCAGAAAAGGGAATAAACTCAGCACCCGGTACCATCGCAATGGTGGGTAGCATCTCAGGCGCATTCAGCACCACATCGGTTAAGCCCGCCTCTGTATAGGCGCTGGGATGGGAATCAAAAGCAAACTCACGTAACTCTGCTTCACTCATCTCACCCAGGGTGCCTTGCTCATAACGCTCAACCAGAAAATCTGTCAGCTCACGCTGTAAAATGCGACCGGTGTTTTCGATCCAGCCACGGGTGACGTCGTTTTCCATCAGGGTGTCATGGTTAATAAAGGCCCGGTTGTACTCTTTGCCATAGGCAATAGGGTAGCCTTCTTCGCCCCAGGGGCCGAGGTAGTTGTCCAGCTGCTCATAAAATTCATAGGTGGTAGCGGCAGCCGGGCTATCAGACATATAGCCTTCCAAAAAATCCCGTAAGGCCTGGGCACCCTCTGGTGTCGGTGGTGCGTTGAGATCAGGTGGCTGAATACTTTGCTGCCGGGCCCGTGCCACAGGATCCGGCGTGAGGTCGGTATTCTCGCGGGGTGCCGCCGGTGTGCCACCAGGCGGAAAGCCCACAGACAGGGGCTCGATATCGGCGTCAGCATGAGACTGCCCACTGTAAGCGCTTTGTAAGGGCGCTGCAGGCGCCTGAGGCGGCGATGCCGGGGGGGCCTCTGGACTGGCGGGCGATGGGTTCGAAACGGGGGGGGGTAATCAACGGGGTGTAGGGGGTGATGGGCTCAGGGCCGGGCGTTAATCTGGGCATTTAACAAAACCTTTTCTTTCAGGATGATGCGTGTGGTCAACAGGTTAAAACACGCCCACAAATGGCTGATGTATTTCATATACCCACCTGCAGTGCAAAACATGCAGCTGGCAAGCAAATCTTTCGGGATAGCTTCGTGTTTAAGTGCTGAAAGCTTCTGCCAGAACCAGAGAGAAGCGATCTACTTTGCCGTGATCCTCATAGGTCCAGCAAGCCGAAAGGACAGCCTGAATAAAGCCCCAGCCCTTCAGGATTTCAGCGTCAATCTGCAAGACTTCGCTGAAAAGATTGATCCGGTGCTGCAGTCTGGCCGGCAGCTGATTGCAGCGGCGCACGCGCTGGTCAGGATTGAGCAGATAGCTGCCCACTTCATAGGCAGCATCTCCCCAGAGCCCCTTGGGATCAATGGCCAGAAAACGAGGGGTAGGCTCAGCCTGGCTTAAGATATTGCCGTGGTGCAGATCGCCGTGCAGCAGCACCGCTGGCGTGCTGCCCAGCAGCTCCTGCAGCTGGGTCTGTGCCCGCAACAACAGGCTGGGGGGCAGGGGCTGGTCCTCTTGCTGCTGTAAGCGTGTCAGGCTTTGGGTCCACTGCTTCAGCGGCGTCAGTTCAGGCGGAGCCTGCTCCAGCCGGTGTGTATTTTGTCAGAGCTGTCGCATAAGCTGAGCGGCGATCCGGGTTTCCTGTGCTTCATCTTCCGGTTGGTTCAGGGGCGTACCCGGCAGACAGGCTTCCAGAAGCAGGGCCGCCTGATCGCCATCCCAGGCCAGCAGCTGGGCCGCACCCTGACCAGCATAATGCTGCAGGGCGCAGGACTCTGCCAGCGCTTCAGGGTCCTGGTGGCAAAAGCTTGAGAATGGCCTGGCTGCCATCGTGCTGGCGGACCCACAGGACAGGATGATAAGACAGCTGCTCTGCCCAGCCCAGCAGCTCCAGCTGCCACTGTTTCAGACAGTGCTCAAGTTGCTGGGGCCAGCGGGCCAGCCAGTTGTCGGCCTGTGGGTAGCAGTCGCGCAGGTGCCGGGCCAGATCAGAAGGAATTTGCACGATGCAGGCGACGGTGCTGACGCTGTAAAAGTTCCCGCTTGAAGCCCTTACCAGGCTGCCTCTGTGTTTTTGTCAGGGCTCTCCAAAAGTCGTGAAAGGGCATAAAATAAACCTCACCAGGTTAAAAACCTGATGAGGATTATATGAAATGCACCACTGTACACCGCTTTTGAAGATTTGGGAAGGTATTCCCGAGTACC
>JACYMC010000183.1 GCA_015272195.1 Candidatus Sericytochromatia bacterium
CAGGGAGTTAAAGTTGCATGATTTGCTGTCTTGACACTGGGGAGCACTATAGTTTTCTGTGGGCATGGGATCCGTTGTGATCAAGTCATTGGTTAGACCCGGCGTTTACTGGGGCAACGCCTGTTATCAGGTTGACATGGGTGTCAAAGCGGGTTAGACCCGGCGTTTACTGGGGCAACCCTGCAGTATGGCAAAAAGAGCTGTCCAAATAAAAAACGGAAAACACGGACAACCTTTTTAGCCTTGTCCACCGTAAAAATCGACACTAAACTATCTTTTCAGATGTCAAGATGAAGCTCTGATAAAATACAGGGCTTGTGTGTAAATTTAAACCACAAAACAAGCCCCCGCAAAAACGGGGGCTTTTGGTGGCTTAAGGCGACGGCGTTTGGTGTCACATAAACGTCAGACCTTCCTGTCGCTGTGCTCCTGACGGGCACAGCGACGGATAAGAACAGATCAAACGCTGGCAGAAGACGCCGGGGTGACGTTGTCGACCAGCTTGTCGGCCAGAATCTCGGCCACGTCGCGCACCTTGACGGTTTCGCTCTTGCCGTGGTCGTTGACGCCGTCTGACATCATGGTTTTGCAGAAGGGGCAGCCCACAGCAATCTGCTCGGCCCCAGTTTCGAGGGCCTGGCGGGTGCGCTCCACGTTCACGCGGGTGCTGCCTTCTTCTTCTTTCCACATCTGGGCACCACCGGCACCGCAGCAGAAGCTGCCACGGCGGCTCTGCTTCATTTCAACCTGCTTGCTGCCGGCAGCCGCCAGCACTTCGCGGGGCGCTTCATAGACCTCGTTGTGACGGCCCAGATAGCAGGGGTCATGAAAGGTGGTCAGCAGTTCAGCGGTTTCGGTGTTGACCTTGAGTTTGCCACTGGCAATCAGCTCGGTCAGCAGGGTGGTGTGGTGCTTGACCTCATAATGGCCGCCAAAGTCGGGGAACTCATTTTTGAGGGTGTGCAGACAGTGGGGGCAGGCCGTGACGACGTGCTTGACGCCGTATTCGTTCATGACCTCCACGTTTTCCTGAATCATAGACTGGGCCAGGAACTCGTTGCCACAGCGGCGAGCCGGGTCACCACAGCACTTTTCTTCTTTGCCCAGAATGGCAAAGTTCATGTTGGCAGCCTTCATCAGTCTGGAGAGGGCCACGGAGACCTTTTTGGCGCTGTCGTCATAAGAACCGGCACAGCCGACCCAGAAGATCACGTCCAGATCGTCAATATTGTCGATCTGTGAGAGGGTCTGGATTTCAAGGCCTTTGGTCCAGTCTTCACGCTGGGACTGGGCCTGGCCCCAGGGGTTGCCCTGGCGCTCCAGGTTGTTGAACATGGTCGTGAACTCGGCCGGGAAGGATTCCTCTTCCATCAGCAGGTGCTGGCGCATGCCCATAATATCGGGGATGTGCTCAATGCCCATCGGGCAGACGTCCATACAGGCTCCGCAGCTGGTGCAGGACCAGACGGCGGATTCGGTCATCACGTTGCCCACCAGCGGGGTTTCAGATTTTTCGCCCGCCAGCAGCTTGTCTCTTTCGTCATCGATCAGGTGCTTGGCGTTGACGATCATCCACTTGGGCGAGAGCTCTTTGCCCGTGTTTTTGGCCGGGCAGACATCGTCGCAGCGGCCGCATTCAATACAGGCAAAGGTATCGAGGATGTTTTTCCAGGGCAGATCGTGCAGGTAGTGCAGGCCGCCCATGCTCATATCCACATCCTCGTCGTCATCGTCAGCTTCCAGCATGGCCAGCAGATCTTTTTGCTTGTCGATCTTGCCGTAAGAAGCCTGACGCTTGAAGTAGAGGTTGATCGGGCCTGCCACAAGGTGCAGGTGCTTGGAGAAGGGGATATAACAGGCAAAGCCCAGCACGCAGAGAATGTGCAGCCACCAGGAGACGTGGTAAAAGCCCACCAGAAAGCCCTCGGAAGCGTTCATGCTGTGCAGGGCCAGACCGACCACCGCACTGAAGGGCCGCCACATTTCAAAGGCAAAATCCTGGCCTTTGTGCAGCCAGGCAATCGCACCACCTTCGGTGGTCAGGTAGGTGATCATCAGCATAGAGATAAAGATGATGGTGATCAGCGATTCCAGCCAGGGATTCTGACGGGATTCTTCATTCACTAAAATGCCCTGATCCTGGGGGGGCGGATACAGGGCTTTGGGTTTCTGAACATAACGGCGATAGGCCAGGGAGACGATGCCAATCAGCACCAGAATCGCAAACACGTCGGCCAGCAGCGCGTAGCTTTTGTCGAGGGTGGGTGAAATAAAGTTCAGCAATGAAAACTCGACGTTATTGGTATAGGCCCGCAGCACGTGGTGCGTGGTGGCCAGCAGAAAGGCAAAAAAGCCGACAAATACAAAGGTATGCATGATGCCCACAATCGGACGCATGCCGCTGAAGGCCCAGGCAAAGACATCATAAACCGTCTGCCAGAGACGTTTGGGAATGTTATCGGTTTCGGGGTGGCGGTTTTCGGGCTTGCCCAACATCACCAGCTGGTACTTGATATGGGCCCCGTAGGCGGAGAGGCCTATCAGCGCCAGCATGACGACGGTGAAGAGTCCCAGTTCCAGGGGGGTAAAATAAATACCCGCTTCTGTATGTTGCATACTTCTCTCTTTGTTGTCTTTGGTTAAATTTTGGCGTTCAGATCTGCTTAAAGCTTAAATCATTTGAAATAAAGGCATAATCTGTCACTCTAGCGTTATACACTGCGTCATAAAGGCCTGTCAACCGCTTCAGCTTTTGCCTGCGCCCGGCTGAAAGGCAAAAACAGGGCTTGCTTTATGGTCCGCAAAAGATTAAAATAAGATTAAGAATGCCGTCAGAAATTTGGAGTTGTCCATGATGTCTCGCCTGTTCAACTTTTTTTGCGCTGCCTGTCTCAGCAGCACCCTCAGCGCCTGTCAGGCGCCGGTGTACCTTGCGTCGCCGCCGGTTCCCGGACCCGCCCTGCAGTCTTTCAGCCAGCCAAGCCCGCAGGGTCTGAAGGCACGTTATTCTGACGGCCTGCGCCGGGGCGTGATTCAGCTGCGCCGAATCCGTTTTGACAAATGGGATCTCAACCCAACTGACGGCGTATTGACCCGCCAGGAGGTCAGCGATCGCAATCTGGCCCTGCCCAATGATCTGATCACGGGCTTTCATGACTATGACGTCAACCGCGATGGCCGCATCACCTTTGAAGAGTTTCTGCGCGAAGAGGTGATTGAAATGTGGATGGATCTCTACGCCGATATTGTCGACGGTGAATTTCTGATCCGGGATCTTAACAACAACCGCGTGCTCGATGGGGCTGAGCTGCAAGAGCTGCGTGAACTGTTCAGCCGCTGGCCACAGCTCAACGGCGGGGACCTCAACCGCGATGGCCGGGTCAGCTATGCCGAGTTTGAAGACGCCTATATGCAGGTGGTGCCCTGGCTGAGCAGTCTGCGTTCTCAGACCCTGCCACAGGGTTAAGGCCAATGGATCAGGGCTTTTTGTTTCAGATGGCTTTTGGGGCCCTGGTGGGCCTCGGCGTCCTGACCATGGTGCTGAAACCCCACTTTAAAAAGACTCCTGCCGAAAAGCCCGCGCGTTCAACCCGGCCAGAAACAGCCTTGCCCCGTGCGTCTGAAGCTGCCGCTCCTTCAGGCGCCAAAACGCCGGGCAGTGCCTCGAGCAGGGTAACACAGGCCCAGCAGCCGGGCGTGCTTCGTCTGCTGCAGCTGTTTGGCGGGAGCGAGATTGTGCAGCGCGTGCAGGACACCCTGGCCGAATCGGCCCGCCTGCAGCGCATGGCCGACGAAGACATCATTGCCATAGCGCGGGATGGACGAAAAATTGATGCCATCCGGGTCTGGCGCCTGAAGCATGGCTGCGGCCTCAAAGAGGCCAAAGAAGCGATTGAAAGCCAGCTCTGATGCGCCACGCATTGCGCCTGGTCACCCTGTTTATACTCTGGACCGCCTCCAGTCATGCTGCGCTGGCCGCCGGAGCCGCTGAAAGCGCACTGAAGCCTGAAACCCAACGCGAAGACAAAGCCGCTGAAGGCATCCTGATAGAGCTGAGCATGCCGCGTCCGCCGAACAGGCGGCCTTATGGCCCCCTGCGAGCCTGGCTGCAGCAATGGCAGGCGGCAGAAACAGCCCGCTTCAAAGACCTGGCAGCAGCACATTGGGCCGACGCAGCACCAGGACCTGATCATGCGGCTTCAAGCCTGTGGATCGATTATACGGTGCTGACTGAAACGCCGCAACTGCTGAGCCTGCGCCTCAGTGCTTCAGAATGAAAAGTCCTGAGACAGCCTATCATCTGAGCCAGCCAG
>JACYMC010000021.1 GCA_015272195.1 Candidatus Sericytochromatia bacterium
AATAAGCCACTTTCCTTTTTTTGGTCAATCAGTCAGGCCATTTCTCCGAAACTACGGTGTTCAGTCTACCTTTCCTTTTGAAAAAATCAAGAACTGTGTTGTAGGCCTATCATAGCACACATTTTGCTGATTGTTATCAAACCTGTAAAATAGGCGATAAAAACGTATTTCAGTCTGGATGGGAGTCAGAGAGCATGTGGTTATTGGATGTCATATTTTTGTTAGGTGGCCTGTATCTCTGTTTTTTTGCCAATGCCGGGCTTATACGTGGTGAAATCACACTCAAACGTGGTGGTCACTTTACACGCGATATGCAAAGCTTCTGGTTGGTTTATTTTGGTATTTTGTTCATAGGCGTGATTTTTATTCGTAATGCACTTGAAAGTCTTCTGGCCGGTTGATTGCGTTTATTCAAGGCACAGAATACTTCCAATTGAGCGTTTTTAAGATTCCCAGGTATGGCTGCGCAAAAAATGTTAAGCCAACAGACAAAACTGGCCGCTGGCGCTGCCCAGATGGGCACCCTGGCTATAAATTAATTGTCCGCGCAGCCAGGTCTGCTGCACCACCCCCAGCAATTCCTGCGCGGCATAGGGTGTGACCGGGTGGCGGAAGTGAATCTGTTCAGGGCTGACCGTAAAGCGTGTTTCGGGCGACCAGACCACCAGATCGGCATCATAACCCACCGCAATCTGCCCCTTGCGCTGGCCCAGACCGGCAAAGGCGGCCGGCTGGCTGCACATCAGCCGGGTCAGATCGCTCAGGCTGAAGCCCCGCGCGCTGGCGCGGGTCCAAACCGAGCTGAGGCCAAACTGCAGCGAGGCAATGCCGCCCCAGGCGTGCAGCAGGTCGCCCTGCTCCAGCAGCTTGAGGCCAGGCGTACAGGGCGAGTGGTCCGTGACCACAATATCGATCAGGCCGTCTTTGAGGCCCTGCCAGAGGCCTTCCTGGTTCTGCTGCTCACGTATCGGCGGCATGCATTTGTATTCGGGGTGGCCGTCAGGAATCTGCTCAGCGGCAAAGTAGAGGTAGTGAGGACAGGTTTCTACGGTCAGGGGCAGGCCCTCGGCTTTGGCCGCCGCAATCATGGGCAGGGCACTGGCCGAAGACAGATGCACAATATGGGTGCAGC
Source organism: Candidatus Sericytochromatia bacterium (assembly GCA_015272195.1). GTDB lineage: Bacteria > Cyanobacteriota > Sericytochromatia > UBA7694 > UBA7694 > JACYMC01. The sequence continues at coordinate 1,133 of JACYMC010000021.1, forward strand.
AGCCCGTTTCGCGGCAGAGCTCAATCATTAAGGCAATGGCACGGTCTTCCCAGTGATTGGGGCGTGAAGCCAGAAAGGCCTGATAAGACCGAGCTTCGGCGGGTGTATGTTCACAGGCTTCGCCTTCGAGTTCAGCGTGCACCAGCAGGGGCAGGCCGTGGCGGGCCAGAATCGGCATGGCTTGCCGCAAATCGTCTGCCGTGGCCTGGGGAAAGTCGTCAATGCCGGAGTGCACCAGAAAGGCCTTGAAGCCCAGAATGCCGTCGGCAATCATGGTTTCGAGCTGATCCGTATTGCCCGGAATCACCCCACCCCAGAAGCCTACATCCGTCCAGCACTGGCCAGCTGCACTCTGGCGCTTGGCGCTGAAAGCCGCAGCGGTGGTGGTGACCGGGTCTGAGTTGAGCGGCATATCCACCAGGGTGGTGACACCGCCGGCGGCAGCGGCCCGCGTGGCGGTGGCAAAGCCCTCCCATTCGGTGCGGCCCGGCTCGTTAACATGCACATGGGGATCAACCACACCGGGCATGAGCACGGCCTGCCCCAGATCCTGAAAACCCTCTGCACGCTCTGCAGCAGGCAGCCCTCTGGCAATGGCGGCAATTTTACCGTCGCGCAGGGTCACGGTGGCGGGCTGTAAGCCTTCAGGCAGCAGCACCCGCTGACTGAACAGATGAATGTCAGAATGGCTTTGAGACATGGCAGGCACCTCAGGAATGGATTTAAACAAGATGCTCCATAATATATTGTTTGCGCTGGGGTGTGTTTTTGCCCATATAAAAACTGAGCAGGCGGGGCACTTCCTGACGCTCCTGCACATTGACCGGCAGCAGGCGCATGTCTTCGCCAATAAACTGGCCAAATTCCTGGGGTGAAATCTCACCCAGGCCTTTAAAGCGGGTGATCTCGGTATCGCCTTTAAGGGCTTTGAGGGCGGCTTCTTTTTCGGCTTCAGAGTAACAGTAGCGGGTTTCTTTTTTGTTGCGCACCCGGAACAGGGGTGTTTCGAGAATATAGACATGACCGCGCAGAATCAGGGGCTCAAAATACTGCAAAAAGAAGGTCAGCAGCAAATTGCGGATGTGCAGGCCGTCCACGTCAGCGTCGGTCGCTAAAATGACCTTATTGTAGCGCAGGTTTTCAATACTTTCTTCAATGCCGAGAGCCTGCACAATATTGTAAAGCTCGTCGTTTTTGTAGACAATCGTGCGCTTTTCACCGTAGCAGTTGAGGGGCTTGCCCTTGAGCGGAAACACGGCCTGGGTCATCACGTCACGGGCCATCACAATCGAGCCGCTGGCCGACTGGCCCTCGGTAATAAAGATCATCGACTCTTCGCCCTGTGTTTTTTTGTTGTTGAGATGGTATTTGCAGTCCTTGAGCTTGGGCACTTTGACAGCCACTTTTTTGGCCTTTTCGCGCACGTTTTTTTTGACGCTCTGCAGCTCTTTGCGAATGCTTTCGTTGAGGTTGATTTTATCGATCAGAATGCGGGCGGTTTCGGGATGTTTGTGCAGATGGTCTTCGACGGCTTCCTTGACTTCCTGCACAATCCAGGCCCGCACGTCCGTATTGCCGAGCTTGTTTTTGGTCTGGGATTCAAACACCGGCTCTTTGACCTTGACCGAAACCGTGCCGGTCAGGCCCTCGCGCACATCTTCGGCTTTAAAGCTCTTTTTGGCGTAGTCATTGATGCCCTTGAGCAAACCCTCTTTAAAAGCTGACTCGTGGGTGCCGCCGTCAGAGGTGTACTGACCATTGACAAACGAGAGGTACTCATCACCATAGGCCGAGGAGTGGGTAAAGGCAAATTCCAGCCGCTGGCTGCGGTAATAAACCGTTTCGTAGAGCGCTTCAGATTCCAGTTCCTGGGCCAGCAGATCTGCCAGACCCGCTTCAGAATAAAAATCCTCGCCGTTAAAGTGTACGGTCAGGCCAGCGTTCAGGTAGGCATAATAGGCAAAACGCTTGCGCAAAAATTCGAGGTTGTAACGGTAGTCGCTGAACAGTTCACGATCGGCGGTAAAGGCCACATAGGTGCCGTCGGGCTCGCTGGTTTTGCCAGTGCTCTCGGCCACCAGCACCCCCTGCTCAAAGCGGGCTTCAGCGTATTCGCCCCCGCGCTGGCTGCGCACCAGAAAATGGGCCGACAGGGCATTGACGGCTTTGGTGCCCACGCCGTTGAGGCCAACCGAAAACTGAAAGACGTCGTCGTTATACTTGGCGCCGGTGTTGATCACCGAGACACATTCCACAATCTTGCCCAGAGGAATACCGCGCCCGTAGTCACGCACCCGCACCTCGCTGTCAAAGAGCTCCACCTCAATGCGCGTGCCGTTGCCCATGATGTATTCGTCAATGGCGTTGTCGACCACTTCTTTGACCAGCACATAGATGCCGTCATCGCGGTGGGTACCATTGCCCAGACGGCCAATATACATGCCGGGACGCAGGCGGATATGCTCCAGGGAGCTGAGGGTTTTGATGGCGTTTTCATCGTAGGCAATGGAGGTTTTGGACATTCTGACACCTGAATACTTGTGTATGATTGCCCCATTATACCAAGAATGGGCCGGGCCGGGGCAAAAAACAGCGTGAGCCCGCCTTTAAGCAGGCCCCTGTCAGCTATCTGAGAATGACCGTTATTTAGCGGGTCGGAACATGTCGCCTTCCCAGTCATATCCGTTCAGCCAGAGCTGCAACAGCAACCGGCCGCCGTTTAAATTCACCAGGCCAATCAAAAGGACAAACCAGATCAGATAGCGCCACGGATGGCGTCCCATTGAACGGTTCGCCATAATTTCAGAGAGATCAATTTCACTAAAAAAAATCAAAAATAACTGAATTTTCATTTTTTTAGATATATATCAAAAAAATATTTTCTTGACATTCTTCAAAAGCTGCTAAATAATTAAAATCTCTAAAATAAGACCCTTAAAAGGATTTAAAATTATGCCTAAATATTTTTTGTTAACTGCTCTGCTCTTGACAGCCTGTGGACCTGCTGTCGTAACTCTGTAGTTTCGGAATTTCAAGAGGCGCATAAGCCAGCCACCATCTCATAGGAGA
>JACYMC010000100.1 GCA_015272195.1 Candidatus Sericytochromatia bacterium
AAAAACCAATTTTTGAACGAATGTATGCAGCAAAAATTGCTCAGTTTTGAGTCTGTTAGATCCCGAAAAGCTCATTACCGGGCGCTTTTGAGCAGGTTATCGGCATGAAAGGTGGATACATTGAGTAACAACCTTTCATCCATTGCTGCCGGTGTCGAAGAAGGGCGCTTCACCTATGCCAATATCCGCAAGATGATCTCCTTGCTGGTATCGTCCGGGGCCGCTGAAGTGGCGCTGGTGATGTCCGCCCTGATTTTTACACTGCCGCTGCCCTTTACCGCCGTACAATTGCTGTGGTTAAATCTGGTCACCAACGGTCTTCAGGACAAAGCCCTGGCCTTTGAAAAGGGCAACCAGGCCCTGATGAAAGCCAAACCCCGCAAGCCCGACGAAGGGGTTTTTAACCCGCTGATGATTCAGCAGATTCTGGTAGCGGCTGGCGTGATGTGGGCGGCCTGTCTGGGGCTCTGGATCTGGCTGGTCAGATTTCAGGGCCTGCCTGCAGATCAGGCGCAGAACCATGTGGTTTTGCTGATGGTCTTTTTTCAGAATTTTCATGCCCTCAACTGCCGTTCTGAGAGCCGCTCTTTTTTTAGTATTCCGATTCAAAACAATACATTTCTGATCGGCGCCCTGGTGTTGACCCAGCTGATTCATATTGGCGCCATGTACACACCTCTGATGCAGCGCCTGCTGGGGCTGGCGCCCCTCAGTGCTGCACAATGGGTCGCTTACCTCCTGCTGGGCTCATCCATTCTGTGGGTGATGGAAGGCTTTAAATACCTGCGCAAAAAGCGTGAGGCCCTGCACCCGATCTGAGATCAGTTGCAGAGCCTGAGAAGCGCTCAGCTTGTTTTAAAACTGGGCCCGCTGGGTACCAGTGCTGTAAGCGCCAAAACTGCTCCCATAACCACTGTTGTAAGTGTTGCCGTAGCCGCTATTATAACCGGTGCCATAACCATTGCCGTAACCCATGCCAAAGCCGTTGTTCATGCCATAGTTATTGCCATAAGGGTCACGGTAACCGGGGGTGGTGCCCATACCAAAGCTGTTGCCAAAGGTATTGCCAAAACCGGTGGTTCCCCCCATAAAGCCATTGTTAAAACCATTGTTAAAGCCCATATTGAGCCCATTGGGATCAGGGCTGGCCTCGGTACCCGGCAGGGTCACACCATCGCCACTGTCATAGTTATAGCCGGTTTCAGGGGGTTTTTCGTAGGCATAGCCACCACCTGCCGTTGTACCACCAGGCTGCTGGCTGTAAGTGGGCATCTGATTCATCATGGCCATGTGTTGCATCATGGCAGGCTGACCACCACCGCAAGCCGTGATTCCTATGGCCAGCAAGAAACCGGCGGAGGCGAGAAACAGTTGACGCATCGACATAAAAAGCGTAAATCCCTTGTGAATTGTTTTAACCTAATTTATATTGTAGGAAAAATCAGGTTAAATTTAAAGAAGGGCTAGCGTTTTTTAAACTAAATTTAACCAATAGTTAAGCTTTCGTTTTCTTTTGCAGGGCCATAATCATGCGCCAGGCGCGTTCATCGTCCACGCCAAAAGTCTGATCAAAAGCGCCGTAGCTTTGCCAGAATACAAAGTCAGACTGGGCTGCCAGCAAGGCCTGAACTTCCTGATAGGTATAGCTGCGCTGGGGCGCACAGGTTCTCAGATTAACCTTGCCCTCAGGCCCCCGCGCTTTCAGAGAAACACTGCAGTCCGTGATCTGGCTGACCGGATCAAAAAAGTCATCCGGGTCCCCCCAGCTGATCTCCAGACGCAGGGCACCACGCTCCATTTCCCAGTCGGTCTGCACCCGCTGGTTGCGCTCAAAAATATCTGCCGGATGAGTCATTTCAAGGATATACAGCCCGTCCGGGTTCAGGTTGCGGGCCACCGCCTGCAGATGCTGCATAAAATCCTGGGCCGTCAACAGATACGCTGTGGAATCCAGCAGCGTAAAAGCCAGGTCAGCAGGTTGTGGCAGACTGAAATCACGCATATCCGCCACCAGGGTTTCCAGCGCCAAATCGGCTTCAGTCGCCAGCTGATGGGCATAAGCCATCATTTCAGGGGAAATATCCAGCGCTGCAGATTGAAAGCCCCTGCGGCTGCACTCCAGGGCATGGCGTGCGGGTCCTGCCGCCAGTTCCAGCACACGCTGCGGCTGACGCCCCGTGACCCGCTGATAACAATCCAGCAAAAACTGGGTCTCAGCTTCAATATTGCGGTAACTGAAGGCCAGGTCATAGAGCGCGGCCTGGGCATAAATAGGCTGGTGACTGTAGTGTTCGGACATGGCTCACTCGCATATAAAAAGAATTAATTTTGCTCAGCCAGCATAGCATAAGTGCAGGCTTCAAAGCCGCTGTTTATCAAGGCTTGATCGGAGCATGACCGCTCGCTGTGTCCTGACAACGCCCATCAGGCGCTGATACTTTTACGCTATAATCAAGGGGTCGGTGCCAATTTCTTCAGTCTGATTCAGCGTGACGATGGTGTAATCAAGCATGACGCAAACAATCGAAAATGAGCGCGAGCTGCTGCAACTGCTGTTACAACTGCAGTTGATTACACGGGATCAGGTGACCGAAGCGCTGGCTTACCAGTGTCGCTTACCGCCTTCTCAGTCACGCAGTCTGCGCGATATTCTGGTCGATCTGGAGTTTATCTCCGAAACAGCCCTGATACAGGCAGAACAAAGTTTTGATACCCCGGCCGATTTACGCGACTCCTTTCAGCGCGCCATGGACGACATTCTGAATCAGGCCGATCTGTTGCAGCAACAGTCTGCGCCCGTTGTGCCAGAGCCCCCCCGCACCCGGCCCGCAGGGCAGACGCCTCTGACACCGCCGACACAACAGGAACGTCATCCCACCGCACCACCTGCCCAACAGGCAAGCCCGCCGCCTGCACCAGCCCCACCCAAACCGATTGTACCGCCGGGTTCGGGCCTACAGGCGGCTGGTGCTTTTGCCCGCCGCAGCCCCGCGTCACAGGCTGGTGGCTGGGGAGCGGTCTCTGCCCCCCAGGCTCAGCCCGTGATACCGCCGGCGCCGCCCGCACATGCGCCCCCGCTGGGCCAGATCCTGATGCAGCAAAAAGCGCTGGAAGAATGGCAGCTGATGCATGCCCTCAGTATTCAGCAATCCACCGCCCCCCGCCCCCGTCTGGGTACACTGCTGGTGAAGCTGGGCTATGCCGACCAGCCAACCGTGGCCCGGGCCCTGAGTCTGCAGGTACAATCCCGTCAGTAAACTCAGGCGGCCCGGTGCGTGTTATCGGCCTCAGGTCTGGCGTGCTGCCGCTTGCAGCGCGGGCACTGAATCAGCGCTGACTTCAGATCCGGCGGCAGCTGAAAGCGTAACCCGCAATGACAGTTGACCTTTAAATAGCCGTTGAGCAGCCACAGAATCTGGGTGGTATCCCGGTGGCGCTCTCTGGGGGTGCGCGGATCAGGGCGTGCGGGTATCAGGGCTTGCCGCGACGGCAGTCTGCTAAGATCCCGCTCCGTCAGCCCGAGCCTCTGGCCCGTCATCGTCTGATACACCTGCTGATAGCGCCCGAGGCTGAGCTGGCTGCCCAGGCTTCTTAAAATGCGAACGCGCTCAGAAATCGGGGGATGGGTCGCGGTCACGTCGGCCAGGCCGGTCTTAAAATCCATTGCGATGGGGTTGGCGATAAAATGCACCGCCAGAGCCTCCTGGCTGCAGCCGAGAGGTTCAGTACTGGCCTGAATTTTTTCGAGGGCGCTGGCCAGGCCCTCCGGGTAGCGGGTATAGCCCGCATTTCTCACAAACAGATCAGTAGATAAAAACTGGCTCTTTTCTGTAGATTAAAGTTATCATATCCAGAAATCGCAGAAAAGGAGCCAGCTGTATGAAGTGTAACCCTGAGACCTGGGAAGTTCAAGGCAAAAATGGAGAGCCGCTGACAGTCAATTTTGAAGGCGGTGCGCTGACTTCGGACGCAGGTCTGCTCCTCCTGAAAGAGGCCGATAGCCGCCTGGGTCTCATATCCCGTCTGGCCGCCTGTTTCACCGACCATCGTGCTGCCGGTTATGTGGACTTCACTGTTGAGGAACTCCTGGCCCAGCGCATTTACGGTCTGGCAGCCGGTTATGAAGATCTCAACGACCATGACCAGCTGCGCTTTGACCCCCTCTTTCTGCGCGTCC
>JACYMC010000027.1 GCA_015272195.1 Candidatus Sericytochromatia bacterium
GCACAAGCTCTACGATTGATCAAATTTGGTTCCCTGACTTTTGGATGACCCTGGTCTTGACACTGGGGAGCACTATAAAAGGACCTGCGGTTTGATACAATAATCTTTGCCAGCTGCTATAGCCGCTGGCCAAAGAAAGGCCTTGCCATGCAAATACCCGCTTTACCTGTCAATGAAACTGAGCGCCAGGCTGAGCTGGATGCTTATGAAGTGATCGGTCTGGCGGAGCAGGCCGACTTTGATTTTTTAACCCGCATGGCTTCTGAGATCTGTGGCACGCCCATTGCCCTGGTCAGTCTGATCAATCAGAATAAACAGTGGTTTTTATCGCGTCAGGGCCTGGAGACGCGTGAAACGGACCGCGAGTTGGCTTTTTGTGCCCACGCTATTTTAAAGCCCGAGCAGCCCCTGGTTGTGGAAGACGCTCGCCAGGACCCTCGCTTTTGCCAGAACCCCCTCGTGACAGATGATCCCAACGTTATTTTTTATGCGGGTGTGCCTCTGGTCAATCCCAATGGCTACCCTCTGGGCACGCTCTGTGTGATTGATAACCAACCCCGTACTCTTTCAGCCTATCAGCTTGAGTCTTTGCAGATGCTGGCCCAGCAGGTCATGCAGCTGCTGGAGTTGCGGCGCAAAACCCTGTTGCAGGAGCGCACCGCCGGACAGCTTAACAAAACCCTTGATCTCTTGAATCAGGTACAGCAGATGCATCGCCTGGGGGCCTGGGAGCTGGATATAGAAACGGGAAAAACTTTCTGGACCGAAGAAGTTTATCGCATTCATGATGTTTCACTGGATTTTGACCATCATCAAGCCAACGGCATTGCTTTTTATCACCCTGAAGATCAGCCCCGGATTGCTGAGACCTTGCAAAAAACGATTCAGACGGGCGAGCCGTTTGATTTGGTCTGTCGCTTTGTGTCGGCCACAGGTCAGCATAAATGGGTGCGTGCGAACGGTATCAAGAATGTGAGCCCCCAGGGCAAAGCCGTTGTTCTTGGCGCTTTTCAGGATATTACTGAGCGTAAGCAACGGGAGCAGGAGCTGGAATATCACCGCAGCATTCTGAAGGCTTTATTTGACCTTTTGCCACTGGGTATCGCTCTGAATGACGCAGAAACCGGGGCTTTTATTGATGTGAACCAGAAGCTGCTTGAACCCCTGGGTTATTCTAAAGAAGAGTTTTTACAGCTGAGTTACTGGGATATAACGCCTGAAGAGTATGCTGCGGCTGAAGCGCACAGGTTAGAAGAGCTGGGGGATACCGGTTTATACGGGCCGTTTGAAAAAGAGTATATTCGCAAAGATGGCAGCCGCTACCCGGTTTTATTGCAGGGCGTACTGATTACAGATCCCAATGGCAAACAGTTGATCTGGTCTGTGGTTGAGGATATCAGTGAACGAAAAACCGTTGAAGCCCAGCGCCAGAAAGATCTGCGCTTTCAACAAATGCTCTCTGCGCTCTCGATGCGATTTGTTAAAACCAGTGCCACTGAGTTTGATGCCAGTATTGAGCAGATGCTGACCTGGTTTGGACAACATTTTGAAGTGGATCGCGCTTATCTGTTTTTATTTTCTGAGGACCTGCAGCAGATGAGCAATACCCATGAGTGGTGTGCAGAAGGCATTGAATCGCAAATCGACAGAATTCAGAATTTGAGTGTGGATACTTTACCCTGGTTTATGCAACAGATGCAAAGGCACGATTATCTGCATATTCCAGATGTTTTCGCTCTGCCAGAGCAGGCTGCGGCTGAAAAGCAGGAGTTTATGGCCCAGGGTATTCAGTCTTTGATTACCGTACCCGTTAAAAGCAGTACGCGGCTCTTGGGCTTTGTTGGTTTTGATGCTGTTGCGCAGCCTTATTGCTGGAGTGAAAGTCAAATAGAGCATTTAAAGCTACTCGCCAATCTGGTCAGTGCGTTGTTGCTGAAGCTGGCGCATGAACAGGAATTGTTAAAAGCCAAAGAAACAGCCGAAGCGGCTAGCAAAGCCAAGTCAGAATTTCTGGCCAATATGAGTCATGAGATTCGCACGCCCCTGAATGGTGTGATTGGCTTTACGGAGTTGCTTAAAACCACACCGCTTTCGGCAACACAGCAGCAGTATGTGGACAATGCCCATACCTCAGGCCATACACTGCTTGGTATTATTAATGATATTCTTGATTTTTCAAAAATAGAAGCGGGCATGCTGGCTTTGGAGTCTATTCAGACCGATATGCCCAATCTGCTGTATAGCAGTGTGGATATTGTCAAATACGCTGCCAGTCAAAAGGGGCTGGAAATTCTGTTGAATCTTGATCCTGATTTGCCTCGCTTTGCCTGGGTGGATCCGATTCGCTTAAAGCAGGTTCTGGCTAATTTGCTGGGCAATGCCGTTAAGTTCACCCCTCAGGGTGAGGTTGAGCTGCGTGTGACTTACCTTTCGTTGGCAGAGCAGGAGGGTCAATGGCAAATCGCGGTGCGCGATACGGGTATTGGCATTGCAGAAGACCAGCGACATAGGCTGTTTCAGTCTTTCTCTCAGGCTGACAGCTCAACAACCCGCCAGTTTGGCGGGACAGGTCTGGGGCTGGTGATTTCACAGATGATTGTGAAACAGATGGGGGGTGAGATTCAGCTGCTCAGTGAGCCAGGACAGGGCAGCACTTTTTCGTTTGAACTGCAGACAAAGGTGCAGCATGGTGAACCGTTTAACCGGTCAGCGCTGCGGCAGATCCGGCGCTGTCTGATCATTGACGACAATGCCAATAACCGCCTGATTCTGGAGCATATGCTCAAGGGCTGGGGCATGGTCTGTGATACCGCTGACAATGGCCTGACGGCCCTGAATCTGCTTGAAACGACACGTCCTTATGATGTGATTTTGTGTGATTACCATATGCCCTATCTTGATGGGCTTGAAACCATTCGGATGATGCGTGAAAAACTCTGCTTTCCGCCCAACAAGCCAACCATTATGCTTTTACACTCCGCTCTGGATTCTCCTGAACTGCATGCCCAATGTGAGGCGCTGGGTGTTGCTTTTCGTTTGACCAAACCGGTTAAACAAAATGAGCTGGTGGACGCTTTCTGTCGCATGCAGTTGACTGAAGCACAGCCTGAAGTCAAGGCACCTGATCACCTGGTGCCAGTCCAGTCCTGGGTTTACGGTGATATGCTGACGATTTTGATTGCAGAAGATAATCTGATGAACCTTATTTTACTGAAAGCGCTTTTGAGTGAACGCATGCCTGATGCAAAGTTGCTGGAAGCCGAAACAGGACCTGCCGCACTGAACATATTGCGCGGTGGCCAGGTGGATTTGGTTTTTATGGATCTGCAGATGCCCGAAATGGATGGGGTTGAAGTCACTCGGCAATTGCGGTATGTGGAGCAGTCTGAAGGTTTAAAGCGGACACCGGTGATTGCTTTAACAGCCAGTGCTTTGCAGCAGGAGCAGGATCGATGTCTGGCGGCAGGCATGGACGCTTTTTTAACCAAGCCGATTGATACAGAACAACTGCGTCAGACACTGGCGCGTTTTCTGATGCCTGCACCAGGCCCTGCAGAACCGGTTCATTTTGACCTGCCGCGCTTGCAGAAGCGCCTTTCACAGCGTCAGAGCCTGATTGATGAACTGATTGCTCTGGCGCTTAAGGAGCTTCCCCAGATGATGCAGCATTTATCGGGTATTCTGGCACAGCAGGATGCTGTGGCGCTTTACCATCAGGCCCATCAACTGAAGGGCCTGGCCTTAAATCTTGATTTAACCGCTCTCGCAGCGTTGGCCGCCGATCTGGAAACGCAAGCCTGCTCTGAAAACTGGTCTGAGCTGAGAGCACTTTGCGAGTCGCTGCAGCAGGAGTTTGAGCTTGTGCGGGGCTTGCTGCAAAATCATCTCAGTCGGGCTGAATAAGTGTCTTTTGCCATAGAGATTGCGGACGCTTTTTTCACATTCTTTAAACATATACTGCTCCCCAGAAACCGGACAGAATCAGCGTGCTTTTAGCCCGCATTTCTCACAAAGGTGCGTTCACATAAGGTGTAGGGTATATTTCGGGGGTTTTTACTGAACTCGGTAGCCTCTGAACAGGCCGTTTCACGCTTGATTCATTGTCT
>JACYMC010000245.1 GCA_015272195.1 Candidatus Sericytochromatia bacterium
GAGTCGAACCCCTGTCGCCGCCGTGAAAGGGCGGTGTCCTAGGCCTCTAGACGAACGGGGCAAGTGGTGAGCCGTCCGCGACTCGAACGCGGGACCATCTGATTAAAAGTCAGATGCTCTACCAACTGAGCTAACGGCTCGTGCCTTGGCTCCGGCCACATCGCTCTTGCGATTCGCGTTACTCGCGTCTTGCCCGAAACAGTAGTTAGTATAGCTGATGCCCCCACCGGTTGCAACAAGATTGACGCGCAATATTTCAGAAAATCATGCCGCCGCGTGTACAAAGCTTGTATACTGAAACCATGAGTACAGACAAACTGCAACTGGATTATTTGCCGGGCCATCTTGAGATTCTGCTGGAGCAAGGCGATTATAACGCTATCGAAAAGCTTCTGCGTGCTTTCCGCACGGAAGACGTAGCTGAGGCTCTGATGGACCTGCGTCTGGAGCAGATCCGGCAAATTCTGGAGCATATTCCAACAGAGCTGGCCGGCGATCTGGTGGAGTGCATTGACTATGATTACTGGCGCGACCTGCTGAGTGCATTGCCCCAGCAGCGCCTGCTGGATATTCTGCACTATCTGCCCTCTGACGACGCCGCTGACGTGCTGGAAGAGCTGGACGAAGACACGCGCGAAGCCTTGCTCGAAGCCACCTCTTCACATGAAGCCTTCCAGAGTGTCACGGCCCTGCTGCAATACCCCGAAGAAACCGCCGGGGCCATTATGAACCCCGATATTGTGCTGGTTCCCCAGGATATGGAGATAGATGCTGCCCTCAATATGATTCGCAGCAACGTCGAGTCTTTTAAAGACATCAACTACATTTACATTACTGACGCCCGCCCAGGGCAAGCTGACGGGTGTACTGCCGCTGCCTGTCCTGATCTCAGCGCCACCCAGCACCCTGATCGAAGACGTCATGATCAAAGACGTGATTGCCGTCAACCTGTTTATGGAACAGGATGATGTAGTGGACGTGGTGCGCAAATACGAACTGACCACCGTGCCGGTGGTGGACACCCAGGGTGTGCTGATGGGCATTATCACCATCGACGACATCCTGGACGTGATCGAAGAGCTGGCCGATGAAGAAGCCTATAAAGTGGCGGGCATGGGTGAGCCCGAGTACCAGGACAGCGCCTGGCGCTCAGCCCTGATACGCATTCCCTGGCTGCTGGTCTGTCTGGGGGGCTTCATGTCAGCCGGCACCATTATTCATTTGTTTGAAAACACCCTGGAACAGGCCCTGGTGCTGGCTTCCTTTATGCCTGCAGTAATGGGCATGGCCGGCAACACGGGTGTACAGACTGCCACCTTGCTGATTCGCAATATGGGCAACACGGCTTCGCTGCGGGAGTATCTGCTGCGCCTGATTGTGCGCGAGTTTCAGACCGCCTTTCTGATCGGCGGCTTCTGTGGCAGTCTCGCCGGTCTGGTGGCCTGGCTGGGCTTTGGCGCAAACCCTTTACTGGGTCTCGTCATCGGCGGTTCGCTCTGCCTGAGCATTCTGTTTTCAACCTTTCTGGGAACCAGCCTGCCGGTGATGTTTCAAAAGTTTAATGTTGATCCGGCCGTGGCTTCAGGCCCCTTTGTCACCACCATCAATGACTCCACTGCCCTGGTGATTTATATGGGCATTGCCAGCTTTGCCCTGCGCTATATTTAAAGGCTTCAGGCCAGCTGGGCCATCATTTCAGCAGACATCAGCCAGCGCAGCAGGCCAGCAGGCCGGGGTTCCAGCTGAAAGAGCTGAAAACAGGCCAGCGTACCCGGCTCAAAAGCAGCATTCAGCTCCTGCTCAGACGTCAGCAGCCACGATAGCAGGCTGACCACAAAAGGCTGATGTGTCACCAGCAGAATCTGCTCCGCGTCTGTCTGGTGCAGCAGACGCTGAATGGCTGACAGCGAAGGTGAGGCCCCCAGGGCATCCACGCTGGTGATCGGCACATCACGACCCGCCAGCAGCAAACGCGCCGTTTGCTGGGTGCGCAGCAAGGGGCTCGCAAAACAGCTGTTCAGCTCAGGCGCCAGCTTTTTGAGGACCTCGGCCTGGCGCTGTAAGAGTGATTCGCCATAAGCCGTGAGTGGCCGGTCAAAATCATGATAAATCCCGGCGCTGCCAACAGGCTCAGCCTCTGCATGACGGGCCAGATAAATGGTTTTCACGGGGTATTCCTCCACTGTTCCAGCGCGGCGTGCAGCTGCGCTAAAAAATCATCCAGATCTTCTTTTTGTGTATCAAAAGCGGTCATCCAGCGCACCAGATTGACCGGCATACCCGGCAACACATCCCAGGTATAAAAAGCCGTATGAGCCTGCAGCGCTTGAATCAATGCGGCAGGCAGGGTCACAAACACCCCGTTGCTCTGCACCGGGGCATACAGTTTCAGCTCAGGTAGCGGCTGTAAACCAGCGGCGAGATAGGCGGCCATCTGATTGGCATGCAGGGCGTTGCGGCGCCAGAGTCCACTGTCAAGATAGGTCGTCAGCTGGGCAGCGATCAGGCGCATTTTGGAAAACAGCTGCATGCCCTGCTTGCGCACAAAATGAAAGCGCCGGGCCAGCTCAGGCTTCAGAAAGACCACAGCCTCGCCACACAGCAGGCCATTTTTGGTCGCCCCAAAAGACAGAATATCGACGCCCGTGGCGGTCACCATGTCATAAAAGCCCGTGTCCAGCGCCACCACCGCATTGGCAATCCGGGCACCATCCATGTGCAGCAGCAGGCCCCGCTCGTGCAGCGCTTCAGCCAGGGCCCTGATTTCAGCCAGCGTGTAAAGGGTTCCCAACTCAGTGGGCTGGGTAATCGACACCACGCGGGGCTGCACCCGATGTTCGTCTTCGGCTGCTGGAATCTGGGCCAGCACGTCGTCAAGACAAAGCTTACCGTCGGGTGTGGGCAGCGTGATCAGCTTGGCACCCAGAAAGCGCTCAGGCGCGCCCCCTTCATCCAGATTCAGATGCGCCATCTGACTGCAAATCACCGCCTGATGCGGCTCCAGCACGGCGGCCAATCCCAGCACATTGGCGGCTGTACCGGTCAGCACAGCAAAAGTCTGACTCTGAGAGCCAAAGGCCTTTTCAAAAGTGGCCTGCATCTGTTCTGTCCAGACATCATGGCCATAACTCAGACTGGCCCCCTGACTGGCTGCCTGAATCACAGGCCAGATTTCCGGGTGAACCCCGGCATTGTTGTCGCTTGCAAGAGATTTCATACCCCACAGACTAACACAAATAGACAGGCGCCCCCAAGCAGGCATTCAGGCCAGACAAGACGCAGACACAGGGCATGTGCCATAATACTAAAGAGAAAAAATCGCTGAAGGTGGGTTTATGTCAGAGTTGGTCGGTCGGGTCTTAAAAGATCTGCTGGAGCAGGAAGGTGATGCGCTGCTTGAAAGTCCCCAGCGCCTGGAAACGGTCTTGCTGGACCTTTGCCCGGATGAACACCGGGCCATCCGTCTGATTTTACTGGGTCTGGCCGGACAAGCGGCTGAAAGCTGGCGCCAGAGTGATCATGCCGATCTCAACCAGATCACCACAGCACTCAGTGAGCGTTTTCAAACCCAGTTCCAGATTGCGCCGCGCTTTGGCCAGTGGATTGCTGAGGTCTGGGGCATTGCACTGGGTTTTTTGCCCCTCTCACTGGAGCCACGCAATATTTTTGCCGAAGCCGAAGAAGAATACCGCTATGCCCTGCGGGCCGTGCTGACACAGGGCCCTCTGACAGACAGTCTGCAAACCGAGTTAAAGCGCCTGCAAAAAAACCTGCTGATTGACGAGACCGACGCCAGCCGCATTGCCGCCGAAGTTCAGGCCGAAAAAACCCAGCAGGCTCAGGCGCCTGCCCAGGATATCAGCTGGCAGCCAATGTTTAAAAACAGCCTCGAGATGCACTTTGTTAAAATCGCACCCGGCAGCTTCAGCATGGGATCTCCTGATTATGAGCGCCAGCGCGAAGACGACGAAACCCAGCACAGCGTCACCTTGACCCGCGCCTGGTACATGCAGACCACCCCGGTCACCCAGGCCCAGTGGCAGGCCGTCACGGGCCATAACCCCTCTGATTTTAAGGGCCCGGATCTGCCGGTTGAAAACGTCTCCTGGAACGACATTCAGACCATCTTTTTGCCGCGCCTGAACGCTCTGGGCGAAGGCAGCTACCGCCTGCCTACAGAGGCCGAATGGGAGTATGCCGCCCGGGCCGGCAGCACGCAGGCCTATTATCTGCGCGACGACGCCAGCCAGCTGGACGCCCGCGCCTGGTACAACAACAACTCCTTGTTTCAGACCCATCCCGTGGGCCAGAAACAGCCCAACGCCTGGGGGCTCTATGACTGTCACGGCAATGTCTGGGAGTGGTGCCAGGACGGTTATCACGGCCCCTATACCGCCGATGAAGCCACCGACCCGCTCGGAGCCGCTGGCGGTCTGGGCCGGGTGATGCGCGGCGGCAGCTGGTTCTGCAACGCCAGCGCCTGCCGCTCTGCCGCCAGAGGCTATATGCCGCCTGAAACCCGCATCCGCCTGATTGGCTTTCGCCTCGTGAGGGTAGACGACAGTCTGTTGCTGGGCGGTCAGACATGAGCTATGGCATTATTTTGTTTGACGGCGTCTGCAATCTCTGCAACGGCGCTGTGAATTTTATCATTGACCGGGACCCTGAAGCCTACTTTCATTTTGCAGCCCTGCAGTCTGAAGCCGGACAAAAAATGCTGCAGGAGCTGGGTCTTTCACAGCAGGATTTTGATACCATCGTGCTGATTGAAGGCAATAAACATTACACCCACTCCACTGCGGCCCTGCGCATTGCCCGCAAACTCAAAGCCCCCTGGTCACTGGCAGGTGTTTTGCTGCTCGTCCCTGCCTTTATCCGCAACGCGGTCTACCGCCAGATTGCCAAAAATCGCTACCAGTGGTTTGGCAAGTCGGCCCAGTGCCGCCTGCCTACGCCAGCGCTGAAAGCCCGCTTTCTGGACTGAGGGCTTCAGTCCAGCGGCTGCAGCCGGGCATTGCCCGTCATTTCGCGCACTTCGATCTGGGGGGTGCCGCGATAATAGAGCGTGGCCCCGTCGCGCAGCGTTACCACCAGCGTGCGCGTGGCGTGAACCCGCGCCTGGCTGCCGGGGCCCGTGAGACTGGCCTCCACCTGCCCAGCGGTCAGGTTTTCGGCCTGCAGGCGCGAGGCCCCGGACAGAGCCTGAATCTGGAGCACAGAGGTACGGCCTTCACTGAAGGTCAGCAAAGAGGCATTGCTGAGACTCACGCTGATCTGATCACTTTCGACGGCATCAGCCGTCAGCTGGCTCTGGCCGGCCAGGGCAAAGCGCAGCTGGCGCTGGCCGGCGAGCCGGTTAATCTGGGCCTGGCTTTTGCTGGTCAGTTCAAAGGCCTGCAGGGTGGGGCCTTCCACCGTGACCCGAAAGAGCGTGGGTTGCACGGGCTGGGTCCAGCGGATCTCGAGGCGCTGATCCTGCACCTGGGTGCTGAGCAGGCCAAAGAGATTGTAATCGGTGGTCACCTGCACATCATAGAGCGAGGCCCGGTTGTTTTCGGTATAGATCAGCCCTGCCCCATGATTCAGGTTCAGGGTGTTAAACGGATTGACCGTGCGCACCTGGGTCTGATGGGTGCCGGCCCCTGGATAGGCCTGCTGACAGGCGCTGAGCAACAACAGCAGCACGCAGGGCAGGCGCCATTTCATGCCGCAGCCTGCAAAGTCAGCAGACTGCTGTCGGCCCAGTCCACGGCCTCAAAAAAGCAGCTTCTGAAGGTCTCTGCGCCCAGACCTTTATACTGCACATCAGACCAGTGGCCCTGTTCATAGGCCACCACCGCCTGTAGCATGTTCCCCAGGTCACCCCTGTATTCGAGCAGTGCCAGTTTGATTTCATCAGCCAGGGGAATCTGGGCCAGAATATCTGCCTGGGGCATATCCATCAGGGCCTCAAGCACCGAAAACAGGCCCACGGTAAACGCCGTTTCAGGATGCTCCTGGCGCACCACCAGCGCCAGCGCTTCAGACATTTTAGCGCGGATCATGGCGGTTTTGAGTAATTCGGCCGGTTTATTATCGGCTTCAGAGAGCAGCAGCAAACTGATCCAGGCGCGAATCTGGTTGATGCCCAGCAGGGTCAGGGCCTGACGGATCGAGGTGATTTCAGAGCGCGTGCCGTAAAAGGCGGAGTTGATCAGCCGCAGCAGCTTATAGCTCAGGGTCACATCCTGACGAATCATCTCGTCAATGCGTGGGAAAGACGCATCCGGTGCCTGCAGCTCGGCCAGCAGTTGCAACATGACCATTTTGAGACCCGACAGTTTTTTGGCCTGCACAATGCTGGGCCGGCACAAAAAGTAGCCCTGAAAGTAGTCGAAGCCCAGTTGTTTGCACTGTTCAAATTCCGCCTGGGTCTCGATTTTTTCGGCCAGCATCTGCACCTGGTGCTGCTGGTAAATCGCCAGATGCACCGGCAGCTCAGACCAGTTGGCCTGCATCAGATCAATTTTAATAATGTCCACCAGGCCCTGCAGACCCTCAATCTGCTGGGGGTTGACCACATCATCCAGCGCCAGCTGAAAGCCTTGTGCACTCAGCGCCTGCAAGCCGGCCACCAGCTCATCATCAATGGTGATGTCTTCGAGCACTTCCAGCACCAGACGCTGGGGTTGCAGAGGCAAGGGATATTGCCCCGTTAAAAAAGCGCGGGTCAGGTTGATAAAGGCCAGCTTGTCGCCAACCAGCTGCTCGAGTCCCATCTCCAGAAAGGTATTGGAGAGAACCACCGAAGTGGCGTGATCCGCATCCTGAAAAGCCGCATAGTTGTTTTCACCACTGCGGTAAAGCAGCTCATAGCCAACAACGTCCAGGTTGCGGTCAAAAATTGGCTGACGCCCCACGAACACATCTGCCACAGTTTTAGCTCCATGATCCGATACTGACTCTAGTTTAACGCAAAAAAGCACCGCGCGGACAGAGGGGTCTGTCCGGCGGCGCTTTTCAGGGCAGTCTGTTGTTTACAGGCTGGTCAGATAAGCGACAAGATTATCAAACTCTTCGTCACTCATCGTAGACTTCAGTGCAGGCATGGCTGCAGGATAGCCTTCCACAACATAGCCACTGGGATTTTCAATGGACTCACGGATATACGTCACGGCATCTTTACCCGGCTGACGCGTGGCAGCCGTGGCACCAAGACCATCCAGTTTGGGGCCCACAGCACCCACGGCACCTTCCAGAGAAGACACCGCATGGCAGGTGGCACAGGTTTTGGCCATAAAGACCTGGGCACCGGCTTCAGGATCACCGCTGACCGCAACCGTTGTCACTTCAGCGGGCGTGTCATGTGAGTCACCGGCGTGTGCATCAGTGGTTTTGTCTGCTGCTTTATCTGCATCATGGTGCGCATCGGCAGCGTGATCTTCCGTGCTGCCCGGTGTGGTGGCATGGGTGTCTTCGGTTTTGGCGTGGGTGTCACCGTGACTGTCTTCGGTGCTTGTATGGCTGGTTTCACCGTGACCGTCGCCGTGACCGGCTTCGGCATCACCGTGTCCCGCTTCTGCATGATGGGACATATAGGTATTGTGGGTGATTTTGGAAACCACCACGATGAAACCGACCATCACAACAATGGCAACAAAAGACAGCACAATCACTTTGACTTGATCTGCTGGTTTCATGTTTATATCGACCTTTCGTTATCTCAATTAACTTGGTAATTCAGTATCTCATGGATGCAGAACCTGCGGTGTCTTTGACACCGGCAAGGCCGCTGAATCATGTTCTTTTTCTGTGTTGCGCTCCTGGCGGTACCAGGCCATAAAAACGCCTGCAAAGGCCGCAAACAGCACAATCATGCCCACAATTTTCATGAGCACCCCGCCCAGTTGCTGGTCCGCCAGAGGCGAAAGCATTGTCAGACGCGGTGCCACTTCATACGTGGGGTAAAGAACATATTTTGAAAACGTGACAAAGGCAAAAACGGGCAGCTGGGCAATGGCCACACCGACCAGATAAAGCATCTGCACCGGATAGGCCGGGCGCAGGGCTTTGAGGGGTGACCAGAGGGGCAGCCACAGAATCAGGGCCGTCACAATCATGCTGACATGTTCAATGTTGTGCACCATGCGATCCCGCAGGGCCCAATCATACAAAAAGGGAATATGCCAGAGGGTAAAAACCATATTAAACAGCAGGCAGGCAATAATGGGATGGGCCAACAAACGGTAGGCTCGCAGGCCCCATTTGCCCATTCGCTCCAGCCAGTAGCTGGCCATCCAGCCGGGTATACCCGCCAGCATCAGACTGGGTACGGTGTACATAAACAGATTATGCTGCAGCATATGCATGCTAAAAAGATACTCTTCACCAATGCGATCAATAGGCGACACAATGGCTATCAAAATAACACCCAGTGCCGCCAGAAAACGGACGGACTGCCCGCGGGAAACCGTCTGGCCAGGCGAAAAAGCCTGTTGCCGCAAGCGAAAATAAAGCGCTGCGACAAAGGCCAGAATCAGCACAACCGACCAGTCTATCCGCCACTCCCACCACACTTCAGGCGAGACCGTTACAGGAACAGCCTCAAAGTGTGCAAAAGCTGGCGGACAGAACAGGTCGAGGAGGTTCATAAGCTTCCCAGGTAAGCAATCAGGTCCTTATATTCTTCATCGGTCATACTGCCCTTGAGGTTGGAAGGCATCAGCCCCTGGGCATAGCCTTCCACCACATAGGCATTGGGCTGCTCAATCGACTGACGGATATAAGCATCTGCAGCCAGGCCAGAAACCCGGCTGGCAGCGACCTGGCCAAGACCGTCCAGCTTGGGACCCACGGCACCCGCGGCTCCCGGCAGGCTCGAAATGGCATGACAGGCAGCACAGCCCTTGGCCATAAAGACGGCGGATCCGTTTTCAGGATTGCCAGCGTTCAAAGCCGCCAGTTCAACCGAGTCTTTAACGTTGATGGCTGTCTTGGAAGGCTGATACGAGATCAGTGCAACCACAGCAAACATGGTGGCCAGGGCCACCGTAAAGCCCCCAAAGAAGATACCTGTCAGGGCCTTGTTGTCATACTTGAGATGCATAAACACGGCCACAACATAGCCAAACTTCAAGGCCGACAGCGCGTACAAACCAAACAGAGCCAGGGCATCTGACAAAAACTTCAGCTCCAGAATACCGACTTCCAGCGCCGTGATGATGCCCAGCACAATGGCCAGTTTAACGTAAGTTGGAACGTGGTCGTGTGCTTCGTGCTCAGCGTGATCAGAACTCATGCAAAGCCTCCAATCCCCACAAATTCGACCAGATAAATCACCGTAAAGATGACAATCCAGACAATATCCACAAAGTGCCAGTACAGACCGGCAACTTCAATATCCGTCGCCTTGTCTTTCATACTGCCAAAGAAGGAGTAGACAAACCACGAGATCAGCCAGAGCACCCCCAGGGCCACGTGCAGGCCGTGTGTACCAGTCATGGTATAAAAGGTGGTGCCAAAAAGATTGGTCTGTATCTTTAGGCCCTTGAGATAAAACTCAGTAAATTCAAAGGACTGAAAGCTCAGAAAAATCAGGCCAAAAACGCAGGTCAGAAAAATCCAGAGCCGGAACTTAAACAGATCCTGGCGATTGACAGCCGCCACAGACAGGGCCATCAACAGACTGCTCATCAGCAATACAAATGAGCTGATCGTGGTGATGGGAATATCCAGAATTTCAACCGGATAGGGCCCTACCAGGCTTTTGCCGTGATAAACAATGTAGGTTGTAATCAGCGTACCAAAGAACATGCAATCCGAGGCCAGGAAGGCCCACATCAGGACCTTCTTGTTCGGAATGCCCGTATAGGAGTGTTCATGGTGGTGGTGCTCATCATGGTGACCACCACCGTGGTGCTGATCGACTGCAATGGCAGTACTCATCAGTTATAAGCCCCACTTTCTTTATTGGGATCCAGCATTTCACCGCCGGGGCCTTCAAGCGACCAACCATAGATGGCAAAAAGCATGGTCAGGAAGCCGCCCACCGCAATCACAGTAGAAAGCAGGGTGTGGTTCCGGATATAGATCAGCGCCATGGACATCACAAAGAAGCCCACAGAAATGACCAGCGGGTAATAAGATGAACCGGGCATATGCACCAGCTCGGACTTGGCCGAGGAGATCGGCTGACCGGTCTGCTTTTTGTGCCAGAAATCATCCAGATGGGTCACTTCAGGCGTCAGCGCAAAGTTATAGACCGGCGGCGGTGAAGGAATAGACCATTCCAGCGTGCGGGCATCCCAGGGATCGTTTCCAGCAACGGCTCCATGTTTATAGGAGTAGTACATGTTGTAGAAGAACATCAGGAAGCTGAGGGCCAGCACAAAAGCGCTGACAGACACAAACGCGTTCCAGAAGTTGAATCCCATGGCCGCGTCGTAGGTGTAAATACGACGGGGCATCCCGCTCAGACCAATAATGTGCATCGGAAAGAAGGTGGCATTAAAGCCGACAAAGAAGGTCCAGAAAGCGGCCAGACCAATTTTTTCGTTCAGAATGCGACCGGTAATTTTGGGGTACCAGTAAGACAGACCGGCCAGCAGGCCGGAAATCGCACCACCCACCAGCACATAGTGAAAGTGCGCCACAACGAAGTAGGTGTCATGCTGCTGGTAGTCTGCAGCAGCTGCGGAGTGCATAATGCCGCTGAAACCGCCAATGGTAAACATGGCGATAAAGGACACCGCATACAGCATGGGGGTTTCCATGCGGAGATTACCACCCCACATCGTGCCCAGCCAGTTGAAAATTTTCACGCCGGTGGGTACGGCAATAATCGAAGTGGTAATGGAGAAGGCCAGAACAGCGACCACACCCATACCAGAGGTAAACATGTGGTGGCTCCAGACTGCAAAGCCCATAAAGCCAATAAAGGCACCCGAGAAGACAATCAGGGGGTAACCAAACAGGGGTTTACGGGAGAAGGTGGGCAGGATCTCAGAGACAATGCCCATCGGGGGCAGAATCAGAATATACACTTCCGGATGGCCAAAGACCCAGAACCAGTGCTGCCACATAATCGGCATGCCGCCATTGGCGTAGTTAAAGAAATTAGCGCCAAAGGAACGGTCCATCAACAGCTGCACCAGTGCCACCGTGATGGGCGGGAAGGCGAGCAGAATCAGGATATTGGTAATCAGGGTCATCCAGACAAACACCGGCATGCGCATCAGGGTCATGCCCGGCGCGCGCATGTTGATAATGGTGGTGAAGAAGTTCAGTGAGGCGGCCACAGAAGCGACACCCAGCACCAGCAGACCCATAATCCAGAAATCGGAGTTATAGCCCACGTTGTACTGGGGAGAGGTGATCGGCGGATAACCGACCCAGGCCCCGTTGGGCGCGCCACCCAGAAACCAGCTGAGGTTGAGAATCAGCGCACCGGCCACAAAGACCCAGAGACTAAAGGTGTTCAGACGGGGGAAGGCCACGTCACGGGCACCAATCTGTAGCGGGACCACATAGTTAAAGAAGGCCGCCGTTAAGGGCATCACACCCAGAAAGATCATGGTGGTGCCATGCATGGTAAACATCTGGTTGTACAGATCGCCTACCAGAAAATCGTTATTGGGCACTGACAGCTGAATACGTATCAGCAGGGCTTCAATACCCCCTACTACAATAAAGAACAGGGCAGCGATCCCATACATAATGCCGATCCGCTTGTGGTCGATGGTCGTTAACCAGCTCCAGATTCCGGATTTGGCAATGGGTCGGGGCCCCAACATCCCGGGCTCTGCCAGCTCTGGCAGCGGACCCGGTTTGGTCACGACATCTGTATGTGTGGCCATATTTCCTCTTTCCTCATTTATTTCAGACTGTTGAGATAGGCCACCAGGGCGTCAACGTCCCGGTCGCTCAGAACCATATTGACCTGTTGCAGGTTCATCAGGTTGCCTGGCTTCATCTGCTGGGGATACTTGATCCATTTGGCCAGGTTTTCATCGTTGTTCTCAAAAATACCGGCGCCCAGGGTTTTGCGGCCGGCAAAGTGACTCAGGTCAGGACCCACCATACCCATGGCGCCCGTGCCTTTAACCATATGGCAGGCGTTACAGCCCTGCATAAAGATACGCTGGCCGTTCACTTCCTGAACAGAGGCAGGGGCAGCGGCATCTTTTTTCTCGTTGCGCAGCCACTGCTCAAACTCAGCGTCGTCACGGGCTTCCACCAGAAAGCGCATATTGGCGTGGGAGTCACCACAGTACTCGGTACAGTGACCCTGATAGGTACCGGCTTTATCAGCCTGGAACCACATGCGGTTGATCTGACCGGGGACAGCATCCATTTTGCCGGCCAGGCGGGGCACCCAGAAGCTGTGAAGCACATCAGCGGAGCGGATTTCCACTTCAATCGGCTTGCCTACAGGAATGTAAAGTTCATTGGCAGTCGTCACACCCAGATCGGGGTATTGAAACTCCCACCACCACTGGTGACCAATGGCAACCACCTTGATGGCTTCTTCACGGCGCTCCTGCGGCACGCTGTCAACATAGAACAGGGCGCGGGCGTTGGGGATGGCAATGACCACCAGCAAAAGACAGGAAGCCACAATCAGGGCAATTTCAACTTTGGCGCTGCCATGGCTTTGCTCAGGTACAGCAAAGTCGGCGCCTGGCTTGGCACGAAAGCGATAGATGGCGTAGATAAAAACACTACCCACAGTGACCATCAAAAACAGAGAGACCCAGACGGTGTACCAGAAAACGTTTTTCTGGGCAGCGGCAACGGGGCCATCAGCCACCATAAAGGACATCGGACCATCCAGGGCACCCGGCCAGAGCATGGCCACCACATACAGTCCGAACAAAAAGCCGCCGACGAGAACCGCCTGTATTATTCGCATTGCGTTCACGTTCTGTATTTCCTCAAACTTATCAGATTTGTTCAGCTGGAGGCGCTGAAAATCTATCTACATATCTTAATCATTAACGGCTGCCATAGTTTTCAGGCAAGCCTTCGGGGCAGATCTTCAGACAAGATCTTCGTTCAATGTAACACAGGGCTGCCGCACACGGGCAGAAAGCCCTTAAAATGTACACACAGTCCCAGTTAAGAATAACAAAGTCCCTTCAAAAAAAACCTTGATCCACATCAAGCTTTCACCTGTTTTTAGGCAGACCAGCCAGACGCTTTTCAAAATTATAAAGGATCTGCTTGGCTGCTGAAAGTTTGGGAGTCACAGGTGCCACCAGACAGGTTTTCAAACCCAGAAAACCAGCACCCAGAATATCCGTCAGCACACGATCCCCAATGGCTACAAATTGTTCAGGCGCCAGACCACTTTTCTGCATAGCCCAGACAAAACCGCGTGATCGCGGCTTGCCGGCCTGGGCAATACCCGGAATAGCGAGACGCTCCGAAAGCACGGCAATATGCTCAGGGTAGCGGTTATTTGAAACCAGAAAGCATTGAAAGCCAATGGCTTGCGCCTGCAGCAACCAGTCCTGCACGGCAGGCGCAAGCCGGGGCGAGTTTTTCAGCGTCAGGGTATCATCCACATCCAGAATCAGACCGCGTAAACCCGCCTGCCACCAGGCCTGAAGATCAATCTGCTCCACCGCATCCACTTCAAAATCCGGCTGCAAACAGCCCAGCAACTTCAATAACATTCAAGGCTCCTGTCCATACTTTAAGGCGTTCAGCTCCGAGGAGGCGTGGGGTCGGACGGATCCAGCGGCTTAAGATAGGGGCGCATCTGGGTGATCTGCCGGCTGTCGTAGAGATTGCTCTTTTTGACCACGCGCTGGGCCAGCAGCAGATAATAAAGACGCGTCAGCAGGGGCAGGACCGTATAGCGTCCGCGATAGGCACTGAGCGCGCAATAGGCAATCGCACCAAAGCCTGTCAGAATGGCCAGCGCGATCACAGAACCCGTCAGCAGAACCAGCCAGAAACGGTAACCGGTTAGTCCCGCACTCCAGTAAGTCAGCAAGCCCGTCAGCAAAAGCGTGCAAAAAAGCGTCAGCGAGACCAGACCCGCGTGCACCAGATGATAACGGGTGTAATAATTGGCGCGCCAGCGGTGAAACAGCAGCAAAAACAGCCAGACTGGCGGGATATAGCCGACAGCAGCCACGCTCAGTTCTTCTTGGGAGTGAAACTCATCTTTCATAGCTTTATTCTAGCATTTTTTGCGCACCTGGCTTGACAGGGATTCAATTAAATGTATAAAATACACTTATAAACCAAGGAGGTGCATCCATGCCGAGCTTATCTCAGCTGATCCCACGACACAGCGCCCTCAATACAGATTTTTATCAACTCACCATGGCGGCCGGTTATTTTGCCCAGAGCCTGCATACCCAGCGGGCCAGCTTTGAGCTTTATGTGCGCCGCCTGCCACATCAACGGCAGTTTCTGGTTGCGGCCGGTCTCGAGCAGGCTCTTGAACATCTTGAGAATCTGCGTTTTGAAGCCTACGAAATTGCCTGGCTGCGTCAGCAGGATGTTTTTAACCAGGTGCCCGCAGCTTTCTGGGATTACCTTAAAGGCCTTCGCTTTACCGGTGATGTCTGGGCACTGCCGGAAGGCACTGTCTTCTTTCCTTATGAACCCCTGTTGCGCATCAGCGCACCCCTGATCGAAGCGCAGCTGGTGGAGACCTGGCTGCTGTCACTGCTCAACTATCAGACCAGTGTGGCCAGCAAAGCGGCACGCATCAGCCTGGTGCTGCAGAAGTATGGGCGCGGGCATTTTGTGGACTTTGGATCCCGCCGCACCCACGGACCGGAAGCAAGTCTGCTGGCAGCCCGTGCAGCCTGGATTGGCGGGGCCACTGGCACATCCAACGTTTCTGCTGCCAGATCCCTGAATATTCCGGTTGTGGGCACGGCCGCCCACGCCTGGACCATGGCTTTTGCCAGCGAAAGAGAGGCTTTTGGCGCTTACCATCAGGCCTTTCCAGAGCATACCACCCTGCTGGTGGACACCTACGATACCCTTCAGGGCGTGCGCAACGCCATTGCCACCACCTCAGCGCTCAGGGGCATCCGGCTCGACAGCGGTGATTTTTTAAGCCTCAGTCAGCAGGCCCGCCAGTTACTGGATCAGGCCGGACTGCAGCAGACAAAGATTATTGCCAGCGGTGATCTGAACGAATACAAAACAGAAGCGCTGCTCAAAGCAGGCGCACCCATCGACAGCTTTGGCATTGGTACAGAGCTGGTCACATCCATTGATGCCCCGTCGCTGGGCGGCGTCTATAAACTCGTCGAAATCAGTTCAGAAGGGCACAAACGTTACCCCTGCAAACTCAGCAGCGGCAAAACAGCCTACCCTGGCTGCAAACAAATCTGGCGCCAGACCGACGCTGACGGACGTTTTGGCAGCGACTTACTGGGCCTGCACAGTGAAACACAAGATGGCCAGCCGCTGTTACAGGCTTTTATGCAGAACGGGCAACGCGTACAGGCTTTGCCCACCCTGCCTGAGATCCAGCACTACTGCCAGAGTCAGCTTCAGTCCCTGCCAGAAACGCTGCAGTGTCTCGACCCTGCCCCACCCTACAGCGTCAGTCTGAGTCAGGATCTTCAGGATTTATACGCCCAGGTTCGCCTGCAATATACTGCTACGGAGGAAACCAGCCATGTTTAAAAAACATCCCGTGATTTTTATCGATATTGATACCCAGCATGACTTTTGCCACCCGAAGGGCAATCTCTATGTGCCCGGTGCAGAAAGTCTGACCCCGGTGCTGCAAAAGCTAATCTCACATGCCGTGCAGCACGGTATCCCCATTCTGGCCTCAGCCGATGCCCATGCACCCGATGACCCGGAGTTTAACCAGTTCCCGGCCCACTGTGTGCGCGGCACAGCAGGTCAGGCCAAAATTGACGCCACCACCGTGGCGGACGCCCTGGTGATTGCCCCCGAAACAGCGGCCCAAACCATCGTCCAGCAGCTGCAGCAGCATGATCTTCAGGCCGTTGTGCTGGAAAAACAGGCGTTTGACGTCTTCGCCAATCCCCATACAGATACGGTCTTACAGGCCAGCGGCGCTGAAACCGCCGTGGTCTTCGGGGTCGCGACAGATTACTGTGTCCGGGCGGCAGTACTGGGTCTCAAAGCCCGCAAGCTGAAGGTCATTGTGGTGGAAGACGCCATCAAAGCCGTGACGCCAGCGGGTGAGGCCGATGCGTTCAAAGCGTTTGCTGCTGCTGAAGTGGATTGTTTGCCCAGTGATGAAATTCTACGGAGGTACGTCTGATGAAAATTGCAATGGCCCAGATCAACACCACGGTGGGGGCCCTGCGGGCCAACACCGAAAAAATTCTGGACGCCCTGCAGCAGGCCGGCACAGCCGGTGCCGATCTGCTGCTGCTGCCAGAGCTGAGTATTTCAGGCTATCCACCGCTGGATCTGCTGGATGAACCCGCCTTTATTGATAAAAATCTGGCCTGTCTGCGCCAGATTGCCGAAGCCAGCCGGCAGTGGCCGGAGCTGACGGTGGTGGTCGGCTATATTGCGCGCAATCACACACGCCAGGGTCGGCAACTGCACAACGCAGCAGCCGTGATTCGGGATGGCGCCATTGTATCCAACCACTTCAAAAGTCTGTTGCCCACTTACGATGTGTTTGACGAAGATCGTTATTTTGAACCTGCCAGCCAGGTGCATCCGGTGGAGATCGGAGACTGGCGCTGTGGGATCACAATTTGTGAGGATATCTGGAATGACTCCGACTTCTGGAGCCGTCAGCTCTATCTTCAGGATCCGATTGTACAGCTGCACAGCCAGGGCATCAATCTGTTACTCAATATTTCGGCCTCACCGTTTCATGTCGGCAAACCCCAGCTGCGTCAGGATATGCTGCAGGCACTCTGCCAGAAATACGGCATGCCAGCCGTTTATCTGAATCAGGTAGGGGCCAATGACAGCCTGATCTTTGACGGCCACAGCTGTATTATCAATGCCCGGGGAGAGCTGGTCTGGCGCGGGCAGGGATTTACAGAAGAACTCAGCATCATTGAACTGGAGCCTTTGCTGCAGACGACCTCTGCCACCGCACTGAGCTGGCCTGAAGAAATGGCCATGCTGGAATCAGCCCTCTGTCTGGGCATTAAAGACTATCTGGGCAAAAGTGGTTTTGCTTCGGCCGTGATGGGTCTCAGCGGCGGGATTGATTCTGCCCTGACCGCAGCTCTGGCCGTCAAAGCCTTGGGCCCGGACAAGGTACTTGGCGTGGCCATGCCTTCAGAATACTCATCACAGGGCAGTCTGGACGACGCCTACAGTCTGGCTGAAAAACTGGGAATTCGCTGTGAAACCATTCCGATTGCCCCCATTTTTGATCAGCTGCGTCAGAGTCTGCAGCCGATTTTTGGCGAACGGCCCGAAGACGTTACCGAAGAAAACCTGCAGGCCCGTATCCGGGGCAATCTGTTGATGGCCCTTTCCAATAAGCTGGGCCACCTGCTGCTCACCACTGGCAACAAATCGGAGATGGCTGTAGGGTATTGCACCCTGTATGGTGACATGTGTGGCGGCCTGGGTGTGATTGCTGACTTGCCCAAAACCTGGGTCTATCAGCTGTCTGAATACATCAACCGTGAGGGCGAGGTGATTCCCCGCAGCACGCTCGAAAAGCCGCCGTCTGCTGAATTAAAGCCCAATCAGAAGGACCAGGACAGCCTGCCGCCCTACGTCATTCTGGACGGCATTCTGCAAGCCTATATTGAAGAACACCGCTCCGCAGGTGAAATCATTGCCCTCGGCTATGAAGCAGAAACCGTACACTGGGTCATCCGGCGCATCAATCTGAATGAGTATAAGCGCCGGCAGGCGCCACCAGGGCTCAAAGTAACCCGCAAAGCCTTTGGCCAGGGCCGCCGTTACCCGATTGCCCGTGGCTACGATTAAAGCAGACATTCGTCAGCGCATCGCCAGAACATGGCGCCGCTTTCGCCGGTAACGATCCGCCACACACTCGCCGGCGGATCGTTTTTTATTAAATCAAAACCCCTGATTCAGCGCCGTTTTCGAAGCTGGCGACATACGACGAATCGCCACTCAAAACCGCATATAAAACAAAGCAAACCTTTTATCCACAAGACTTAAAAGCGTAGCGAATCTCCAACGAACGATCTATTAACACCCTGTATCGATAACGCCTTTGCGACCCTTATATTAGACACACCCAAACTTTGTGATGCATCACACGGACGAATTCGTCGGCGAAGCGTAAATTGAGAGCATGAGTTCGTCAACGTATTCGCCACCGAAGCATATCAACGTCAGTCAGGCCGCCCGCCTTCTGGGTAAGGGAGAGGCTTCCATCCGGCGTTGGATTCAGCAATTTAATATTCCGACCAGTGTGGAAAGTGGTCAGAATATGTTGAGTCCCAATATGGTGGGAGTGCTTCAGCAAATCAAAGCCCTGCGGGAACAAAACCTGCGGGCAGAAGACATTGAGCTGAATATTGCTGACGCACTCGAAGCCGAGCGCCAGCTCCTGCAGCAAGACACTGCCGCAACAGGCGGCAATGAAAGCAGCACCGAGGTGGCACGCCAAATGATGGCTGAGCTGACCGAAGCACTGACAGAGCACAATGAGGCCCTGGCCCAGTCTGTTCATGCTGCCGTGCAGCAAGCCTCGCGCATGGCTGACCGCTATGCCGAAAGCCAGCGGGAACTTGGCCGCATGGAGGCCATGCTGCAGGGCATTCAATATCAGTTGCGGGAAGCCGAACAAAAAGCGCGGCTCCTGCCTGAAAAAGCCGAAGCGCTGCAGGCTCGCGAACGCGAAGCCCAGGACCTGCATGCCCGTCTGAAACAAGCCGAGCGGGAGCAGGAGAAATTAAACGACGATTTGCAACGGGAGCGGGAAAGCCTGCAGGCGCTGAAAGCCGCTCATCAAAATCTGAATGAACAGCTGCAAAGTGTTCAGGCCGCCCTGGACAAAACCCAGGCCGAGAACCAGAGCCTGCGCGAAGCGCTCAATCAGGAACGCGGCCGCAGCTGGTGGGATAAGCTGACCAAAGGGGCGGCAGTCAGTCACGGTGACGAAGCGTCCGGTTAAGCACCGGCGATCCGCCACGAAAAAAGCGCCTTCAGGAGGCGCCAGAAACAATTCCAATGCTATAACATGGCTCCGGATTTTCCGGAGCTTTTTTTTAACTTAATTTTCATTGTATAACATCTGACCAGTGACGCAAAGCCCCAAATACATCGAAGCGCAAAAAAGCCCCCTGCAGTGCAGAGGGCTTTAAAAGAAAACAGGACCTTAGTCGCGGCTGCCCATAATGCCCATGATCACCAGAATATTCTGAAACAGATTGATGAAGTTAATGTAAAGCATCAAAGCCGCCAGCACATAATCCTGGTCTGTCAGCTGGGTTTTGATCATGGTCATGTTATAGAGCACATAGGCCGAAAAAACCACCACGCCAATCCCTGAAATCGCCAGACTCATCAGGGTACCGCCCATAAAAATATTGGCGATAGAAGCCACAATCAGGCCGATCACGGCAATAAACAGGAAGCGGCCCCAGGTACTGAAGTCCCGCTTGCTGACCAGACTGTAGGCCATCAGAGAGCCGAAGGTAATGCCCGTCACCGCCAGAGCCTGCACAATCAGCAGCGGACCACCAATGGCCGCCGTCCAGGTCAGCAGGGGCACCATCACCACGCCCATCATGGCAGCCATCAACAGATACAGCCCGGTATTCATGGCATGGTTTTCGCGGGTAATCCATTTATCTGAGGTCATCGCCAGGGCAAAGACCCCCAGAAAAGCGATCATAGACAGGCCACGGGAGACCTGACCGTGGAGCATATAAGCGACAAAGCCGGTCATGATCAGCCCCAGACCAAAAGTAGGCAGCACGCGGGTATCAAATACCCGCTGGCTCATGCCGGCCTGCCAGCCAGCACCGTAGGCACTGCCTGCCAGATAACGTTCGTTTCGCATGCTTTGCAACTCCTGTTTTCGACAAGATTTGCCAGTATTATAACGTGCTCAGGCGCCCTTTTCGCAAGCGTATACACAATCACATCATCGCCGATCCCGGTCTGCTATGATGTAATTCATCGGCGATATTCTACAAGTCTAAGGACCATTGCGCATGAACACTATCTGGGAAAAAATTAAAACCTTCTTTATCACAGAAGAAGAAGAATACGAAATGATGGACATCCCCGTCAGAGGCGAAGACGGCCATAATATTATTCCGCTGCAGTCCCGTGCGGCCGGCAGCCACGAAATTGTGGTGATGCGGCCGACCTCTTTCAATGAAACCCTGCTGGCCGTTCGCTGCCTCAAAAACCGCTCCACCGTGATTGTGAATGTGTCTGAAATGTCTGAAACCGAATCCCAGCGCTTTGTGGATTTTATTTCAGGTTCAGCCTATGCGCTGGATGGTTACCAGGAACGGGTGGGTGAAGGCATTTTTATTCTGACGCCGAGTCATGTGGGCATCCGCTCCAATCAGGCGCTGGTCACCTCGGACGGCATTGTCGCCCGCAATTAAATGAGCGCGCCGCGCGTCAACGGGCGCTTTGTTCTGGTCGGCGCCCTGACGGCAGTCATTACCCTGCTGATGGGCACGCCCGCGCTGATTTGTGGTGTTCTTGGTATGCCCAGACGCTGGCTGCATACCTTCAGCCGCATCTGGGCCCGCACCATTTTAAACGGTGCGGGCATTCAGGTCGAGCTGCGTGGGCTTGAACATCTGCCCAATTCTTCGGCCGTGCTGGTGGGCAATCACCAGGGCATGTTTGACATTCTGGTGCTGCTGGGCCATCTCGATCCGCCGCCGGTGTTTGTGGCCAAACACACCCTGTTCTGGATTCCGCTCTTTGGTCAGGCCATGCGTGCCATTGGCCATATCCCTGTGAACCGCAGCAACCCCGAAAAAGCCATCGCCAGCATTCAGCGCGGCACCCAAAAATTACAAAAACATGGCGATCAGGTGGTGTTTTTCCCGGAGGGCACGCGCACACGCAATGGCCAGCTGCTGCCCTTTAAAAAAGGGGGCTTTGTCTTTGCGATTGAAAGCCAGCTGCCGCTGGTGCCCTTCGCCATTGAAGGCAGCTTCAGGGCCCTGCCACCTGGTCAGCGTTGCCTGCACAGCGGCGTCATCCGGGTTCAGTTTCTGGCACCGGTGGATACCACGAACATGACGCTGAACGACCGCGATCAGCTGATGCAAGACACTCAGCACCAGATTGCCTCAGCCCTCGAAAGTCTTAACAGCGCTGAAGCGGACTACCAGCGGCTGGGGCGCTGAGGCTGCTGGGCAGGGTTGGGCTGCAGGACCTGTTCTTCAAAGGCATACAGCTTACCATCGCTGGCGGCTACCAGAACCAGGCCCTCAGCAGCCACGGGGGCTGCCAGAATCTCGCCACCCAGCCTGTACATCCCGGCCACCGTGCCCTGCCGGGCATCCAGCACATAAAACAGTTTGTTGGCCGCACCGATATACACAAAATCAGGGCTGGCAATCGCAGGGGTTAAGACGGTCGGCGGCCCACGAAAGCGCCAGCCTTCTTCGAGCGTCTGAATATCAAAGGTGTAGAGAAACTGCCCACCAGGCACCAGCAGGCGCTGGCCACTGAGGGCCAGATCACCCGACAGGCGCGCCCCTTTAAACTGAAAGCGCCAGGCTGTAGCCCCTGTGGCCAGCTCAAAAGCATAAACAAAGCCGGTTTCGGTGGCCACCATGACGCGCTCACCGTGCACCAGTGGCGCTGAGACAGGCACTGACTCCAGCTCAGCCTGCCAGCGAATCTTTCCTGTGGCACGCTCCAGCACGGTCAGACGCTGATCGTCAGTGGCATAAATAATGGCTTCCGGCGCCAGGGCCGGTGCCACGGCAGGAATACCCATCAGAGGCTGTTCCCAGCGCGGCTCACGGGTGTCATAGTCCCAGGCGGCCGCCACCACTTTAATGGCTTCATCATCACCAATGGCCGGATCCCGATGGGTATAAAGCTGCAGCGCATCTGTCAGCACCCAGGGGGGCCGGTTGACCATTTCACCCGTCTGAGTGGCCCAGCGCTCGGTGCCACTGGACAGGTCCCAGGCCATGACCGAGTAATAAGGTACCCAGGTGCCCGCATAAATCGCATCCCCCCAGATCACTGGCGCGCTGAAAATACCGCCCTGGGGCAGGTCAGTGCGCCAGACCTGGCTGCCGTCTTCAAGTCGCAGGGCATACATCTGGCTATCACGGGAGCCCAGATAGACCTGCCCCTGAAAAACCGCCGGCGGATAGACCAGACGGCCTTCGGTTTCAAAGACCCATTTTTGCTTTAAAGGGGGCCGGGGCGCGTCGGGTAAAGCGCCGGTACGCTCAAAACCACCCTGAATCCCATTCCAGTCCAGATTAAAGCGGCGCTCTGGCTGTGCTGCACAGGCCTGCAGCAAGGTTGCAGCCAGCACGACTGCCCACAGTTTTTTCATGTCATCACCTCCATCAGCCTCAGCTGGATCCCCTCAATCAGCATCCGGTCACCGGCCTGAATTTTTTCGGCACCAGCCGGAAGCTGCTCCGCCAGCAAAGTTTCCATCCCGGGCAGGGCACTGCGATTGCCCAGCAGCTGGCAAGGCAGCTCAGGATAAACCCCGCTTAAAGTGTGCACTTCTTCGATCAGGGGCGTCAAGGCAGCCCTGGCAAGCGGCTGAAGCTCCTCAAACAGCAAAAGCTGGTGCTGTGGCTGTTGTCGGGCATTTAAACCACTGACCGTCAGCTGGGTCTGGTCCTGCTCCAGACGCCACCAGATGGTGCTGGCGGTCGCAAAATCCACCCGCAGCTCATAACGCTGAAGCAGGTAGCGCCGCACGGCCCGCGTTAAAAATCGGCCATAGCCCAGATAGCTGGCTTCTGTGACCTTCGCCTGATGACAGGCAGCCAGGCCGGCGACGCCACCATCCAGATAAATCAGCAGGCTGTTTTCGAGCTTCAGGGCCAGACAGTCCAGGGGTGAACAAATGGCGTAATCAGCCAGATCAAGATGTGACAGACACATCCGCCAGAGCTGCAGCGTCAGGGCTGAGGGTGGCTCAGGCCAGACCAGCAACAGGCAGAGACGGTTTAAAGGGTAAACCTGCCCCAGAAAATGCTGGAGCCAGGCTTCAAGCGGAAAGTCAGGGGTTTGCTCCAGACCGTAGGCCTGATCACGCGGACTGGAGGCTGTCAGCCGCCAGTTTCGCCCTGACTGAAAGGCTTCGATCGGTGCATGCCGCAAGAGACCATGCTCAGCATCCACCAGGGCCATCTGTTTTCCCTGCTGCAAAAGCGCAAACCAGCGCAAAGGCGGACGCCTAATCAAAGTTCACCCTCCTCCAGTGCGAGTTCACCCCGCTGCTGCTGCAGATAAATACTTTCGACCACGCCCAGCATACACAGCTGAATCAGCATGGAAGAACCACCGTAACTGACCAGTGGCAACGGGACGCCAGTCACCGGCATAAAATCCATATTCATGCCCACATTGATCAAAATCTGCATCAGCATCAAAGCCGCCACACCCGTACAGATATACAATTGCTGCAGACTCTGGGCCTGAAAGCCAATCCAGAGAATCCGAAAAATCAGCAGGGCAAAGAGCAACAAGAGAAAGCCCGCACCGAAAAAGCCCGTTTCTTCAGCCAGGGCCGAAAAAATAAAGTCAGTATGCTGCTCCGGCACAAAGCCCAGCTGGGTCTGGCTGCCGCGAAACAGCCCCTGACCGGTCAAGCCCCCGGAACCCACGGCAATGGTGGACTGGATCACCTGATAACCTGAAGACAGAGTATCAGGATTTGGGGAGATAAAGGTCAGAATCCGTTGCTGTTGGTAGGGTTTGAGCTGATGCCAGACCCAATTGCCCCCGCCAATCACCAGCACGTTCAGACTCAACAGGCCGGCCAGCCCCAGGATGCGCAGGTCGAGACTTTCACGTCGCCAGCGGGCCAGCAGCCCCCAGCCCGCCAGCCAGAGCACGCCCAGCACAAGATGCAGACGCCAGACGGCCAGCGACCACCAGAATAAGAAAATACTGAGGCCGGGCAAGATCAGCAGACCGCCAAACCAGAGGCTGGCTGGTGAAACCAGCAGCATGCTCAGCAGCAGTCCCGCCAGAACCAGGGTCATGCCCAGATCGGGCTGACGAAACACCAGGGCACAGGGCAGCAGAATATGCAGCAGCAAGAGCAGCACACTGCCAGGTGAGACCCGGCGCAGACTGGCCAAATGGGTTGAGAGGGTCATCACCAGCACCAGCTTGGCAAACTCAGACGGCTGAAACGAAAAACCCGGCAGATACAACCAGCGGCGGGAGCCCGCCACACTGGGCCCCACCAGCAATACCAGCAGTAATAAAAGCAGCAGCAACAGATACAGCCAGGGGCCCCAGCGGCTGACGCGCCGGTAACCGTATAAACTGATCACAAAAAAGCCCAGCAGACCCAGCAGCATCGAAAAAACATGCCTGACAAAAAGCATCATGTTGCCATTGTGTGCCACTTCTGTGCTCCAGACTCCCAGACAGCTAAAGCTCAGTAAAGCCAGCAGCAAAAACAATTGCCAGAAACTGAAGCGGCTATACTGGGATGGCGTCCGGGCCAGCATCAGCTGTTGCCAAAGAGATAGTCAAAAACTTTGCGGCCCAGCGGTGCGGCCTTTCCCCCCCCACTGCCCCCATGCTCCAGAAAGACGGTCATGGCATAACGTGGCGATTCAGCTGGCGCGTAAGCAATAATCCAGGCATGGTCTTTTTTGCCGGGAATGGTTTCAGCGGTTCCCGTTTTGGCGGCCACCCGGACCCTGGGCATTTTCAGGACTTTGGCCGTACCATATGTCACCGCCTCTTCGAGTCCCCGCCTCACGGTCTGCCAGTCAGCAGGCGGAATATCAGCCACCGGCACGGCTGCCGGACGGGCGGGCGAAAGCCCCTGCACATCGCCGCCAATTTTTTGGACCAGGTGAGGCGGCACCAGATAACCGCCATTGGCCACAGCCGCCGTCATGCGCACGGCCTGCAAGGGTGTCATCTGCACAAAACCCTGACCAATGGAAGCGTTGACCGCGTCCCCTGGCATCCAGGGCTGTTTGAGGCGCTGTTGCTTCCAGGCCGGGCTGGGAATCAGGCCACTGGCTTCTGCTGGCAAATCAACGCCAGTAGGATGCCCCAGCGCAAAACGCTCAGAATAATCTTCTATCGCCTGCATACCCATCTCCTGTGAGAGCTCATAATAGACCGTATCAATGGAGTGCGCCAGCGCCTGATGAATGTCCACCTGCCCAAAGCCCTGGCGATTCCAGTCATAAAAAAGATGCCCGCTGACCCGTAGAGAGCCCCGGCTGATAAACTGCCGTGCCGGCGTCAGATGCCCGGTACCCAGCGCTGCCAGTGTAGATACCACTTTATAAATGGAGCCCGGCGCATAGGCGTTGGTACTGCGGTCCAGAAAAGGATGCAGGGGGTCATTTTGCAGCGCTTCCCACTGTGCCTGGCTCAGACCTTTGTTAAACAGGTTGGGATCATAGGCCGGATACGAGACCAGGGCCAGCAGCTCACCTGTCTGCGGCTCCATCACAATAATGGAGCCTGCCACCCCTTGTTTTTTGAGCAGCTCATAACAAAAGGTCTGCAAGTCTTTGTCAATGGTCAGCCGGAGATCGTGTCCGGGAATCGGTTCTGTGCGCTGATAAACAGGGTCAGTCTCATCTTTGCGCAGCTGCAGCTCACGGCTTTCGCGGCCATCAACCCCTTTTAAAAACGGTTCATACAAGCGTTCCAGCCCGCCTTTGCCCACCTGGGCACCGGGAACATACTGCTGATAGGCCGGGTCCTGCAGCTCATCAGGACTGATCTGTCCCATGTGCCCCAGAAAGTGCGCCATGCGCTCTTGCAGTGGATAATAACGCTCCAGACTGGTGACAATCTGAATACCTGGCAAGCGATCACGGTGTTCCAGCACCACCGCCAGCTCCTGTGGACTGAGATCATGGTACAGATAAACAGGTTGGGGGTAGCGAAAGTCAATGCGCCCCCGCAAGTCTTCGTAGGTACTGTCAAGATAGCGCGATAAAAGCTGCAGCGTCTGATAAATCTGCGCATTCGAAAGCTGACGCGGGTCAAAACGCAAGGCGTGGGCCTCTTTATTCGTCGCCAGAATCTGGCCCTTCCGATCGTAAATATTGCCGCGCGGGGCCAGAATCGGTTCAGAGCGCAGACGATTATTCAGAGCTTTTTCGCTGTATTGCTCACCCACGACCACTTGCAGATAAAACAGGCGTCCAAACAAGGCCAGAAAGATCCCCGCAGCAAGCAGGGCCAGCCAGAGCAGGCGGAACTGCAGTCGGGTCTGGTGCTGATTCAGCTCATAAAGCATGCCCTACCTCAGGGCGCTGGCAAAAGAGCCGGGATATCTTTCTCAATCAGACGGCGCATGGCTTCGGGGTCGGTGCTGTCATAATAGCCCCGAATCTGCAGTTCAGCATCCAGCAACACAAATTTCTGGCTGTGTAAAAAGGGGCTGCTGAGCGGTTTGTCAGAATCATGGGGCTCAGCGCCATGATGACCGTGGTGACCGGCGTCGTGCTGCATGGCGGCCAGATCCTGTACGGGCAGCTTAAAGCCCTGAATAGCCAGTTGATGCAAGGCCTCGCGCTCCCCCGTCAGAAAGAGCCAGCGGCTGGCGTCAGCCTGCAGGGCGTCGGCATATTCGCGCAGGCGTGCCGGGGTGTCAACAGCAGGATCCACAGTAATAGAAAGTAGACCCAGCTCAGGGCGATCGGCAAAGGCCTTCTGGATTTTTTGCATCTCAATATTCATCAGCGGGCACTCCGCCGTACAGCTGGTAAAAATAAAATCCGCAACCCAGACCTTGCCACGCAGTTGTGTCGGACCTACCGTAGCTTCGCTGCGTTCCGGCAGCTGAAAGTCAGGAATCTGGCCCAGCAAGGGCAGAGCGCGCTCAGGATCAAGGGCCGGATGAGCCAGTTCCGCCTGTCGCAAGCGGGCCTGTTCCAGCGGCGCTTTTAAAGCCTGCAGACTGAATATGGCCACAATCACAAACAGGGTCAGGGCAGGTAGGAGATCGATCCAGCCCGCGCTGTCGGTCTGCGAAGAAGGGGGTTCAGGTGAAGCCATACCTTATCTCCTAACTGACAGCATTGACAAACATCATCACAAACAGGGTGCACAGATAAATCAGAGAGAAGAAAAACAGCCGGTAGGCCCGGGGACGGGTAACTTCCTGGCGTACAAAATCAATGGTCATGCCCAGATAAACCAACCCCAGAATCAGCGCAGC
Source organism: Candidatus Sericytochromatia bacterium (assembly GCA_015272195.1). Classification (GTDB taxonomy): domain Bacteria; phylum Cyanobacteriota; class Sericytochromatia; order UBA7694; family UBA7694; genus JACYMC01. The sequence goes on from JACYMC010000245.1 coordinate 27,287, forward strand.
CGCAAAATAGATCCAGCCTGTAGCACCCAGCCAGAACAAAGAAAGCGAAGCAGGAACCAGCAAGACATTATAAATCAGCATCTGGCGCTTGGTGACCCATTCACCTTTGACCACCGGCAGCATGGGAATACCCACACGGCGGTACTCTTCGGTTTTGATCAGGGCCAACGCCCAGAAGTGTGGCGGCTGCCAGATATACATAATGGCAAACAGGGCCACAGCCACCAGCGTAATGCTGTTGCTGACCGCCGTCACCCCAAGTACGGCCGGCAAAGCGCCTGCCACACCGCCCAGAGAGGTACACAGCGGGCTGTGGCGCTTGAGCCAGAGCGTGTAAATCACCACATAATAAAAATTTGTGAACAGCGTCAGCCAGGCCGTTAAGGGATTCACGGCAGCCAGCAGAATAGCCAGAGAGGTCAATCCCAGTACGGTACCCACTATCAGGGCCGTACGCGGTGCGAGGCGGCCAGTCGGCAGGGGCCGGTTCTGGGTACGGGCCATATCGCGATCAATAAAGCGATCGATATAGTTGTTAAAAGCGCCACTGGAACCTGAGGCCAGACCAACACCCAGCATGGTCCAGAGCAGCAGAGCCAGTGCGGGTGGACCGCCATTGGCCAGCCACATACCCGCAAAAGTGGTGATCAACACCGTATAGGCGATACGGGGTTTGGTCAGCTCGTAGATATCTTTGATGATCGTCTGCAGGGAAGCAGGCGCCTGTGCTTCCAGCATCAGCGGTTCAGCTCTCACGTTATTTCTCCTTGGCCGGCACGGAACCAGTCTCATCATTCTAGTATGAAAAGCTTTTGAATGGCTATGATAAAGCCTGAACAAGCCCGATTTGAAGCCTTCGGGCTTTGGGTTTCTGGTTTCGCTTTAGCAAGCTGCTGCATATGGTAAGATGTGCTCTGTAAGCCTGATCACAGGTCAACTAACCACATGAGGTACTTCACTGATCATGACCAATTCACTTGCCAATAAAGGACTTGAGGGCGTTGTGGCCCTGACGTCTTCCGTTTCCTCGATTGTTGATGGCGTGCTCACCTACCGGGGCTATGATATTGATGACCTGGCCGAAAACACCACTTTTGAAGAAGTGGTCTATCTGCTGCTGCATGATGACCTGCCCACCCAGAGCCAGCTCAACGCCCTGCAGCAGGAGCTCGAAGCCGCCCGCCCCCTGAGCCAGGACATTCTGAATACGCTGGCCGGCTTCCCCAAAAAAGCCCTGCCCATGGAACGTCTGCGTACGGCCGTCTCTGTGCTGGGCATGCATGACCCTGAATCAGAAGACAACAGCCCGGAAGCCAATTACCGCAAAAGTATCCGCCTGATTGCCCAGATGCCTACCATCATTGCGGCCCAGGAGCGTCTGCGGCGCGGCAAGGCACCGGTAGGTCCCAAACCCGGTCTGAGCACAGCCGCCAGCTTTCTGCAGATGATGCACGACAAAGATCCTGATCCCGTAGCGGTCAACGCGCTGGATAAAGCCCTGATTCTGCACGCTGATCACGAGCTGAACGCCTCCACCTTTGCCACCCGTCAGACCGTTTCAACCCTGTCGGATATCTATTCCGCCATCACCTCTGCGGTGGGCACCCTCAAAGGACCTCTGCACGGCGGTGCCAATGAGCAGGTGATTCGTACCCTGCAGCGGATTGAAAGCGTTGAAAACGTGGAGCCTTTCCTGGAGCAGGCCCTGGCCGGCAAAGAGCGCATCATGGGCTTTGGCCACCGGGTCTACAAAGATGGTGACCCCCGCGCCAAACACCTCAAAGAAATGTCTCGCCAGCTGGGCGAGCTGACCGGCGAAACCAAATGGTACGTCATGTCTGACCAGCTCGAAACCGCCATGGTCGAGAAAAAAGGCCTCAAGCCCAATGTGGACTTTTACTCCGCCAGCGTTTACTTTGTGCTGGGCATTCCCATTGACCTCTACACCCCGATTTTTGCCCTGAGCCGCATCAGCGGCTGGTGTGCCCACGCTCTGGAGCAGTATGGCAACAACCGCCTGATCCGCCCACGTGCAGAGTATACAGGCCCTGTCAGCCGGGTATCCAAGCCCATTGCTGAACGCGGCTAAGCCACATCGCAGCAACGGTCCTGTACACATGTGCAGGGCCGTTTGCTTTTGTCCGGTGCTCCCCCGACAGCGCCCACAATCTGCTAAAATTTAATCTGCTTCAAAATTTTGTTTTACCTTTATTAAAGTGGCTTCTGAACATGCACAATCCGCCTCCCTCTGAAGAATCTGAAATCCCCGCTGCCGAAACACCCGATAACGACAGTACGCAAAACCCACCCAAAAAGCACGCCAAGCCCCTGGAGCTGATTGAAACCATTGTGGTGGCCGTTCTGCTGGCTATTCTGATCCGGGCCACCGTCGCAGAGGCGCGCTTTATTCCTTCGGGCTCCATGATCCCCACCCTCGCCATTGGTGACCGGCTGGTGGTTGAAAAAATCAGCTATTATTTTTCAGACCCTGAACGGGGCGACATTGTGGTCTTTTACCCGCCCAACCCGGCCCAGCAAGAGCTGTCTGCCGGTGGGCGCTTTATGCGCTGGCTGGGTTTCACCCGGGAAGCCGCTTACATTAAACGGGTGGTGGGTCTGCCAGGCGAAACCCTGAGCGTACGTGATGGCCAGGTCTATATCAACGACGAGCCCCTCAAAGAAAGCTACACCGAGTTTCCGGCACTGGACGAAACCCCGCCCACCCACATCCCTGAAAACCACTATTTTATGATGGGCGACAACCGCAACAACAGCAAAGACAGCCGGGCCTGGGGCAGCATGCCGCGCGAAAACGTGATTGGCAAAGCCTTTTTCCGCTTCTGGCCAATGTCACGCCTCGGTATGCCCTAGGCAATGCTGTTTTCTCGTCTGGCCGATCGCTACGTTTCACTGGAAATCATCCGACCGTTTCTGATGGTGGTGATCGGCGTGATTGTGATCATGCTGTCGGTGCGCTTAACCGGCGATATGCAGTTAATCATTGTCAACAAAGTACCTGCAAAAATTGTGCTGCGCATGATTCTGTACCAGATGCCAGAATTTGTCATTCTGGGCCTGCCCATTGCATTTATGATTGCCACCTTACTGGGGCTGGCCCGCATGTCCAAAGACTTTGAAATTATTGCCATCCGTGCCACCGGCACAGGCAGCAAGCGCATTATGCGCCCCATTTTGCTGATGGCCGCCCTGGTCAGCGCCCTGTCGTTTTTTCTGAACGAAGAGGTAGTGCCCGAAACCACCCGCCGCAGTCAGGCCGCCTCAGAAGAAGCCGCACTGCAGAGCGAAAACCCCGACAGTCTGCAGGTCGCCAATATTATGTTCAAAGGGGTCGACAGCCGCTTTTTTTATGTGCAGGTGGTGCGCAAGCCCGATAAACAGCTGGAACGCATTCTGATCTTTGACAGCGACCCCGGCCAGCCCTACCGCGTGATCAGCGCCCAGCGCGGCACTTGGAACGGACATACCTGGACCTTGTTTGACGGTCTGGTGCAAACCTATGATAATACGGTGCATGCCTTTGTCAGTGCAGAACGTCCCTTTAACCAGCTGGATGTAGACACCCGGATTCAGCTGGAGCACTATCTCAAAGGGGAAGTCGACCCAAAAACCATGAGTTCCACTGAACTCAAGGCCCTGATCGAAGCCACCCGCGAAGGCGGCCAGGAGACCCGCAATCTCGAAATTGAATATCAGTCAAAATTTGCCCGCCCCTTTGCCACTTTTTTTGCCGCTTTGATTGCAGCCCCCATTGGATTGATGTTTGCCCGCGGCGGCTATATTGGCTTTGCCATCAGCATTATTCTGACCTTTTTTTACTTTGTGGCCCAGACCATTGGCGAGGGCTTTGGCAACCTGGGGCTGATGCCCATCACCGTGGCAGCCTGGCTGCCCAATCTGGTATTTGGCGTGGTGGGCAGCGTCTTTTACATTCAGGTGAAATAGATGAAAGCACGCCTGCTGAGCTTACTCTTTTTGCCGCTTCTGCTGCTGTCGCCGGCCCAGGCTGAAGAGATCAAGGTCAAGTACAAAGCCGATAAAGTCGAGGCTCTGGGGCAGCAAAATGTCTTTCGGCTGATTGGCAATGTGGAGCTGGAAGTACGTGATTTTATCATTCGCAGCCAACAGTTAGACTACGATACCCGCAACAAAATCCTGCGCTCCGATGTGATCTTTGAAATGGAGCAAAAACGCAAAGATGGCAAAACCCGGCGGGTCAAGGGCACGTCGTTTCGCTATGATGTCAATCTGCGCCGGGTAGAGGCCGAAAACGTCTATCTGGTGATTCCGGCCCAGGCTGAAGATCAGGAGGTCTATGTACAGGGTGAACTGATGACCGCTTACAATGACGGCGAACGTGTGATCTTCCGCAACGGCTTTTACACCACCTGCAACCACTTTGCAAGCCCGGAGCACGAACACGCTGAGGAAGACCCTTACAGTCGCGAGGCCGTGCGCAAGCGCGCTACCCACTACGCCATTGACGCTGAGATCCTCGATTTTGTGCAGGACAAACGTGTTCTGGCCTGGAATGCCAGCGTCCTGACCTTTGAAAACCCGGCCTTCTGGTTTCCCTTCTGGTATATTCCTCTCGAAGGGCCCGGCCAGATCAAGCGTCCGGATGTGGACGCCGGTCAGAACCCGGTTGAAGGGATTTTTACCCGCTTTAAGGGCTATTACAAATGGAACGAGTACCATGACGGCCAGTGGTATCTGACGGTGATGGAAAAAACCGGCGTCGGTCTGGGTTTTCAGCATGACTGGGTGGCTTACCCCAACTCGATTACCCGCCTGTATTTTTACGGTCTGCCCGTCACCACCGATCTGCTGAATATTCCCCAGGCTTTGTTTGTGCCGCCGGATCCACTGGCCAGTGCAGCCAGCGGCCTGATGACACAGCAGACCAGCGGCAACAGCTGGCAAAGCAACGTGCTGAACTGGCTCGACAATAAATTTGTCGACCGGGAATTTGAAATCCGGCACAAACAGCGCTTATTGCCCCATATGGAGGCTGAGGTGCTGTACAGCGACAAAGATCTTTACAACGTCTCGCTGTTTCAGGCCCAGCGCAACCCACAGCGCAACTTTCAGTTCAACCTCAAAGACAGTGAGATCTTTAACCTGGACCCCTACACCGATCTGAACCTGGACACGGATCTGCAGCTGCGTCAGGGGGTCAACAGCCCTCAGACCACCCGTTTTGACGTTCAGGATCCCAGCTTGCTGATACAAGAAACGCGGCTGAGCCAAACCCAGAACCGCACGGCCAATTTTACCACCCGACTGGGCCAGGCCAATCTGAACCTGCGCAGCAACTGGAGCAATAACTTTAACCAGGTGCAAACCCAGCAAATTCGGCAAGGTCTGCCTTTGCCCCCCCCCGATAACCAGGCCCCCAGTGGCAATGAAAACTGGAACTCCACCATGGATTTTCGCACCCCCATTGATGAAAACACCAATATCAGGGCCAATCTGGTCTATAACAGCAATATCAACGGCATCAGCGCGACCTCCAGTGGCACCCTCAACCAGACTTTGCAGCCCCGCATCAGCCTGGATCAGCGCCAGAGCTGGGGGCAGATCCAGCTGGTCTACGAAGACTTTTTTGACCTCTCCCCGCCCAACCCCAACGCGGTGGGGGCCAATGGCCAGATCAAAAAGCTACCCGAACTCGGCCTGCGCTTTGAACCCTTTTTTAAAGACAGCTTTCCGATTACGCTCGAAAGCCGCATTGGACGATACTTTGATCCGGCCTCGGTGCTCGAAGGCAGCAGCCTGAACGAAATTGGCCGCACCCAGTTTAAGCTCTCGATGCCCGCCAAAGAGTTTGATCTGGGGCTGGGCATGAAGGTCAATTACAGCGGCAGCAGCTTTGAGCAACGCTTTTATCAGACCCTCGACGCCGAATATATTCTGACCGGCCGGGTCAACCTTAAAAACGATCTGACGCCCTATTTTATTCCCAACCTCAGCTATGAACGCACGATTCAGGACCTGGAAAACAACAACTCGCCCTTTCTCAACTTTGAGCCCCTTGGCCTGCGCCGCACCAACAGCCTGACGGCCGACCTGCGCTTTGTGAACCTGCCGGAGTTCACGATGAACATCACGGGCGGTTACGATTATCTGAACCGGCTTTATCAGCCGATTCGCGCCAATATCAGCTCCGAGATCGGTGGCCAGTTTGTGCTGCGCGCCAACAGCAGTTATACCCCGGTCAACGTGACCGATGAGCAAGTCGGTCAGCCCCTGCAGGACGTGGACCGCAACGACTATATTCATCCGGGCACTGACCGGACCATCACCGTGACCCAGGATATGGTGGGCTCTTTTGTGCCCTTTGGCGGGCGCTGGGGCAATACTACCCTCGGCATGCGCTGGCGTAACACACCTGAAGAGCTCTACATTGGCAATTTAAAAACCTTTGGTCTGGAAGAAGGGATTCCCAACGGTTTTGAAGTCGGTGGGGATATTGCCTATGACTTTCACCAGGGGCGCATCAACAGTCTCAACGGCATGCTGCGCTTCAAACTGGGCGAGAGCTGGCAATGGCACACCGAAATTGATCTGATTGCCTCGGTACAGCCCACCCTGCTGCCCCAGAACAGCCAAGAATGGCTCAGCCTGGAGATTCCGTTCCGGATTGTACTGCGCAAGGATCTGCACGACTTTATTCTGACCGCTTCCTGGGACTCTTTTTACCAGCAGTTTAATCTGAGCCTGTCGCTGCTGGCATTTCCGTTCAGTACAGACGATATCATGGGCAATATGGGCAGTCTGGGCAATCAGCTCGGCCAGATGAACAATATAGGCGGGCAGATCGGTGGTTTTTAAAGCCCCTCCCCCTCAGCGGGAAAGATATGTTATTCTGTGATTCTACAAGATTAAGATTAATTTAAAATATAAAAAAACGCATTTTCTGGATTGGACTGATCAGCTTCTGCCTCTGGCTGCCTTTGCAGGCCCTGGCGCGTGTGGTGATGCTGGAGCATGTTGAAAATCTCAGTCCTGAAGGTTTTCAGAACAAAGCAGAACTAACCATGTTTGGCACCCTGCGCGCCAAGCACCAGCTGGTGCGTCAGATCAGTGAAAACCTCAAAGAAAACCCTGAAGTGCGTAAAAAGGTCAAGCCCGACCTGCTGGAGCCCCTGGCCGTCAAGCTGTTTAATCTTTAAACCCTAAATCTGAGCGGCGAGAGCGAGTCTGTACGCATCAAAGCAAAAGTCATTCTGGACGGTCTGCTGATCCCCGAAGACATTAACAGTTTTTTGCAGGATCAGCACTTTTCGATTCTGGAGTATCGCAAGCACTTACAGCACACCTGGGCGCTGGAAGAAGATTTCAACAGCTATCTCAAAGGCCTGGCTGAAGATCGCAATACCCGCCAGGCCGAAAGCCGACGGGAACAAATCGGTACGGTACTGCTCAAACGCTATGCCGCCCTCGAAAAATTCTATACCGGCAGTGATGCCCTCGAGCGCAGCTGTCTGCGGGACGCTGAACGTTATTTTAATGAAGCCATTGAGCTGGACCCCAATTACAAGCTGGCCTACTTTATGCGCGGCATGGTGCACGTGCGCGCTGAAAAATATGACGCCGCAGTTGCAGACTTTAACACCGGACTGAAACTGAGTGAAAATGACGAACTGTAGTTTCGGAATTTCAAGAGGCGCATAAGCCAGCCACCATCTCATAGGAGATATTTTTTCG
>JACYMC010000072.1 GCA_015272195.1 Candidatus Sericytochromatia bacterium
TGATAACTTTAATCTACAGAAAGGAGCCAGTTTTTATCTACTGATCTGTTTGTGAGAAATGCGGGTTAGAGGTTTTTTCTGATGAAAATCACCGATGTCTGCATTTTATTGCGTCTTTTGGGGTATAAGATCAACACCACAGGTTAAGACGCTTGCTTTTGTCTTACCGTATGTTGTGAGTCTGACTGATTGAGAGGCCTTGTGAATATGCAGATTCCCCCCAATGGTCCCCGCTTTCCAGAGGCTGCCCCCGCTGTGCCGGCTGCACCCCCATCCTCACCCCCACCGCCGGTGGCCGGGCCCACACAGACCGCCGCTGAACCGGCTGATACGGATGCGGTGCAGGCCAGGGCGAGTGCGCCAGAAGGTCAGGAGCCCAATCAAATGCAGTTTCCTGAACCCCTGGATCGCAGTGATGAATCCAAAAAGAAAAGCTACAGTGATGTCTGGGACTTTCATGCCGATCCGGGTGCTGCCCGTCCGAACGTCACCAGCCGGGCGCAGCTGGAGCAGGCCCTGGGCAATCGCAACACCGAGACCGTTCAGCGTCTGCTGGATCACCTGGACGAAAACGGGTTGCTCAACAGCCGTACCATGACGGATATAGCGACCTTTTCTCAGCGACATGGCAGTCAGGCAGTGGATCAGGTGGCTGAGCAATTGCTGGACTTTCACCAGAACGGCAATCCGATAGACGGGGTCAGCAAAGATCAGATTGTTCGCAATGCTCTGCATGATATTGCCTTTCCTTCAGATATTGATCAGGGCAATTATGGCACCTGTGGGGCTGCTGCCCTGCAGATGAAAATGGCGCTGGAGCAACCGGCAGATTATACCCGTGCCTTGACGGCATTGTCTCAGAACGAAAATTACCGCACACCGGGGGGGGCAACCATGCGTCCCAACAATACCTGGCAGCAGGATAACAATGACAACCGCAATATGTCGGCCCGGATTATGCAGAATGCCATTATGAATCTGGCACGCCAGGGCATGATCTGGGATGGCTCTTATGACAGTGCAGACGATGAAAACGATTCTGGATTGACCCGTAGCCAGCAAAACGCTGCGCTGCGTCAGTTAACCGGCAACAGTGACTATACAAACGAAAGCTCAGGTCTGATCACATCCCGTCAGGATCTCTACCAGTATCTGGAAGATGACTTATCCAGAGGACGCGCAACGATTGTCTCTTTTGATGGTCATGCGGTACTGGTGACAGGGCTGGATAAATCCAGTGAGCCCCCTGAAGTGATTCTGAACTCCTGGGGTCGACAGTATGCCATGAGCGTGGATGAGTTTATCACCCATGTGCGGGCTGTGCGTTCGGTAGATGATCGCGGCTGGGATGAGCAGCAGACCCCAGCCGGGCGTTTGACCCAGGTTGGGGATCGCTAGGAGGTAAAGCTACATGACAAAAGGAAAGCAGATTTTAAGGGAGCTGGCCGCAATGCAGCAGCAGTTGACCGGGCAAGAACAAACCGTAACCACAGATCTGCAGCAGGTCTGGCAGGCGCTGGCATCAGCTCAGGCCGTACTGGTGTATTTGCCCTGGTATGAACGGGTGGATGATCAACTGTATGAAAGCAATCAGATTGTTTTGCAGCACCGCACTCAGCAGCGTGTCTACTTTGCCAACCCGCTCAAGCGTGGCAACGAAGCGTCCGGTCAGGAACTGGGGGGGCCTACAGAAGGTCCTGCCCGTCAGGTGCATGCTGATGGTTTGCAAAGCATGTCTGAAGTTGAGTTTGAAAAGCGTTTTGTGATGGGGGGCGGCTGCGCTTTAATTTAATACCCCCAAAGATTTGAAAGCAGGTAAATCGCTTATGCCCAATATTCATTCACAGGCACCCATGTCCGGGGACCTGCAGGGTCCAGCAAAAATAAAAACAACGTCACCGCAGCATCCGCCACAGCCAGCGCAGGATAAGGTGAAAGCGGCTGCAACAGAGCCTGCTGTTACCGCAGAGCCGCTCAGTCTGCTGGGTCGTGCCAAACAAATGCTGGACTTTTTTATATCAGATCAGAGCCTTCAAATTCCTGATCGCGTGGTGGATCTCAAACAACTGCAAAGCGGCGCACTCAAGGTGCAGCCGGGTGAAACCTTTGCTGTCAGAGTGCGTGAAAACGCCTCCACAGGTTATCGCTGGCAGGCCAGCAGCGACAATCTGACCGCTCTGGGTGAAGTGGCGCAGACACCCAAAGGCCGTCGGGATGGCAGCAGTGCTGACCGCTTTTTTGTATTTCAGGCTCCCCAGGAAGGTCATGCCAAGCTTTCGCTCAGTCACGGCAGACCGGCTGAGCCTGAAACCCAGAAGCTTTATCCGGCAGTTATTCAGCTGGAGCGCTGAAAACCGACAGGCTTATTTGAGTTGCGCCAGGGCTTAACGGGCGCGAAGATGCCCAGGATCTTGCTGCAACAACTTCTCCCAGGTGCTGCGGGCAGCTTGTATCTGCCCACTGCGCAGCTGGGCCAGCCCGAGGTTGTAGTGGGCTTTTTCGTGGTCGGGTTCCAGTTGCAGGACCTGCTCCAGTTCTGCAATGGCTGATGGCCACTGCTGCTGGTGAATGCGCAGCAAACCCAGATTATAACGAATGGCCGGATTATCGGCGGCTGTGCTCAGGGCCCGCTGAAAATGCTGTTCGGCCAGTGCATAGTCCTGGGCCAGCAGGGCCAGTCGGCCCAGATCGTTTTGCAGGGCGGCCGCACTGGCCTGCTGGTGTCCCTGTTGCAGCAGGTAACGGGTCTGGGTATCCTGGTCGATTTGCTCTGGCGTGCGGTAAGTGCTGAACTGAAGATAGGTGTCAAACGCTGTGGCGGCGGCTGGATAATCTCCCTGCAGGGCCTGCAGCCGCGCTATTTTTAAAAAAGCTCTGGCTTTGCTGTCATCGTTCTCGGCGCTGGCCTGCTGGTAATAGCTCAGGGCGGCAGGCCAGCTGCCGGTGGCGGCAGCGATATCTCCCAGCTTCAAAAAGATTATCCCCCGCTGCACGTGCTCCATCGGGCTTTGCCCCCAGTACTGGAGGGCATTCAGTAGGTGCTGGCGGGCTTCCGGGTAGCGTCCCCGCGCAAAGCTGGCTTTGCCTCTGACAAAGGCCAGCGCTGCACTTTCAGGAAACAGGGCCTCTGCTGCCTGAAAAGCGCTCAGCGCTTCTTCCAGCTGGTTGTTGCGCCAGTAAGCATAGCCCAGGCTCATCTGGGCAAAGCCAAAGCGGGGGTTGAGGGCAATGCTGCGCTGCAGCCAGCTGATGATCTGGGGCTGATCCGGGCCGTACATCAGGGTCTGGGCCGCCAGAAAATACAGTAAAAAATTGTTGGGTGAAAGCGTCAGGGCTTCTTTGGCCAGGACTTCGGCCTGAGGGTAATCTCCCGCTAAAAAAGCGATTTCGGCCAGTTTCAGTGGGATCATGGCATGCTCAGGCAGTGCCTGCCGGGCCATTTGCAAGGCTTGCCTGGGCGCTTGCAGATCAGCGTCAGGCGTATTGCGCAACTGGTGAACCTGACGACTGGCCAGAGCCACCTGGATCCAGGGTTCCTCCAGATTGACACCGGCTGTTTCCAAGTGCGTTTGCAGTTGTTCAGGTGGCAGTTCAGGATGCAGATCGATCCAGGCCAGAACAATATCTGTGTCTGCAGGCAGTTCCTGCAGTGCCTGTGCCAGTGTTGCCAGCGCTTTATCTTTTTCGCCACGGGCGCTATAAGCCCGCGCCAGCGCGCGGTAGACCGGACCGGGAGGGCTTTGATGCGCCAGGGCCTGACTGGCGTGTGCCAGGGCCTGATTCAGATCCTCGCTTCGCGCAGAGGGGTAAAGGGTGGGCGACTGGGCCCGGCGTGATAAGAGTTCTGACTTTAAAGCGTGGGCCTGACCAAAAGCGGGATCTGCGGCCAGGGCCTGGTCCAGCAGATGCAGGGCGCTCTGTAATTCCTGATCCGTCCCGCTGCGGCTGAGCAGAAGGGCCTGGCAGTACTGTTTATAAGCGGGATTGGAGCGGGTGGGCTGTCGCAGAGGCGGTTGCCCTTGTCCCAGGCGTTTCAGCAGGTCTTCAGAAAGCTGGCGCTGAACCTGCAGAACCTGCTGATAATCCCCCCGCACCTGAGTAACCAGATTTTTGTCAATCTGGCCAGAGCTGACGTCCACAATCCGTTTGCTGACCACCAGGGTGCTGCCAATTTTCTGGTAATTGCCCAGCAGCATTTTACTGGCCCCCAGCAGACGGCCCAGCTCCGGGGCGCTGTTTGTATCGGCAAACAGGCTCTGGGTAAAGCTTTGCTCTTGCAGAACCAGCTGAATCTGGTGGCGCTCAATCAGCTGCACCTGCTGCACCCGGCTCAGGGCAACGGTCAGGTTTTCTGAAAAGCTTTCGCTGAGCCATTCGTCTTCGGGCTGGCGGGTAATGTTTCTGAAGGGCAGGACCACCAGGCGCATGGTTTCATTTTGGGTGTGCTGACTTGTCTGAGCGTGCGCGCTTTCAAGCGGTGCGTTCAGCAGCAAAAAGGCGGTTAGAAGCGTCGGCAGCGCGTGTTTCATCGGGTGTTCTCCAGAAAAGCTGCCCTATTTTACCACAGGGGCTGCGGGCTGTCTCAGTTCAGATGCTGACGATAATAGGCCGTATGCGACAGAACCGCTGGGACATAGTGCTGGGTCTCTTTGGGCAACAGGGGGCGGATATCGTTCCAGCTGACCTGGCTGCGGGCCTTGCCCTGCTGTTTACTGACACTCTGAATCGCGTTGCTGACGCGGCCAATGCCCCCGTTATAAGAGGCCAACGCAAACTGCCAGCGGCGGGCTTCGGGCAGATCTTTAAAGTGGTTGGCGAGGTATTTAAGATACCAGGTGCCAGCGGCCACGTTCTGTTCGGGATTGAAGGCTGACTTGACCCTGACGGGACTGACTTCGCTGATATGCTTTGCGGTTCCTGGCATCAGCTGCATCAGGCCCATGGCGCCTGCATGACTGACGGCATTGGCGTTAAATCCCGACTCCTGGGTCATGACACCCAGCACCAGGGCCGGTTCAACGCCAAAGCGGCTGGCCTGGCTGCGGGCCAGCTTTACCGACTGGTCGCTGGACAGGCGGCGCGGGGGCAGCCGCAGGCTGGCGGCAGATGTGGCGCTAAAACCCGTTCGGGCAGAGCCAAAGCTGGCGCTCACCAGTGCCGGCATTTCAAGATCACAGGCGCTCAGCGTCAGCAGACTGCTGAGCGCCAGCAGGCTGGCGGTGAAGGGTTTGAAGGTTTTCATGCTTGTGTCAGGGTCTCCTCGTCGGGTGGGGCGGTGTCAGGGTTGTCGGCTGTTTCTGAAGTGGAATCTGCCTCGGCGGGCGTTTCGGTATCAGGATAAAGCCAGAAATAAAGAATCAGCAGGGCAACACCGAGGTTGATACAAATATCTGCGACGTTAAAAATGGGCCAGATGTTCCGCCCGCCATAGTGCAGGTCCAGAAAATCAATCACATAGCCCAGCCGGACGCGGTCAATCACATTGCCCAGAGCCCCGGACAAAATACAGGCCAGACCCGTGAGGTGCAGGGGGTGACGTTGTTTCAGACGGCGCTCATACACAATGATCCAGACGGCAACACCCAGGGCAATCAGGCTCAGGGGCCAGCGCTGGCCGCGCATAAAGCTGAAAGCCGCCCCATCATTGTGCACATGGGTAAAGTAGAGCCAGGGTTCCAGCGCTGGCTGGGGTATGGCAAAAGGCAGGTATCGTACGGTCCACCATTTGGTGATTTGATCTGCGACCAGCAGCACCAGCATCAGACCATAAACCAGCAGGGCCGCCCGGCCACTGCTGAGAGAAAGGCTCACTTTTTTCATGTGTTCATCATAACGAAGTCTGGCTGCTGACGCAAAGCCCTTCAGGCCAGATAGCCTTCAATCAGCAGATCGCTGCCCAGCGGGCGGCTCTGCATCTGGGTAATGGGCAGGGCTTCGGGGATAATCATGGCACCTTCACCGCCCACAGGAGATTTGGCTTCCTGCCCACCAATGATTTTGGGTGCGACGATAAAGCTGACCTTATCCACGATGCCTGACTGCAGGGCTGCTGCTTTGATGGTAGCGCCGCCTTCAATCAGCACGCTGGTGATGCCGCGTTTGTGCAGTAACTGCATCAGGCGGCTGAGATCTACCTGGGGGCTGCTGCTGTCTTCGTCAGGGCAGTGCAGAATCTCGGCCCCTGCATGGCGCAAAGAACGTAAGTGCTCTTCATGTGCCCCATAGCTGATGGCAATCAGCACGGGGGGGCGGGGTTCATCCGGGTCAGAGCGCAGAAAAATTTTGGCCAGGGTGGGGGTGCGGGCCTGGCTGTCGACAATCACCCGCCAGGGGTCACAGCCGCGCAAAACCTTGCAGTTCAGCTGAGGATCCTCTTCTAAAATGGCGTTGACACCCATCAGCACGGCGTCATAACGCGCCCGCAGGGTATGTACAAAATCGCGCGAGGCGCTGGAGATCAGGCCATCGCTGTCGCCCATGGGCGTTGCCGTTTTACCATCCAGTGACATGCAGGTCAGCAGGTTGACAAAGGGCCGGCGGGTACGCATGTCTTTGACATAAATCTCGTTCAGCTGCAGGGCTTCGGCTTCCAGGACGCCACAGGCGGTTTCAATGCCGGCCTGTTCCAGGGCCCGCAGGCTACGACCACTGGCATTGAGATTGGGATCCCGCATGGCGACAATCACACGGGCCACGCCGGCGCCAATGATGGCTTCAACAATATTGATCCCGTTGCGCGCCCCAAAGGCAGGCTCCAGATTCAGGTAGAGCGTGGCACCGCGCGCTTTGTCACCGGCGGCTTTGAGGGCATGCAGTTCGGGGGCCAGATCATTGCGGTTGGCCATATAGCCTTCACCTACAATCTGATCTCCCTGGGCCAGTAAGGCCCCTCTGAAGGGATCGGGTGCAATTTTGATAAAGCCGGTCCGGGCCAGCTCCAGGGTGCGCTGCATTAAGCGTTCGTGTTGTTCCTGCTCCGTCATGGCGTCTGTCCTGCTTCTGGGTTATTTACTGTAGCTGTAAAAGCCCCGGCCTGTCTTTTTGCCCAGGTGTCCGGCGTTGACCAGGCGCTTGAGCAGGGGGCAAGGGCGGTAGCGGGGTTCACCAAAACCTTCGTGCATGGTGGTCATGGCTGCCAGACAGATATCCAGTCCCACAGCATCGGCCAGGGCCAGGGGGCCCATGGGGTGATTAAAGCCCAGCTTCATGCCCTGATCGATGTCTTCGGCGCTGCCGACCCCTTCCATCAGGGCAAACATGGCTTCGTTCAGCAGCACCATGCCCAGGCGGGTGGTAATAAAGCCCGGAAAGTCGTTGGCTGTGATCAGGGTTTTACCCAGGCTTTCCCCAAAGGCGCTCACGGTGGCATGGGTTTCGTCTGATGTGTCGAGCCCCCGGATCAGTTCCAGTAATTTCATTAAGTGAACGGGTGAAAAAAAGTGCATGCCGATAAAGCGGTCACCGCGCTGGGTTGCACTCGCAAGGCTGGTGATTGAAAGCGATGAGGTGTTGCTGGCAAAAATGCTTTCTGCGGGGCAGAGGCTGTCCAGCTCTTTAAAAAAGGCCTGCTTCAGGGCCAGTTTTTCGGGAATTGCTTCAATGACCAGCTGGGCCTCGGCGGCTTTGCTCAACTCAGTGGTGTAGTGAATCCGACCCTGTGCGGCTTCCGCTTCAGCGGCTGATACCATGCCTTTGGCGACCTGTTTTTGCAGCAGGGCTTCGTGTTGTGTGCGGCAGCGTGTCAACACCTCGTTGCTGATATCATAAACGCTGACTGGCTTCTGGGCCACAGCGCTGACAGCGTAGGCGATACCTCCACCCATCAGGCCGCTGCCGGCAACAAATACTTTTTCAATCTGCATGCAGTCCTCTTTTAACTTTTGCCGCGCGGCGCTCAGCCTGAGGCTTTACCGCGGCATGTTTATTTGAGTCAAGTCTAACATGGAATCCTGGGTGGCAGCAGCGCTTTTTAATCCGGACTGACTTCTCCTGTGTGGAGCCAGCACAGGGCGTCATACATATTGGTGCAGCGCTGCAGCCATTCGCGCTCAAATGTTTTGTGCGGGACCACCCGGCGCGCCAGATCAGCCACGTGCATGATGTGCGCTTCGGCGCACCAGTCCAGGCAGATCTGGTACATATTCCAGTCCAGGGTATCGCTTTCGAGACAGACCCGCACACGCTGGTCTCCACGGTAATACAGCGCCAGGGCCCGGGTGTGTCCGTCGGTCAGCAGCCATTGTTGATTGTGTTGTATCACAGGGATGGGGCTGAGTACGCTGATGCCACCGCAGGCCAGAGCATACTGCACGCTGCGCAGTTTGTCGCTGCTGACATAGAGTTGGGTTGGACGCAGAACGTTCAGGGGCAGCTCAAAAAAAGCTGGCCTCATGGCTTGTCAGCTACACTTTCAGTCATATGTATCCTTTGTGAACGGGTGATGTCTGAGAGTGTAACAGCTGATCAGGCTTCGGCGGAGCAAAAACAAGTCAGCCCGTCAACACCCTGTGCGAAAGGACGTTGACGGGCTGCTATCGCTGCCGGGCGGTGCTGGCGGCTTAGAGATTGCCCCGGAAATTATTGCCGGTTTCCTGGCTCTGGTTATTGCGGCCACCCATCACATACAGGCGTGAGCTGATGCCCGCCAGTGCCACACCAGAACGGGCTGAGGGCAGGCGACGCAGGGTGCGCCAGCTGTCCTGTGCCGGATCGTATTCATACACCGCATCTGAAGCTGTACCCGTTTCGTCTTCGCCTCCGACAACATAAATTTTGTTTTGCAGCAAAATCGCACTGGCCTTGCGTAAACGCTTGGGCATGGGTGTCAGCCCGACAATCCAGCGATCGTCGTCCACATCGTAAGCGGTGATGCGGTCTTCAGCAATGTCTTCGCCGCCGCCGATTACATAGATGCGGCCATTGTACATCGCGGATGCCGCTTCAAAGCGGCGGCTGGGTGAGCTTTGTTTCTGGGTCCATTTATTGGTGCCCGGATTGTATTCTTCCACCACCCGGCCTGTAGAGCCCCGACCGCCGATCAGATAAATGCGGTTGTTGTAAGCTTCAGCCACAGCGCCTTCGCGGCCAAACTCCATGCGCTCGTCTTCGTTGTTGTTGTCGAGCTGTATCCAGGTGTTGTCTGCTGGAATATAGCGGTCCACACGGCGGTTGTCGCCGCTGCCGCCAAAGACATACAGGCGGTCGTCCAGTTCAGCCATGGCCAGGCCGGCCCGATCGGTGGCCAACGAAGCACCCGTGCTCCAGCTGTTGTTGCTGATGTTATAAATCTCCAGGCGGCGGCTGTCATCGCTGTCATTGCTGCCGACCACATAAATATTGCCGCTGATAATCCGGGCTTTGGCACCGGAGCGGGTGCTGGGTGCTGCTGCCTGCTCAGACCAGACCGGAATGCTGGCGCCGGCCGGCTGAAAAGGCTGGCTGTTGCTCAGCTGGCCTTTGACCCTTACCACCACATTGATGTCTGAGTTCAGATTGCCGGGCACGCGCACCTGTAAGCTGGAGTTAGAGACATTGATAGGTGCGCTGGCCTGGGTGGAACCAAAAAAGACCGCATTGTGCGCGGGGTTATCCGTAGAAAAGTGATCGCCTGTCAGCGTAATGATGTCCCCCTCGTTGGCTTCAGACGGAAAAATACTGTTAAGCCGAGGGGTGATCACAAAAGGGAAGCCGTTTCCCCGCTGTCCGTCCGTGGTGATATTCACAAAGCCTGTAAAGGCACCAATCGGAACGGTCACGTTCAGAGAGGTTGATGTGGCGCTGACAATATTGGCCAGTACATTGTTAAAGCGCACCTGATTGGCACTGGCCACCGGTGAAAAGTTTTCACCCAGCAGCGTCACCGTCTGGCCGGGTGTCAATGTGGTATTTGCCGGCGACATGCCGGAAATATAAGGTACGTTGTCAGCTACGGTGATTGGAAAAGTGCTGGTCCGGTTGCTGAAGATATCCCGCACGCTGATCTGCGTGGTGCCTGGCTTCAGGGCCTGAAATACCGCCGAGGGCACAATGCCGTTGATGCTGGCATCACCGCTGACAAAGCTGCCAATGCTGCTATCGAGTACCGAAAAGTTAAAGCTGCTGGCCACATTATTATTGGAAGGATCCAGGCCCAGAACCTGAATGGGCTGGGAGCGGCCGGTCAGAATCGTGGGCTGGTTGGGGCTGAATTCAATCTGAAAGGTTGATGCAGACTCAACGGTGATATTCAGCGTGGCTGAGAAGCTTCTGGCGCGTGCGGTTACGTCTACACGACCCGGCTGCTGCGGGTTGAAGACACCATCACTATTGACGGTCCCGACAAAGTTGTTGCTCAGCTCCCAGGTGGGGGTGACCGTGACCTCATTGGCCAGGGTGTCGCGGCCCCGTGCCAGCAGTTCAAAAGACTGGCCGACGTTGAGGCTGAAATCGCTATTGGGCAGGATTTCCAGACTGTCCAGCTCGCCGTCCGTGACCCGGATGGTGACGTCCTGGCTCAGGTTGCCCAGGCGAGCTGTATAACGGAAGGTACCCGGTGAGCTGGGCCTGAAAATCCCGGCGCTGTCAATGCTGCCCTGGCCAGTGGCAGATACGGTACTCCAGGTGGGGGTAACGGTTTGCTGGTTGTTTTGCCCGTCTACACCGGCCACCCAGAGTTTGAGTTCGGTGTCTCGGGCAATGGTGAGATCATTGCCTGGCTTGATCAGCAGGCGGGTGGGCACAAAGCCGGGTGAAACCGTGGGGCTGGTGCTCGGCTGGGCCGTGGGCTGCGTACTGGGGCTGGCGCTGGGCTGGGGTACCGGCTGATTCTGCAGGATCGCGTCAATAGCGGGTACAGCTACATCCAGTGCGCTGACAATCGCCGGGGCCTCCTGAACCGGGACCAGGATGGCGTCAATCGGGCGGGTGAAGATTTCTTCGAGGACCTGCAGGACCTGGGCACGGTAAGTCTGCACAGAGGCCATGTCGCGCAGGCTGGCGACCGGCGTGTTGACCAGGGTGCTGCGGCCATCGGCGGCGGCCCGGCGATAAATCAGGTCCAGCGCAGTGCTTTCGAGATCAATATTCAGAGGGGTGTTCTGTTCACGCTGTTCGGCGGCCACGTCGACCAGCGCGCTTAAGATGACGTTGGTATTGTTGACATACTGGGCCTGCACGCGGATGCGCTCACCCACAGGCACGCCAGCGATACGGTAGTTGCGGTTATTGGCATTCACAGCCTGACGAAAACTGCCGCTGGCGTTGGATGCTTCCACCACCACGGACTGGGCATCCAGGGCCACGGTGCCACTGAGGGTGGTTTCGCCCTGAAAAACCGGCAGCTGGGTGGGGGCTGGTGTCGGGGTGGGTTCAGGTGTTGGCTGAACCGGTGCCGGGCTTTCGCAGGCGGTAAGAAAAATCAGAGACAGGCTGAGACAGAGTGCGCTTTTTTTGATCATGGCAACTTACCTTAACAGGATTTTTTTAGACATTGTACCTTGTTTTTATTTTGTTTGCTTTGAATCGGACTTTCCAGCCAGTCTGTCACATGCGCGCTGAAAACCAGTCTGTCACATGCGCGCTGAAAAGATGTCAATTTTTGTGAAGCAGCTGCTGGCGGTCCGGGATTTAAAGGGAAACCATTTATTTCAAAAAGGGTCAAAAAAAATTAAATAACTTAAAATGCGGTGTTATAATCAAAAAATAAATGATTCAAAAAAGGTATTTGCCATGACAAGCGTTCAGCGTAACCCCCAGCCCCTGCAGCCCCAGATTCCCGTTCCCAATCCCGCACGCACGCCGGGCGCCAGCACAATACCGGTGAATACCGGCCATGAAGCTGTGTCTGAAACCACGCACAATGAGCACCCGCCGGCAGTTCAGGGCGATGAGCACCACGGTGAAGACAGCCATAGCGAACACCACGGTTTTGCACCGTTGGCCCGTCTGAACCTGAGTTCAGGTCTGAGCTTTCAGAATGATGTTTCCAGCGCTTTTCGTCTGGGGGGTGATCTGGGGATTCAGCGACACTTTGGCACAGGTGGGCACCTTGAACTCTATGCCACGCCCGGCCTGGGCTTGACCGACCAGGGGGAAGGCAGCTTTAATCTGGATTTGAATGCGCATTCAGAGTATGCGTTCGACAGTGGATTTTTGCTCAGCGGCGGGCTGCACGCCGGTGGTGGTGGCACCATTTTTGGTGGCGGGCATGGCGACAGCCATGCGGTAGATGCTCACGGTGACACGCATGCCGTAGACGCTCACGGCGATGAGCATGCTGTCGACGCGCACGCGGGCGAAGAACACCATGGTGGGGTTCATTTTCACGGTGCGGCAGAGCTGCAGGCGGGCTTCCGGACCCAGCTGGGCAGCCGGGGACCTGAGATGACCCTTCTGGCCGGTGGGGGGCTGAACACCGATTTTCACCATGCGCCAGCGCCTTATGCCACGGCCGGCGTGGCGTTTAATTTTAATAATCGGCATGAAGTGGGGGTCAGAACCCAGTTTGCCCAGGCCAATATGCCCACAACCGTCAATCTGACCTATTCTTTGAACATTGATAGCCTGTTTGGGCGACGTGGTCATCATTAAACCCTGATGTGTGTTGCAGACACTGCGCGCCGCCTCAGATTTGAGAGCCTGTATACCCAGGCACATCAGATTTTACTGCACCTGAGTCAGGACCTGGATCGGTCACAGGGTTTGCCTGCAGGGCCTTTAAAACAGGCTGCCGATCTGCTGGCAGAGGCCCTGACCCAGGACCCTGGGCAGGCGAGAGCCTATGTTTTGCTGGCCGTCATCTTTTTGGCCCTGGATAAGCGCCAGCTGGTCGATAAATATCTTTTGCTGGCAGAACGTTGTGAGCCGGACTTTCCGGCTTTGATTGCCCTTAAAAACCAGCTGCTGACACCGGCAGCTCTGCACAAAAAAAAGCGCTCCGTGGCCCTGCTGGCACGTGATGCCATCCAGCAGGTCAGATCACTGGATGCAGACACGGTCGCAGATACGGCGGCAGACAAGCCGGCTGAACGCTCGGCTGTTCAGCGTTTTGCGGCACCGATTCTGCCGCTGCTATGGGATGCACCCGATCTGCAGCGCTGGATTCAGAGCTGTTTTGGACAGGCGCTGACGGAACCGCAGTTGCAGCAGCTCTGGCTATTGCTGACCGACCCTGGCGAACTGGACGCCAAAACCCAGTTGCTGCAACTGCGGGAGATACTGCAAAGCGTTGACGCTGAGTATGGGCGTCGCCCCAGCGCTTTTTTTGAGGCGCTTGCGCAATCGCCTGCGGGCCTGACCCGGCAACTGCGTATTTTGCTGCAGCCGCTTGCAAAACTGCTGAAAACCCCGCAACAGTTATCCCAGGCACTGGTGTCAGCTTTTGAGACAAGTCCTTCTTCTGAACAAACAGCAGCTCTTTTTGCTCTGATACATGCGCCGCCTGTTAATGAGCCTGTGCCGGCGCTGCAGGGCTTGAAAAGCCTGCTGGATACCCTCTACCCTGACGCTGTGGGCCAGAAGCTCGACCTTCAACCTTTTCTGGAGCGGCTCCAGCAGTTTGCCGCTTCTGTTGCTTAAAGGCTTATCTCTCCTGGCTGCACATTCCTGTCTTCAGCTGTAGTTTGTTATGATGCTTTGAAATACCCCATGATTGAAAGATGCGTCCTATGCTATCTGCTGCTGAACTTTCTCTGGCTCTGTCTACATATCTCCCTGAACCGGTTCTCCTGCGTCTGCAGGAAGCGGGTGCACTGGCGGCAGAGCGTGGCCTGAGTCTGTATCTGATTGGGGGCAGCGTGCGTGATATGTTGCTGCCTGAACGCTCCTTTGACTGGGATATTGATCTTGTCAGTGAACAGACAGGCATTGTGGCCCTGGCTGAAACACTGGCGCAGCGCTGGGCGGGTGAACTGCATCCTTACCCGCAGTACGGCACGGCAACCCTTCGTTTAAAGCCGCTGGAGCTGGATTTTGCAACCGCCCGCACAGAGCACTACACACATCCGGGCGCCAATCCAGAGGTGAGCTTCAGTACCTTACACGCTGATCTGGTCAGGCGTGATTTCAGTATCAATGCCCTGGCGCTTAATCTTCATCCAGAGCGGTGGTGTGAGCTGACAGACCCCTTTGACGGTGTCAAACATCTGCAGCAGCGTGTGCTGCAAACCTGGCGCGAAGACAAGTTTTCTGAGGATCCTGTGCGCGGCTGGCGGGCCGCGCGTCTGAGTGTTTCGCTGAACTTTGCCATTGCTGCTGAAACGGCAGTCTGGTTGAAGCAAACCATGGCTTCGGGGTGTTTTGATGGTTTTCTGAACCGCCGGATTTGTTCGGAACTCTGGAAGTGTCTTGAAAAACCACTGCCAGATGTTTATCTGACCCGACTGGATGCCCTGGGTGTGCTTCGCTGTCTGTCGCCTTCACTGCACTGGACAGCTGAACTGGCAGGCTGTTTTGAACGTTTGCGCCGCTTGCAGGTACAATTTGATGAAGTCAGCATAGCGGATGCTTATCTGCTGGTGCTGCTGGCACATCTGACTGAGCCCTGGAACAGTTCCCTGCTGAAAGCCCTGCACCTCCCGCGTGCACTTCAGAACAGCTGGTTTGCGCTGGCGCGGCAGCTTGGGTACACCGAGCCTCCTGCTTCTGCCAGCGAGGCTTTTCAGCGCTTTTCGGGGGT
This sequence comes from Candidatus Sericytochromatia bacterium, assembly GCA_015272195.1. GTDB lineage: Bacteria > Cyanobacteriota > Sericytochromatia > UBA7694 > UBA7694 > JACYMC01. The sequence goes on from JACYMC010000072.1 coordinate 14,654, forward strand.
ATCTGCTACAACCCTCTGGGTTTTGTGGGCCTTGCAAACCGATACAGAAGCGCCCCTGGCTGCGGCGATTTCACATTACTGGCAGCAAACCCGTTTTATTCAGCCCCCGCTTTCGGGTAAGATGCTTCTGGAACTGGTGCCCAGAGGGCCCTGGCTGCGTGATTTGCTCTGGCAGGTTCATGCTGCCCGAATTGATGGTCAGATAGAGACCCATCATCAGGCCCAGATTCTGGCCCACCAGCTTGCAAAGCAATGGCTTCTGGCCAACGGGTGCGTCCCACAAGGTGAGGATAATTAAATGTTGCTCAACGGTGATCTGTCCCATTTGATGCTGATCATTCCCCTGTTTATGATTGCCATTGGTTTTCATGAGGCGGCGCACGCCTATACAGCCCATTATTTTGGCGATCAGACCCCCAAAGAAGAGGGACGTCTGACCCTGAATCCGCTGGCCCATCTGGACCTTTTTGGTTCATTAATGCTGGTGATGGCTGGTTTTGGCTGGGGCAAATCCGTCAACGTTGACCCAAGGCAGCTGCGCAATGCAACCCTGCATATGCCCTTGATTGCCGCGGCGGGTCCAGGTGCCAATCTGGTGCTGGCCGTTCTGAGTATGCTGGGCCTGGCGCTGGTGCAAGGCACATCACTGGCTTTTCTGGGTGAGGCCCTGATGCTGTCGGCCCGGCTGAACGCTTTTTTGATGTTTCTGAACCTGATCCCGATTCCGCCGCTCGATGGCAGCAAGGTCGTGCGGCCTTTATTGCCTTTGGGCCTGGGACGGCGCTATGATGAGCTGGCCCCCTACGGTATTGTGATTTTTCTGGCCCTGATTTTTGTGCCCGGTGTCAGTACGGTCTTTATGGGTACGCTGCAGGGGCTGACCACCGGTACACTGGGCCTGATCGGGGCTTTGTTCCAGCTGGGCTGAAGTTTTCCGCCGCTCTGGCTTTGTTAAGGATCTGATAAATCTGCCTCAAGGCCGACAAGATCGCCGGTCACGGGCCTGATATACTTTAAAGAACACAGATCAATTTTACCGAGGTATCTTCTCATGGGTGACATTTCCAAGCTCCGCAGCGGCCAGACGTTTCAGGTGGTTCAGAAAAAAGCCATCACCCCGCCGCCGGCCAACATGACCATTGCAGATACCCATAAATACAATCAGCAAACCCAGAAAGAACAGGCTGAGCTGGGCAATGTCAAAGCCAACTTTGCCAGTCGCCATGCTGAAAACGGTAAAGTTGAGCTGCTGGTTGAAGGTGCCGACGGCATTGCCGTGATTCAGGGCCAGAAGATTCGCCTGTCTGAGCTGACCCAGCAGGGCAGCGCGCTGGCAGAATATGCGCTGGAACTCAAAAAGTTTGATGAAAACAACGACGGCTTTATTGAAGAAAAAGAACTCTACACCTCCTGGGGTGAGCAGCTGGGCGGATCGGCCTCCAGCATTGGCATGGCCACCGGTGGCAGCGCGCTGACGGGTGCCGCAGTCACGGCCTGGACCGGACCCGGTGCGCTGATTGGCGCCAAAGTGGGTGCCATCATTGGCTTCGTGGGCTCTACCGTCTGGGAAGGCGTGCGCACTGCAGGCTATGCCATGGGCGATAAGTATAATGCCCCCAGCTGGGCCCGCTAAGCCCAGTACATCATCAGTCCATCCGTATCCGGGCGAAACAGCTGTTTCGCCCGGATAGTGTTTTTTGTAGCCGTAAGGATCGGTTTTATCTTTAATTAACCATTAATTTCTCTTTGCTTAACCTTTTCATAAGAATATATTGCGGCAAATGCCCGATATCTAGAATATCCAGAATGAAAACATTGTTTTCATCAAATCAAGTGTATTGAGGGAGTATTTGACCATGCCACGTTTAACCAATTTGCGGACCGAAGACTATATGGCCATGACCCGTGCGATGGATACCAACCGCAACAACCGCATTGATAACAACGAAGTGCAGATCAACTGGAACACCCACCAGCGAATTGGTAACAGCAACGGTGTCGCTGGCACCCGTGAGCTGGCCACCGCTCTGCAGAATGGTGACGTGTTTATTACCGGCATGAGCACTGAAACCGCCGATAAAATCGCTGAGTATTTTTCCAAGCGCCCCGATAACTTTGACCGTCCGGTGGCTGAGTGGATCTCTGATGCCTGGATCTCCAAAGAAGATTTTGAATTCAGCCCTGAAGTCCGCAGCCGCGTCGACAGCAACAACGACAACCGTGTCAGCCGCAAAGAGCTGGCTGTGGCGCTGGCTTCCGGTGCCCTGACCATTGGCCAGGGCCGCCAGGTCAGCAATGATCCCTTTCAGAATCCCGCCCAGGGCCGTGATCCTTTCCGTGATCCCAATCCCAATGGCCGTGATCCTTTTCAGAACCCTGGCTACGACCGCCCTGTGCCCGACTCTGGCGCTTATATTCAAATCGATATGGTTAAAAATATGCGCTCAGACTATGAGCGCTCCGAAACCCTCGGCAAGCTGGCGCGCAAAACCGATCTCTCGCCCCGTGAACAGGCCATGCTGGCTGATGCCACCGTTAAATATGTCAGCTCTGACTACAGCAAAGGTGAAATTCTGGGTGCGCTGGCTGCCAACCGCAGTCTGTCTGAAGAAGGGGCCGTGCGCCTGGCCAAGAGCATCCGCGAGCTGAGCTCTGACTACACCAAAGGGGAGCTGATCAATAAACTGGTCAACAATCACCAGCTGGGTTTCCGGGCCCAGGAGTCCAGCATCATTACCATTGGCACGCTCAGCTCAGACTTTACCCAGGCAGAGTCCTTCAAAAACCTGATCCGCAGCCAGGACCTGGATCTGCAGAACAAACAGCTGCTGGCTGAAACGGTTCAGAAAACCATCAGCTCCAGCTACTCCCGTCAGGAAATCATGAATCTGCTGTTCTGATTTACCCTCACTTAAACGCTGCGCCTGTGCTTGCTGAAAGTACAGGCGCTTTGTGCTGGGGATCTGTTAGACTGTGAGCCATGTTGTGCGCTGAAGTGCTGATTGAGTCTCTGCCCGCCGGGGTGGAACGGGATATTTTTTCGTATGCTGTGCCGGCCCAATGGCAAGGTGAGCTGCAGGTGGGCTCTGAGGTGGCCGTGCCCTTTGGCTCTGAAACCCGGCTGGGCTATGTGCTGGACCTGCACCAGCAGCCACCGGCCGGCCTGGAACTGCGCGATATTTTGCAGATCACAGGCCAGCAGTATTTGCCACCGGATTATCTGCACTGGCTTAAGCAGGTGGCGCGCTATTACCTCAGCTCCCTGAGTCAGGTGGTGTTTACGGCCTTGCCCCGTCGGCTGGGGGCCCGTCTGCAGACTTTTGTCAAGCCGCTGCCCAGTGCCGCCAGCATGCTGGCGGCGGTTGAATCGCGCTATGGCACGGCCCATGATCTTTACCGTGTGGCTGCTTTTCTGGTCTCGGCGGCCCCGCAATACAAGACCCGCCAGAGCTGTTACCGGCACTTTGGCAAAGCCAAGGCCCAGAAATATTTGCGCAGCCTGCAGCAGGACGGTCTGATTGTGGTCTGGACCGAAGTGCAGCCGCCGCCGGCCGCCAAAACCCAGCTCAGCCTGCGCTATCTGCAGCCCGCGCCGTCGGCGACCCGTCGCCAGCAGGAATTGCTGGCGGCTTTGCAGGCCCAGGGCGGTCTGGCCCTGCTGAGTGAATTTTGTCAGCAGCAGCAAACCAGTCCGGCGGTGTTGCGTCGTCTGGCCGAGCAGGGGGCAATTGAAATGGGCGATGCCCGCGTGTTGCGGCGTCCGCTGGATGAAGCTGCCGCTGTACAGACCAAAGGTCAGCAGGTGCTCACATCAGCTCAGCAGGCGGTTTTTGATCAGATTATGATGGCTCTGGGCACTGAACGGCCTGCGCCGATCTTATTGCACGGGGTGACCGGCAGCGGCAAAACCGAGGTGTATCTGCACGCACTGGCTGCCGTGCTCGAAAAGGGGCAAGGGGGATTGTTTCTGGTGCCCGAAATTGCCCTGACACCCCAGATGTTGCGCCGCTGCCGGGCGGTGTTTGGCGAGCAGGTGGCCGTGCTGCACAGTGCGATCTCAACAGGCGAATACTTCGATGAGTGGGAGCGCATCCGCAGTGGGGCGGCACGGGTGGTGGTGGGTGCGCGCTCAGCTATTTTTGCCCCGGTGCAGGACCTGCAGCTGATCATTATTGACGAGGAGCACGAAAGTGCCTATAAACAGGACAGCGGTCTGCGTTATGATGCCCGCCAGCTGGCAGGCCTGCGCATGTACAACCGTCAGGGCCTGCTCTTGCTGGGCAGTGCCACCCCCCGGCTGGAGGCCTATGCCCGTGCCCAGTCCGGTCGCTGGACCTATCTCAGTCTGCCAGAACGGGTACATGCCCAGCCGCTGCCGCCGGTCAATGTGGTGGACATGCGCCAGGAGCAGCTGCGTGGCAATGCGGGAGTATTCAGCCAGACCTTGCAGCATCAGCTGGGGGCTTGTCTTGAACGTCAGGAGCAGGCGATTCTGTTGCTCAATCGGCGGGGCTATGCCGGTTCCTGGCTGTGCCGCGACTGCGGCGAAGCCGTGGGCTGCCCGCTCTGTGCCGTCAGCCTGACCTACCATCAGAGCCAGGGGCTGCTGAAATGCCATTATTGTGATTATCAGCAGGCGGCTCCGCGCAGCTGCCCGGTCTGCCACAGCAGCCGCATTCAGGGCTTTGGTCTGGGCACCCAGCGACTGACTGAAATCACCCAGAAATGCTTTCCGGCGGCCCGGATTCTGCGGCTGGATCGCGACACCACCCAGCAAAAAGACAGTCACCAGCACATGCTGGACGCCTTTGGCCGGGGTGAGGCGGATATTCTGATTGGCACCCAGATGGTGGCCAAAGGGCTCGATTTTCCACGGGTTACGCTGGTGGGCATTCTGGCGGCAGATCAGGCCCTGACCCTGCCGGACTTCAGAGCGGCTGAACGTACCTTCCAATTGCTGACCCAGGCCGCAGGCCGGGCCGGCCGCAGCGATCTGCCAGGGCGCATTGTGCTGCAGACCTATGCGCCGGATCATCCCGCCATCCGCCATGCCCTGGCCCATGACTATGCCGGTTTTTATGCCAGCGAAATGCCTGAGCGCGAAGCGCTGGCTTATCCCCCTTTTGGCGAACTGGCCCGCGTTCTCTTTGCGCATGGCGATCATGCCCGTGCCTGGCAGACGGCTGAGGCCTTTGCCCAGGAACTGCTCGCTTTGAACCTGCCGGATGTCACGTTGCGGGGACCGGTCGATGCGCCGCTCAGCCGTCTGCAGTCGCTCTACCGTGTGCATCTGGTGCTCAAACACCCGCGCATGCAAAGGCTGAAACCCGCTTTACGCCAGCTGCGCAGTCGCTTTCAGCCCCAGGTTCAGATCTTGAGCGTGGATATTGATCCTTACAGCATGCTGTAGCCGCCGGGAGCAATCAGCGCGATAATACAGGTCTACAGCACTGATCGCAAACGGGTTGGAGGGCACAATCAATGAACGCAGGTGCATTTTTCAGCCAATATGGCGCCTGTTTTTTGCTGGCGGGCTGTGTGCTTCTGAACACGCTGCCCGTCTGTGCAGAGCCGCCCGATACACCGGGTATTTACTGCAGCGCCACGGCCAGCATGCTGGACTGGCGTGACTGTCTGGAGCAGGCCCGGCAGACGCTCTCTGCCAGCGATTATCTGGCTGAACTGCTCGCCTTTTTGCACAGTGACCCCGTGCCCACGGCCCCTGATTTTTACCGGGGGCTGTATCGTCTGGCGCATGCGCAGGGCCTGATCCGTGCGCTTGACAGCGCCGATCCCTTGCTGCAGCGGCAGCTGCTGCGCCTGCTGGCCGATGCAGCCCGCCAGGGCCTGCTCAGCACAGCACAGCAAACGGCGCTGCGGCCGGTGGTGATGGCGCGGCTGCAGAACGCAGCTGGCCAGCCTGAAAGCGATGCCGCGCTGCTGGCGCTGGAGCTGGCCGCCCGGCTGGGCGGTGAGCAGCAGGCCACTTTTTTGCAGCGTCAGCTGGGGCCGGCAGAGGCTGGCGTGCTGGCGCTCTACCACTGGCAGCGGCTGGGTTTAAAGCCCCTTCAGCCTCTGGCGGCCGAACAACTGAACGCCTGGCTGGCTGCGGACCCCATTCCGCTGCAAACCCTGCAGTACTGGCAGCTGGACCCCTTGTTTATGCAGCTGGAGAATGCCCAGGCCTTTCTGGCCCACTGGCTGCAGAGTTTCTCCCCAGAGGCGCTGCCCCTCAGCGATCTGCAGCTGCAGACCCTGTTGCAGTATCCAGAGCCCCGGCTGCGGATCTTTGCCGCCCGGCGTCTGGCCTTGCGGGGCGAAGCCGCCGATCGTCAGACGCTTGATGCCCTGCAGCAGGATCCGGACCCCATGGTGCGCAGCGCGGCCCAGCAGGCCCGTGTACTGCTCGAAACCACCATTCCCGCCCGCGATCTGGCCCGCTTGCAAGATCCGGCTGCCCTGCCCCCCGATACACCTGAACGCCTGCACCGGCTGCTGCAGCAGCCGGCTTACCAGTCTCAGCTGCTCAGCCGCTCTTTTGCCCATCTGCGTCCTCACCCGGCCTATCAGGCGGGGCTCTGGCAGGTGATTCTGCACAGCCAGCAGACCCCCTTGCGCTCCCAGGCCCTGGACCAGCTGCAATCGGGCGGCTGGCCGCTGGATCGCCTGCTGCCGGTGATGCATCCGACCCAGCCCGCCTTGCTGCGGCAGCAGGGGCTCAGAGCGGCCCTGCGCCAGCCGGCCAGCCCGGAACGCACGGCCTGGCTGCAGCGCTGGCAGTCAGATGCCGATATTGTGTTGCCAGTGTTAATGACTGAAAACTTTGTGACTGTGGGGGATTATGCTGCCGCCCGTGGGGTGCTGGGTCAGCTGGCGGCCCGCTCCCGTGAGCCGGTGCCTTTGCAGGCCGGTGGTACGGAGCGTCTGGAGCGCTACATTCAACGGCAGTGGCCCCGCTGGCTTAAAAATATGCCGGCGGCTGAATGGCAGGCCTGGCTGCAGTGGGTGCAGGATCGGCGCCTGCCCCTGAGCTGGCGCCGGGGTCTGATACGCCTGGCCGCCGATCAGGGGCCTGTGGCGATTGTTTCAGCCCAGTTGCGCCCGCTGGCAGCGGATCGGCTGCTGGCGCAGGATCTTGAATTTGCGCGCGAGCGTCTGGCCACCCGGCGCCTGCAGGGCTTCTGAAAAAGCGCGAAAACCCTTAAAATGGGCGCATGTTTGTTTTTTAAGCAGGGTATAATAGGTCTATGACAGATCTTTCAGCCCATCCCACGACCCGTCTGGCCCGCTTTGTCACCCCTGGGGGTGAGCGGGAGATGCATATCCGTTCCAGTCACGGCCGCTTTGCCACCCACGCCGAGGCAGAGGCGGCTGCCCGTGAGCTGGCAGACGCGCCGGATCTCGATGCCGCGATTGTCGAAGACGGTGAGGGCGGTTTTGCCCTCTATGGCGTAGATGAAGTGCACTCCCTGTTGCCCGGCGGCAGCATGACGGGTGAGGTGATTCGTGAGGCCCCGATTGTGTCGTTTGTGGCCACCGATCCCCTCAGCGGTGAAGAGCAGATCATGGGACGCCAGGCGCAAAACCCAGCGGCAGAGGCGCCCACAGCCAACCTGCCGCCCACGCCGCTGGATCGCTATGCCGAACGCCACGGTAAGCAGCTGGACAAGGTACTGGGCTCTGAAAAAGCCGCTGTCCTGGGTGAAATGAATGAGCTGATCCACAGCCTGCAGGTCCAGGGCCTCAAGGTAGATATAGAGCTGGGCGACGATGTGTTTGAGTCCCGCAACAAGCTCGATGGCTTTCGCAATATGCTGCACTATGCGCACGATAACCTCGACGCCCTGCGCTCCCGCAGCATCCGGGAGATTGCCATCGTCGATGAATGGGACGGCGTCTTTGGCACCAAAGTGGATCTGGAATACAACAAAAAACAGGGCACGCGCCGGCTGGAGCTGGGCGATGATTTTCTCAATGACTGGGGCAAAAGCGGCAGTCCGGATCACGATAAAAGCCTCAAAAAGCTCGAAAGCAATCTCGGCGAAACCCTGAGCGAAAGTGAATTAAACCAGCGCAGTGAGCGCTTTAAAGACCTGCGCCACAGTCTCGTTGAAACCTACGATACGCTGAATCACAGTCAGCAGGCGGCCTTGCGTGGGGAGTCGGTCGACCCGCAGCGGCTGGTGGCCGAACTGGATCAGACCCTCACCCACCTCGAAAAAGAGGTCTTACCGCAGGCAGAGCGTGAGTTTAAAAACTTCAGCGTCAAACAGGAACGCCGGGTTTCTGAGCATGCGTTGGATCGCTTCAAAGACAATATTGAGACCCTGCGCGCGCAGCTCGACCAGCTGCGCTCAGCCGAAGACATGTCACAGCTGGAGCTCAATGGCCGTCTTGAAAAAATCAAGCTGATGCTGGTCAAAGGCGTCAATCAGATCCCCGAAAACCGCAACTATATCGGCACCTATGTTGGCGGCGTGGCCAGCGCCAGCGGCCCCAGCGCCGGTCTGGAGTACAGCCGCACCCTGGGGCAGAATCGCAGCACCACCGCCAGCCTGCGGGCCGGCACTACCTCGCCGGTGCAGGCCAAAGGCGGGGGTGACGATATTATGCTTGGCCTGGGGGTGGCCCATCGCTTTGATTCGCGCAATGCCCTGCTGGACGGTGCCCATGCCGGTATTGGCGTGGGCTTCAGCCGCGAAACGCCGTTTTTTATCGGGGCTTCAGCCGGCAACAGCTGGTATCTCAATGATTATAACGGTCTCGAAGGTCAGGGCTCTGTTGTGGGCCAGGCTTACGCCACCCTGGGCACCTACAGCAATGCCGGTGTCAGTGTACATGCCCACAAAGCCCTCAACAGCCGGGTCGATTTTGAAGGTTATGGCGAAATCTCCTTCTGGAACCAGGCCGCTGAAGCTGAGCTTGAACTCGCCCTGAACCGCGACAAAGACATCTATCTGACGGGTGGCATTGGCACCAACAAACTGATTTATGGCGGGGTCGGCTTTGCCGACAAGTACGAACTGGAAGTTGGGCTCGGCGGCATTTCTTTTGGCAAAGACTCCAATAACCTGCCCGGCGAAAGCGGCTGGGAAGTGGGTCTGCGTCACTTTCCGATCCCCCTGCCTTACTTCCGACACCAGCGCGTGCCGGGCTACCAGTTTAGCTACAACGACAAAAGCACCCAGTACATCACGCCCGGTGGCACCTTTATGACCATCAAAACCGATGCGCAGGGCCAAAAATTCCGCCAGGCCTATATCCCCGACCCCCAGGCCACGGTCAAAGACAACCAGATCGCCTACCGCCGGGCCCAGAGCAAGGCCGAAGCCGAAGATTTACAGAACGCGCCCCTGCGCGAAATCACCCTCGGCCCCACGGGCTACCTGACCGTGGTCGAAGACGGCGAAGTGATTGTGCGCGACGGCCTGATTCAGCAGCCCATGACCGAAGCGGAACTGGGCATTTTAACCGATCAGGCCGGCGTGCTCTGGTACGATCGCATGAACGCTGAACGCGACAAGGTCGCTCTGGGCACGCGCCGGGCCGAGCTGCCCTTCCCGCTGTACCGTGCGGTGCATCATTAAGTCTGAGCGGCGCTGTGCAGCGGGGCACAAAGATAGGCACAGATCAGACGCACGGTGGCTTCAAGCCCTTTAAGATGGGTGCGCTCAAAGCTGTGTGAAGCATCGGTGCCAAAACCAATCAGGGCGTGGCGCACGTCGTTGCCAGCCTGAATTGCGGCGGCACAGTCGCTGAAATAATAGCGGAACACATCCCGTGCTACGGGCAGTGACTGTTCCCGGGCCAGGGTTTCAAGTTGGCGGGTGAGCTGGGGATCATAGGGGCCGCTGTTGTCCATATAGACCACAGAAACCTTATCTTCAGCTGAGTTCTGGCCCTCGGCCACAATCGCAATATCCACGCTGACCAGTTCTTCAATGCTCTCAGGCAGGCGCAGGCTGGCGCCGTGGCCCAGCTCCTCGTAATGGCTGAAAAACAAAGCACTGCTGCAGCTTGGCTTCAGTCCCTGATCGCGCAGGGCTTTGACGGCGGTCAGCAGGCAGGCCACGCCGCCGAGATCGTCCAGAAAGCGCGACACAATATAGCCGTTGTCGAGGATTTCACTCTGGGGATCAACTGAGACGATGTCTCCCACCTGCAGGCCCAAATGGGTCAGATCGCTGCTGCTGTGGCTGTCGGCATCCACGCGGATTTCAACCTGATCCCAGGTGACGGGCTGACTGTCGATTTCTTTGGCAAAGGCGTGGGCTGCAGCTTTGAGCGGCATAATGGTGCCCCGGTAGACCGTGCCGCTGGCCGTATGGATTCTGACGCGGCAGCCCTCTGCCGTGCGGCTGGACCAGGAGCCAATCGGCAAAATACCCAGACGGCCATTGGCTTTGCACTCGCGCACCATGGCACCGAGGGTGTCTACATGGGCTGAGAGGGCCCGGCGCAGCACGGGCTCCTGACCGGAGATTTCGGCCAGCAGGGCCCCTCGCCGGGTGCGGCTTTGCTGCTGAATGCCCAGATCCTGCAGGGCCTGGCTGAGATGATCCAGGCTGGCGGCGGTCAGACCGGCCGGGCTGGGAATGGCCAGCAGTTGCAGCAGTTGTTTTTGAAGGTAATCCGTATCAATCTGAAAGTCTGTATGTGTCATGCCCTCAACGTAACTGAGAACCCCTCAGCCTGACAAGCAGAAGCCGTTTTCACCACACCCTGCGCGGTAGAGGGGGCTGGGGGGTGGCTCAGACAGCTGTTGGCGGTCCCCAAGTCGTGTTATACATGAAAGACAACCCGAAATGATTTTAAAGGCAGGTAGCAGGACCATGTGGCAAGGCTTGATTCAGGAATACCGGGAGTATCTTCCTGTAACAGATAAGACCCCCGTGATCAGCTTGCAGGAGGGCAATACCCCTCTGATCTATGCCTGCCATCTGAGTGAAATGACCGGCGCCCAGGTCTGGCTCAAATATGAAGGTCTGAACCCCACCGGCTCTTTTAAAGATCGGGGCATGACCCTGGCGATTGCCAAAGCCGCTGAGGCCGGCAGCAAAGCGGTGATGTGTGCTTCGACGGGCAATACCTCGGCCTCGATGGCAGCTTACGCTGCCCGCGCGGGCATGCAGGGCTATATTCTGGTGCCCGATGGCTATGTGGCCCTGGGCAAGCTCTCACAGGCCCTGGCCCACGGTGCCCAGGTGCTGCCCATCAAAGGCAATTTTGACAGGGCCCTGGAGCTGGTGCGCGAAATCTGTGCTGACTATCCGGTTACCCTGGTGAACTCTGTGAATCCTTTTCGGATCGAAGGCCAGCAGACCGGGGCCTTTGAAGTCTGCGATCAGCTGGGCTTTGCCCCCGATATTCTGTCGATTCCGGTCGGCAATGCGGGCAATATCAGTGCCTACTGGAAGGGCTTTAAAGCCTATCAGCAGGCGGGTAAAATTGAAGCCCTGCCAAAAATATGGGGTTTTCAGGCTGAGGGGGCGGCCCCGCTGGTCAAGGGTGAGCGCGTGCTGCACCCTGAGACGGTGGCCACGGCCATTCGCATTGGCAACCCGGCCAGTTGGGATCTGGCCGTTGATGCCCTTGAAACGTCTGGAGGTCATGTGGACGCGGTTTCTGACCATGAAATTCTGACGGCTTATGGCCTGCTTTCCCGGCGCGAGGGGATCTTTTGTGAGCCAGCCTCGGCGGCTTCTGTGGCGGGCCTGCTTAAGGCGGCTGAAGCGGGTCAGCTGACCCCCGGCAGCAAAGTGGTCTGCGTGCTGACCGGCCATGGTTTAAAAGATCCTGACCGCGCCATTGCCTGGCACGGTCAGGAATTAAAGGCTTTGGAGCCAGAGTTGCCGGTACTGCTGGACGTTCTGCAGCTTCAGCGGTAATTGTTGAAGACCACAGGTACTTCGAGGTCTTCCTGTTCGCGGATAAACTGCATCACGGCCTGCAGCTCGTCGCGGCTTTTGGAGCTCACGCGCACGCTGTCGCCCTGGATGGTGGGTTTGACACCTTTAAACTGGTCGCGGATCAGTTTGCTGATCTTTTTGGCGTTGTCTGTATCCAGTGACTGGATTAAGGTCACGCTTTGCCGCACTTTGCCGCCGAGAGAGCTTTCGACCTTTTCAAACTTCAGAATCTTGGGGTTCAGTTTACGGCTGACCACGCGCTTGACCAGCATCTGGCGCATGGCTTCGAGCTTCATATCGTCGTCGGTTTTGAGCACGATCAGGTTCTCCTGCAGATCAATCTCGGCCTGGGCCCCTTTAAAGTCATAGCGGGTACCGATTTCTTTGAGGGTCTGATCCACGGCGTTGCGCAGTTCCTGAAAGTCAAATTCGCTGACAATATCAAATGAATTTTCTTTGGCCATTATCCTGTCCTTTCTTGAACATCATTGGGTTTCACTTTACCACAGGTCGCCGGTGCTGCCTGAAACTGCGCCGCCGGATTCAAATCGCTCTGCAAAAACAACGGCGGATGTATTATCATGAAAGAAACTCGGGACTTGGAAAGGTGGTGGTGAATGGGTGTCCGAGGACAAAGACTCGAAAACAGAAGACGCGACCCCCAAGCGCCGCCAGGAAGCCCGCCAGAAAGGTCAGATCCTCAAAAGTAAAGAGGTCAACACCGCAGCTCTTATTTTGATGGCTGCCTATGCCCTCAACTGGTCTGGCCCCCATATTTATAAAACCATTTATAAATATATTCTGAGCACCTACTACGAAATGCCCTGGTTTGCGCAGAACTTTAAGCTGTCTGATCTCTACGGCTATGGCGTTCACTCTACCAAAGTTCTGCTGTTTATGCTCGCGCCGATCTTTCTGATTGTTTTTTTTACGGCTTTGATTGTGGAGCTGGTGCAGGTTGGGATTCTTATTTCGGGCAAGCCTTTAAAACCACAGCTGGAGCGCATTCACCCGGTCAAAGGTTTTAAACGCGTTTTTTCGCTCAAATCACTCGTCGAACTCGTCAAATCGGCTGTGAAGACCATTATTATTGGTCTGGTGGTCTACACCACCATTAAAGCCCATTTGCCCATGATCATCTACAGCATTAAAAACCCGGTAGCCAATGCGTTGGTGCTGGCGGGTGTGCTGCTGGTGACGATTGCCAAAAAAGCGGCCGCGGCGATGGTGGCTGTGGCCTTTATCGACTACTTTTACCAGCGCTGGGAGTTCGAAAAGTCTCTGCGCATGTCCAAGCAGGAGGTCAAAGACGAATACAAGCAGACCGAAGGGGACCCGCTGATCAAGGGCAAACAGAAGCAAAAAATGCGCCAGATGAGTATGGGCCAGGTGCGCCAGGCCGTACCGGACGCTTCAGCTGTGGTCTCTAACCCCACCCACTATGCGGTGGGCATTCGTTATGACGAGGGCATGGATGCGCCCAAAATCGTGGCCAAAGGCCGTGACGAACTGGCCATTTATATCAAGGAAGTGGCCAAAGAGCATGATATTCCGATCTTTGAAGATCCGCCGCTGGCTCGGGGTCTGTACAACAGCTGTGAGCTGGGGGAGTTTATTCACCCGGATTTTTATATGGCGATTGCCAAAATCATTGCCCACCTGATGAAGCAGAAAGGTGCCAAACCACCGCCGGGTGAGCAAGACAGCGGTCAGCGCCAGCGCTCCCGCCAGGGCAAAGGCATGAATGAGGAAGACCGCCGTGATCTGAGCCCTGATGGTGCTGCCAGTGCCTGAACAGGCTGAAGCCTGCGCCATACGCCTTTTGCCGGGCCAGCAGGCTGTGCTGGACCATTATCAGGGAGGCAAAGCAGCGGTCATGGCTGCACCTGGTGCCGGCAAAACCACGCTGATTGCCCATCTGATTGCCCACTGGGTTCAGGTCCTGGATCGTTCCGCCGAGCAGATTCTGGTGCTGACCTTTACCGACAGTGCGGCCCAGACTTTTTCTCAGCGGATTGCTGCGCTCTTGCCTCACAGCGCGCAGCGTCCCACCTGCATTACCATTCACAGCTTCTGTAATCAGCTGCTGCGCCAGTTGCACTCGGATTTCAGTGATCGGCAGCTGATCACCGAAGAGCGGCGCTACGCGATTCTGGAGCATTTGCTGAGCGACTGGGGACTTTTTTCACCTCAGCAGGACGAAGCCCGTCTGGTGGCTGATCTGCTTTTGCCTCAGTATCGTTTGCAGTTTGAGCAAGCCTGGCCCCAGGATCTGCAAGCCCTTCAGCAATTGACCGGTTCGGCATCAGATTTTGGCCCTTTGCTTTTGCGTTTGCCTGAGCTGGTGGTGCGCTATGATCAGATTCTGCAGCAGGAACAGTGGATCGATTACGACCTGATGATTGCCGAAACCTATCGCCTGCTTGAGATGCATCCGCGTCTGCTGCAGGGGGTACAGGCCCGTTATCCGTATATCCTTGAAGACGAGGCCCAGGACTCCAATGCCCTGCAGGGCCGCCTGCTGGAACTGCTGGCAGGGCCTGACGGAAACCTGCTGCGTGTAGGGGATCCTAATCAGAGCATTTATCGCTTCAGTGGTGCAGATGATCGGGCCTTGCCCGATTTTGCTGCACGATACAGGGCCTTTCCGATGGCTGAGAGCAATCGGGCTTCACACCAGATTATGACCCTGGCCAATGCGTTTCGGCGCCATTACGCCTTTGCTTTTACCTCAGATCTGGATCTGCAGCCCGGTTTGCAGAACCCTGAGCCGGGCTGGCTCTGGGTCAAAGCCTATGCTGATCGTCAGCAGGAAATGGCGCACGTTCAGCAGGCCTGTCAGGCGCTGCTGGCCCAGCATCAGAGTCTGGCGATTCTCTGCCGCACCAATCTGGCCTGCCGCTGGGTTGCGGAGCAACTGACGGCAGCAGGCATTCCCTGTACCCTGCACCATGATCGCAGCGATGATTTTTTTGGCTCTGAGCTGGTCCAGTTTCTCAGTGCACTGACCGCCTTTTTACTGGCGCCTGACCAGTATTACCGGCTGCAGCAGTTTCTGGTTCTGGCGGGTTTCAGCCGGCGCAGTCTACAGGGCCTGTTTGAGCCGGCTGAGCCTTTGCAACAGCAATTGGCGGCCCTGGCTGCCGGGCAGTATTTTCATCCGGCAGTGCCGCAGCGTGAGCTGCAGGCCTTACAAGGCCAGGTGCGTATGCTGCTGGACCTGCTGGACCGCAGCCACTATCCCATGACCTATCTGCTGGAGTGGCTGCAGCCCCTTTTGCCCGCTGCGAATCTACGCTCCCAGCTTTTGTTGCTGCAATCGCTCTGGGAACAGCACAGCCAGGGACAGGCCGCGGGTCTGGGGGCTTTTCAGCGCTGGCTGAAACAGTCCGGTCAGCGCCGCATTCGGCAGACCCTGATTCCCGTGGGTGGCCAGGAACGCTTCAGCGCACGTGATACGGTGCATATCCTGACAGCACACAAGGCCAAAGGCCTGGAGTGGGATGCGGTCTTAATGCCTCTGTTTCAGTACGGGCAGCCACAGGGCCCCGGTGAGCATGAAGCCCGTTTGCTGTTGGGCGCACTGCAGGCCCGGCAGCCTGTACAGGCCGTTCGGGAGCAGGTCACTGCCGCCGAAACCGCAGAAGCGCTGCGGCTGGTCTATGTGGGTCTGACGCGCGCCCGGCGTTTTCTCTGTCTGACTACCGCAAAACCGCCCTGTCGGCCAGCAGGGATTTATCGGGGGGGGATTTCATCGGTTTTTGAGACCCTGCAGACCCTTTACCGTGAACAGAAAGTTCAGGCCAGTTCAGCATGAGTCAGGAATTACGCCAGCGGCATCACTGTGCTTATTGCCGGAAGCTCAACACGCTTTGGCTGAAGACAGAAGACAGTCTGTCAGCGCTGCAGTGCAAGCGCTGTCGGCTGAGCCTCGGGCTGCAGCAGCACCGCAAATGGAAAACACTTGATCCGGCGGCTTATGTGCACCCGCTGGATCGCCAGGCCCTGCAGGCCCTGCGCAAGATTCCCGGCATTGATCATATTCTGCGCAAGCTGCTGGGCCTGACCACAGAGCGCATGTACCGCGTCTTTTGCCAGGCCAGCAGTATTCAGGTCAGTGCCAGGCAATATGCACATCTTGATGCCAAACTGGATATTGTGGCCCACACCCTGGGCCTGCCCAAACCGGAGCTCTTTGTCAGTATGGGAGATTTTGGGGGGATTGAGGCCATGACCATGGGGGTTGAAAACCCTTTTATTGTGGTCTCTGTTGGTTTGCTGGAGCGGCTGGATGATGCTGAGATGCTGGCGGTGCTGGCGCATGAAATGGGGCACATTCATTGCCAGCATTTGCTCTATAAAACAGCCGCTGATACGCTTTTGTTTGTGCTGGGGGCCGTGATGGCCCGAACGCCGCTTTCGGCCATTGTGCAGACGCTGGGCTGGCCGGTTCAGCTGGCCCTGCTGACCTGGCGTCACAAAGCGGAGCTGAGCTGTGATCGGGCTTCTCTGCTGGTGGTTCAGGATCCTGATGTGGTGATGCGTGCGCTGGCCAAAGCCGCTGGCGGCAGTCTCAACGACGAGTTGAATCTGGCTGCCTTTATTGAACAGGCCCGCAATTTTGAACGGGCTTACGTCGCTGATTTTCTTGACAAAGCCTGGACCCTGCTGTTAGCCAGCCGTTCCAGCCATCCTTTCCCGGTCTGGCGTATTTCAGAACTGCTCAAATGGCGCGAAGACACCGGTCCCCAGGGTTATGCGGCGCTCCTGCAGTCCGGCCTGGAGCCTTAGCTTAGCGGCGCAGGCGGCGCAGCAAGGTGCTGTGCAAAGCCAGCACCTCTCGGTCGCGCAGCAACAGCAAAATACCGATATAGCTCAGACCGAGCAGGCTGCTGTAGAGCACAGATTGCAAAAATACCCCAACACCCAGTGCCTGCTGGCGCAGTATCACAAAGGCATAGGCCCCCAACAGGGCCATGGGCAGTGCAGCCACCAGCACCTTCAGTCCGTGCAGCCAGGATTCCCGCTGAATCCAGCTGCCAATGCGCCAGTGCAGCAGCAGGGCCAGTACCAGAAAGTTCATGCCGGCGGCCAGTGAGGAGGCCAGGGCAATGCCGCTGACGCCCATACCGGGCGCCAGCAGCCAGGCGGCGCCAAACATCGTAAAAATCGTGACAAAACTGCTCAAAAATGGTGTGCGTGAGTCACCCAGCGCATAAAATACCCGGATCAGCAGATCGCGGATGGCATAAACGGTAATGCTCAGGGCCAGATAGAGCAGCACTTCATAGGTCAGCCAGGAGCTTTCAGCGGTAAACTGTCCGCGCTGAAACAGCAGCACAATCGCAAAGTAGCCAAAGCAGATCAGCAGCAGGGTGATCGGCACGGTCAGCATCAAAATGGGGCGTAAACCCTGATTTAAGCGGTCTTTGAGACTTTGATAACGGTCTTCCTGCTGGGCAGCAGAGCTCAGCATGGGCAGGAGCGGCACCAGCAGGGCGGTGAGCAGAATGCCCAGCGGCAGCTGAATCAGCAGGTTGCCATAGCGAAAGGCGGCAATACCGCCCTCCTGCAGGCCGGAGGCAAAAAACTGAATAATAAAAATATTGACCTGGCCAATGGTGGAGCTGAGCATAGCGGGCAAGAGCAGCTGCAGAAACTGACGCAGTTCAGGATCGTTGAGGCGCAGCTCCAGATGCATGTGCCTGAAAAATCCGGCCAGTGGCAGCAGTTGCAGCAGCAACTGACCCAGTGCCCCAATCAGGGTGCCCCAGGCCAGGGCGCGTGAGAGCGATTCTGCTTCAGGGCCAGCGAAGAGTACCAGACCTACAATAACGCCCAGACTGGCCATAATCGGGCTCAGGCTGGGGGTCAAAAAGGACTGGCGAATGCTGAGAATGCCGTAGCAGATGCCGACCAGACCCGATATTACAAAAACCGGGGCCATAATCCGCATCTGAATCACGGCCAGGTGTAAGGTTTCTGCCGGCATCTGGCCCCAGAGCTGCAGAATCTGAGGGGCAAAAACAAACAACAGGGCAGCTCCTGCGCCCATCAGGGTAATCACCAGCAACAGGGCACTGCTGAGTACGCTACCATAGTTTTCTCGGTTCTGGGCTTCAAAGTGACGGGTCAGGGTGGAGACCACCGCCGAGTGAAAGGGGCCGTTGAGACCGCCCAGCATAATCAGGGCAAACTGCACCGGGATCAAAGAAGCGACCTGATAGGCATCTGTAATGGCGCTCAGACCGCAGTAATAGGCAATGACCTGGTCTCTGAACAGGCCTACAAATTTACTGGCCAGAGAGAGCAGGGCAATCAGGCTGGCGGCACGCAGCAGTGACACAGAGACTCCAAAGATAAAATATTAATTAAGCAAGTCCAGTTTATATTAAAAAACCCCCTTTGTATATTATAATTTGATTAAGTCGCGCCAGATCCACAAGCAAAGATCAGAAGACACTCATACGGAATCTTGTGTTTTAAACCTGCAAAAAGCTACAATATGTCAAACTGCGAATACTGTGATCGCAAACAAACAGGAGAACTTTAATTATGGGCCTTGGTGATTTAAGCTTTGCCGCTGTTGCTTCCCTTCGATCAATCGATAACTGGATTGCAACCATTAATTCCAACATGGCGGGTTCGGGCCGTGTGGGTTATAAAGCCACGCAGGTCAAGTTTGTGGGCGGTGCTGTCACCACAGAGCGTCCCATCTCCTCCCCGCGTCTGGGTATTTCTGTGGCTGAACAGAGTCTCAGCATTGCACAGACATCTATCAACTACAGCCAGGGCGCGGTGACAGCTTCGACTGATTTTACTCACCTGGCCATTCAGCGCACCACCGCTGCGCCAGGCATGTTTGTGCTTAACTCTGAAGAAGACGGTTCGGGTGATTTTTTCTTTACCTTTGACGGTGAGTTTTTTCTGAACACCCAGGGCCAGTTGGTCAACTCCGACGGTCTTTATGTCATGTCTGATCGTGATGGTAACGGTGTTGTTGATGGCGTGATCGGCGACGATCCTGCTGATATTGTTAATGACCAGATTGCCCTGAACCGCCTGGCAGTCTACGTTGAGCCCACACCGCAACTCCTGCTGCGTTTTTCGCGCTTTGGTGCCACGATCTTTGAACGCGTTGAAGATGCGCCCAATGATCCCTTGGATGCCAACAAAGTGGCGGCCATTGATGCGATTGGCAACTACAACGCAGCGGGCCAGGGCTCTGGTCGTGTGATTCCTTTTGCCCTGGAGTCTTCCAACGCCTCGCTGACAGCCGCTGTGCCTGAACTGGCCCTGGCCCAGAAAATGTACTCCGCCATCTCGAAGGTGATTCAGGTGGCTTTTGCCAATATTGATACCGCGCTGCAGCTTGGCCCCCGTTAGCTTTTGAAGCTAACCTGATGGAGAGCAGTCTCGCGACCCAACTCTTTTTGCCCGGAGCTCTGTTTGTGATCATGCTGGGCCTCGGTTTGCCTTTAACACCCGCTTAAAATCAGCGGGTGTTTTTGTATCCCAAAGCGGCAGCCGTTGGGCTGGCCGTGCAAATTCTGTTCTTGCCGCTGGTGGGTTTTGGTCTGGCCAATCTTTTGCCGATGGACCCGGTGCTGGCGGTAGGGCTGATGTTGCTGGCGGCCTGCCCCGGTGGGGCCACCAGCAATCTGATTACCTGGCTGGCCAGAGGTGACACGGCCCTGAGCGTGACCCTGACAGCCATTTCCAGCTTTGTATCTGTGCTGACCATTCCCCTGATTTTAAGCTTTTCGTTGCACTGGTTTATGGGCAGCAGCCAGTCTGTAGAGGTGCCTTTTTTACAGACCGTGGGTCAGACTGTAGTTTCGGAGAAATGGCCTGACTGATTGACCAAAAAAAGGAAAGTGGCTTA
>JACYMC010000098.1 GCA_015272195.1 Candidatus Sericytochromatia bacterium
CTTTAATCTACAGATGTGATAACTTTAATCTACAGAAAGGAGCCAGTTTTTATCTACTGATCTGTTTGTGAGAAATGCAGGCTAAAATCTGTTAACACCCTTTGGCTGCAGCAGGCACAACAACTTCACAAAACTTAACAAAAATGAAAGCACGGTGTTCAGGAAACTGACAGGCCAGCTGATTTCAACACCCCAAAGGCGGTTTAAACCCGAAGATGTCGCTTCAGCAGATCCTGAAAATAGGCCTCAAGCTCATCCTTATTCTGGCCTGGGTAACCTTCTTTTTATGGGTGGTTCAGGCCCTTTAAAGCAGAATCAAAAGCCTTTTTTAAGGCCTATAGGACTTAACAAAAGACTGTGATCTATGCTAAGGTGAATTTAGATGCAATTTAAAGCGTTTTTTATTCTTTTTTAAGCGCTGCCGAATCCGGTTTTTGAAAATCGCATCCGATCACAAAAAACAGGAGTCGACACATGTCAACACAAACTTTAACCTGTCCCCAGCTCAAAATCCAGCCCGCTACGCTGGAAGATATGCCCGTGGTGGCCAGCATGATTCGCTCATCGGCCGACTGGTATGCCGAATTTGTGGCCGAGGATGATCTGGCCGAACACTATGTGGATCGCGGCTGGCAGCTGCGCAACTTTCGCCGCCGGGAATTTTACCTGGGCTACGATGACAGCGAACAGGCGGTGGGCACCCTCTCACTGCAGTACTTTGGGGACTATGCCTATATCGGTTACCTCTATCTGGACGTGGCCCAGATGGGCAACGGCTATGGCCGGGCCCTGCTGAATTTTGCCCGCGAACAGGCCCGTGAACAGGGCTGCAAAGGTCTCTGCCTGCTGGCCCACCCCAAAGCCGACTGGGCCGTGCGTGCTTATACCCGCTATGGTTTCAGCCGCTACAGCCAGGACGCCCTCGACATTCTGGACTGGAACGAGAGCGCACTGAAGCCCTATTACGAAGCCGGTTTTGACCTCTATTTATACGACTTCAGCTAAGGCCTGACGCTCGGTGCCGCAGCCGGTTGCGGTGCTGATGCTGCCGCTTGCGGAGCGGCTGCCGCCGGCGCTGCTGCAGCAGCCGGCGCTTCACTGGCCTCAGGCGTGGGCTCAGGTGTGGGTATGGCACAGGGCGCTTTGGTATAACAGGCATTTTTGCGGCCCAGACGACAGGCCTGGCGCAGGTCTTTAAGGGCCGCTTCACACATCTGGGGTCCTTTGGCAAGCGCCAGCTGAGCGCGCAGATGCAAAGCCTCTGCTTCACGCGGGGCCTGCTTCAGCAGCATATCCAGATCGGCCAGCGCACCGTCACCCTGCTTCATCAGAATGCGCACCTTGGCCCGGGCCAGATACAGCGCCTGGGCCTTGTTGCCGTGCGCGATCATCTGACTCAGCGCAGATTCATAAGCCGGCCAGTTTTGCTGCTGATAATAAATATGGGCCATCTGCAGATAGGCCGCCTGCATGCCTGGGCGCACCCGAACCGCCAGCTTCAGGTCCTGCAGGGCGTCCTGGTGACGCTGCTCCTGCATATAAAACAGGGCGCGGGTATAAAGCAAATCAGCGTTATAAGGCAGGCGCAACAGGCCCTGATCCAGATCGTAGAGGGCTTCGGCCCGCTGGCCCCGGCGCAGAAAATAATCGGAGCGCTGCAGATAGGCCTCGGCCAGCTTTGGATGCAGCTGCATGGCCTGATCATAATCGGCAATGGCCCGCGCATGCTGACCCTGGGCGGCATAGACTTTGGCCCGGTGCAGATAGACTTCCCAGGCGTTGGGGTTCAGGCTCAGTGCGCGGTCATACTGGCGCAGGGCCGGCAGATAATGTTTTTGTCTGAAAAGGGATTGTCCCTGCATCAGCGGTGCTTTCCAGGCCTCGGCAGACTGGGCCTGAACGGTCTGAAAAGGCACAGCCAGCAAGAGGCTGGCGCTCAGCAGCGTGGTGCTCAGCAATAGACGAAGGGGACGGTTGGCTGACATGGCTTTACCTCTTTTGTGCATTGCGTTTAATATCTTAACGCAACTGCGCCCAGAAATCCAGCTGCTGGCAGGCACAGGCTGCGTACGTTAAAATAGGCCTATGCTGAAATCATTCCTTGCGCTGAGCCTGTTGCCGGGGCCGCTGTTTGTGCCGGCCGCGCTGGCCGCTGAGACGCCCACCCCAACAGACTGGCAGCTCCTCAGCCGTGAAAGCAATGCCGAAGCCCTGAGCGCCCTGCATCTGGCTGCTGGCTATGGCCTGCCAGAGTGGACGCGGATGCTGCTAGCCCAGGGTGCCGAGCTGCGCCTGGACGCCTCAGGCTGGAGCCCGCTGCATCTGGCCGCCCGCAATGGGCATTGCCAGACCCTTGAGCTGCTGCTCAAAGCCCACCCGCGCCTGGTCAATCAGGCTGCCCGCAACGGTCAGACCCCGCTGCAGCTGGCCGTTATGCATCACCAGACCCAGGCGGTCAGCTGCCTGCTCAAACAGGGCGCTCAACCCGATCTGGCCGATCAGCACGGCGTCACCCCCGTTTTGCAGGCCGTACTGCAGAGCCAGGATGAGATGCTGGAACACATGGCACGCAATGGCTTTGCGGTCAACAGCTGGCTCCAGCGCGCGCGGCCCGATGGCCGCTCCTGGCTGCACGTGCTGGCAGTACTGCCTGAAATGGCTGAGCCCCTGCAGCTGCTGATTCGCCGGGGAGTGCCCCTGCAAAGCCGCTTTAAAGGCCAGAGTGCGCTCTTGCTGGCCCTGGAGGCCGGCTATTTCGAAAATGTCCAGGCCCTGCTGGAAGCAGGTGATCAGGTCAACAATGCTGAGGAAGCCGGCAGGCTGTGGCTGGCGCTTGAAAAGTACCTGCGCGAGGACGTGCTGCAAAAGCCGGCGCAGAGGGCTTTGCTGGCCCGGCTGATTCAGACCCTGCTGCGCTACCAGGACGGCATCATTCAGTCCCCCAGAGACCAGACCTCTTTGCTGGCCCGCCGCATTCTGGAAGGAGACGTGCTGGCTGTGGATTTTTTACTGGGCTTTGGACCCGATCTGGAGGTGCGCAATGCCCGCAACCAGACCTTTCTGATGCTGGCCATTGCCGAATCGGTGCCCCAGCAAGGGGTGCTGGTAGCGCGCCTGCTGG
The DNA here is from genome assembly GCA_015272195.1 of Candidatus Sericytochromatia bacterium. GTDB lineage: Bacteria > Cyanobacteriota > Sericytochromatia > UBA7694 > UBA7694 > JACYMC01. Next base: position 3,122 of record JACYMC010000098.1, read on the forward strand.
AAGCGGGTGCGCGCACTGATATTGCAGATGAAGCCGGCAACACGCCCTTACACCTGGCGGTGAAACGGGGGCAGGCAGATATTGTACGGCTGCTGCTGCCGCGTGTGGAGCGCCTGAGCAGCAATGCCGCAGGCCAGACCCCGCTGGATCTGGCCCGGATGCAGGGCGACGCGGAGCTGATGGAAGAGCTGCGCCCGCTGTATATCCGTAGTCTGTTTCAGTAAATCAGTGAAAGCGGCCGACTAAGCGTACAAATTCAGGGCGGTCAATATAGGGGTTGCGGTTTTTCTGGTACTGAAAAATGCGTGCGTTGCGCAGCTGTTCGGTCTGATCCACCGGATCCTGGGCGTGCCACTGGTGCAACACGGGCTCTTCAATGCGGAAGTTGGCCGTGCTGGCCTGGCGGCCATAAACGGTATAAAAATAGAACAAAGCGCGGGCCACATCGCCTTTGTGGTCATCACGGGGCTCAAACACAGTCTGGCCCTGGGCATTGCGACCCAGCTTGCTGCCGCCATTCTGATACTCCACCTGCACCACTTCGCCAAAGGGAAAGGAGCTGCGCTTGCTGTTGGTGTCAATATCTGTCGGGAAGAGATGGTGCAGATCAGCTTTGGCAGGCCCGCCGCCGGCCCCTTTGCTCTTGGGCCAGGTGTGCTCTGTGTTGAGGCCGTGGCTATACGCATCACCCCGGTTGTCGATATTTTGCTCATGGCGGTCAGTATAGGCGCAGACCACCACATTGTTGTCCTGCAGATCATCCACCACGCCAAACATCACGTCGCGACCGTGATCATAGCCGAGATCCACATGGCGTGCCACAATCTGGTTCAGGCTCTGCAGCAGGCCCTGGCCCTGCATGCCTTCAGCCCCCTGGTAATAACCATCGGGAGCCTGCGCACTCGCAAAACCCAGTCCTGCCGGCTGCTGGGGCACGTTAAAACGCTGAAACAGCATGGGGTTGGCGCCCATCTGGCGGGCCTGCATCTGCTGCATGGGCTGCAGCTGGGCCGGGGGCAGATAGGTCATGGGCATCTGCTGGGAACAGGCGCTCAGGGCGGCCAGACTGAGGCTCAGAATCAGGACTTTTTTGAGGTGCTTGGCTAAGATCATATGTACTCTACGCCTTCTAAAAAAGTTCAAAATTAAAAGGTGCTGCTATTCAAGTCATAGCGTCTGGTGCCAACAAAATACTGGATTTAAATTTTAATTACTCCTTTTTTAAACTAAAATTAACATCGAAAACACACCCCTCCGGACAAAGACAGTTTTAACTGGTATCTGCCCTGAAATTAAGCTACAATGGGGCTAGATAAGAAATACCTCTAGGGGAGGCCAGAGTGCCCTATGCTGGACAAACTGTTTAAACGCGCCGAAAAGAAAAAAGAAACGGCGCCGGCCCAGGAAAGCAAGCCCGCTGCTGAAGATATGGACGATGCCCTGGATGAAACCGGCACCTTTATGCTGGATGTCAACCAGCTGAAAGAATGTGAAGATCTCGAAGATTTGCTGAACGACGTCTGAGCCTTCAGGCGGTCTGTTCAAACAAACTGTGAACCCGGCTGATGCGCAGCAGCAGCTGGGTTTTTCTTGTCATGCCACTCAGCTGCAGGCGTACACGGTGGCGCAGTGCCAGTTGCAGACAGCGCAACAGACTGATCATGCCACTGCCGTCTTTGAGCTCCACCTGGCCCAGGTTCAGACACCAGCGCTCGCACTCCGGATGAGCCGCAATGGCTTTTGCCAGCAGCTCTACCAGTTCCGAACCCGTCTGGCCGTCGAGACAGCCTGAGAGAAAAATATCGGCTTCTGAACCGTCAAAAAAGTACTCGTATTGCATACATTCCCACATCTATGTTGATTTGATGCATTGAATATACCGCAAAAAACAGGCTGTGAGTGTGATTTGCGTTGCAGAAAACCTGGGCTCAGTCGCGGCTGGCACCCTGCTCAATCCAGCGACCGAGCAGCTCCCGCTCGGCGTCAGTCATGCCCGTGCTGTTGCCGGGTGGCATATTGCGCTGCTGCACCACCCGCAGGCGAATGCGGCTGGCGCGGGCCTGAATATCAGCCGGGTTGTCAAAGCTGATGCCTCCCTGCGGAAAGGGATTGGCGCTGTGGCAGCTGATGCAGCGCTGCTGCACAATGCCTTCAACATCGGCAAAGGCAACCTTTAAGCCAGGATCCGCCGGTTCAGACGAAGGCTGAGCGGGCGTGGCAGGGTTACCTGGATTGCTGGTGGCCGGCAGCGCAGCGGGGTTACAGGCAGTCAGCGCCAGGGCAATAACAAAGAGAGATGCAGCGGTTTTATTCATAAACAACTCCGGGCCTTGATCGCCTTTACTGTAGTGAAGGACCCGGTCTTTGTCAAGCCGGGTCGCTCACGGAAGGGACGTCTAACCGCGCCGGAAAGGCTTGGCGCTGGCGCCGCCGCCCTTTTTGCTGCGGGGCTTGTCGCTGAATTTGCCTTTGAACTTGCCCTTTTTTTCGAAAGGCACGCGGCGGGCAGGCGGCAGGCTGCCGGGGTCGTCCACTTTGGAGAGCTTCAGCAGGCGACCCGCCACGCGGGTGCGCTGCAGGGCACGACTGAGATGCGACTCCAGCGCTTCGGGCAGATCCACGGTGGTGAACTGCTCATAAAGCTGAATATCGCCAATATGGGCGCTGTCGAGACCGGCCTCGTTGGCGATGGCGCCCACAATCTGGCCCGGGCGCACACCGTGGGTGCGGCCCACTTCAATGCGGAAGGGCACCATTTCGACGTCAAAATTCATGCGGCGCTCACCACGCTTTTTGCCGGGCCGCTCTGCCGCTGCACCGTACTCACGGCGCTCAGTGGTTTTAAAGGCCGCTTTGGGTGGGGGCGGTGGATCTTTGGGCAGCAGCAGGGGTTTGTCACCCTGAAACAGGCAGGCCAGCGCAGCCGCCAGATCCAGCGGATCGGTGTTGCTTTCGCTCTGGTAAGCAGCAATCAGCTCGCGAAAAAAGGCGTGCTGTTTGCCTTCGAGGCCTTTGGTCAGCTGAGCTTTAAAGCGTTCAATGCGGCGGGCGTTGATCACCTCAGCGCTGGGCAGCTGCATGGGCTCCACCGGCTGGCGGGTGACTTTTTCGATGGTTTTGAGCAGGCGCTGCTCGCGGGGACGCACCAGCAGAATGGCGTGACCACTGCGGCCGGCACGGCCCGTGCGGCCAATGCGGTGCACGTAGCTCTCGGGATCGTAGGGGATATCGTAGTTGATCACGTGGCTGATGCGCTCAACGTCGAGACCGCGGGCCGCCACGTCGGTGGCCACCAGAATCTCGATTTTACCCTTGCGCAGCTGATCCACGGTGCGTTCACGCTGGGCCTGGGGAAAGTCGCCGTTGAGGGGTGCAACCGAGTAACCCTTGGCGTCGAGGTACTCAGCGACTTCGAGGGTGGCCTGCTTGGTGCGCACAAAGATCATCACGCCGTCGGTTTCTTCGGCTTCGAGCATGCGGCTGAGGGCTTCGTTTTTGTCGACGCCCTGCACCAGCCAGTAGCGCTGGTGAATGGTTTCGGCGGTCATGGTTTTGAGGCGGATGGTAACCTCAGCCGGATCGTTGAGGTAGGTGTGCGCCAGGCGGCGGATTTCAGCCGGCATGGTGGCCGAAAAGAGAGCCATCTGGCGCTCTTCGGGCAGATGCTGCAGTACCCACTCCACGTCATCCACAAAGCCCATGCGCAGCATTTCGTCGGCTTCGTCCAGCACCAGGGCCTGCAGGTGCTCCAGGTTGAGGGTGCCCTTGCGCATATGGTCCATGACCCGGCCTGGTGTGCCGACCACAATCTGCACGCCGCGCGAGAGCTGCTTGAGCTGGGGTTCGTAACTCTGGCCGCCATAAATAGACGTCACGCGTACGCCCTTGAGATCTTTGGTATAGCTTTCAAAAGATTCAGCCACCTGAATGGCCAGCTCACGGGTGGGGGCCAGCACCAGAATCTGGGGGGATTTCAGGGCCCGGTCGAGGCGGGTGATCAGGGGCAGGGCAAAGGCAGCGGTTTTGCCGGTACCGGTCTGGGCCTGGGCCAGCACGTCACGGCCTTTGAGCAGATGGGGGATGGTGGCTTGCTGTACAGCGGTAGGGCTTTCGTAGCCCTGAGCTTCTAAAGTGGGCAGCAGGCTGTCGGGCAGACCGAGCGCCACAAAGGGATGGATCGGGGGCAGGCTGTCTTCATCGTCAGCTGCTGCATCCATTTCGTCCAGCATCTCTTCATCGAGGTCTTCGTCCAGCTCGGGCCAGTCCAGGCTGTCTTCAGCAGGGGCTGCAGCAGCAGGGCTTGCGATGGGAGGGTGTTCCAGGCTTTTGATTTCTTGGGTCAGTTCAGGGGTCGGGAGCAGGGAAAGTAACATAAAGGGCAATACCAATTCAATCTTAGGAAATAATGGCCTGGTGAGCGGGAGCAACGGTAGCAGATAAAAGGGATGTTAACGATGCGACAACGGATCAACAGGGGGTGTGACCTGATTTCGACGGCCACAACTTTATCATTGTAACACAGTGGGTACCCCGAACAGGATCAGATAGCGCGTATTTGACCGCATTTAAGCTAAAACAGGGCCCGTCCAAGGCGCTCCAGCAAACCGGGCGGCTGCTGCATATGGGCGATCACACCGGCCCAGCCGCTGCGCTGCAGACGGGTCCGCATCTGGCGGTAACCCTCGCCATAGACCGGGCTGACGTCACTTTCGAGGCGCTGCAGCAGATAGGCCCCCAGCGGGGTGCTGTCCTGCTGAAAGATCAGGGCCGAACCCAGGTTGCAAAAGCCTTCGACTTCGACATCGCTGCGCTGATTGAGACCGCGATCATTGAGCCAGACGTGCAGCAGCTCGTGGGCCAGCACCCCGCAAAACAGCAGGCGCGGCAGGCCGTGCAGCACAAAAATACTGTGTTCGCGATACACCAGCTGGCTGTTTTCAAGCTTTTCGAGGGTTTTGGTCAGGCCCTGGCTATTGGCATGGCGCGACACACCCAGGCGCTGGTTCAGCCGGCGCTGATCGGCCAGGGTCACGGCGATATAGCGCGGGATGTAGTCAAAGCCCACGCCGTGTAAGTATGCCAGCACCTCGGCTTTGAGCTGCTCAATCTCAGCGGGCTGGCTGACCTCTGAGATCTGGCAGAGGCCACAGAGCGTGCGGCCATCGCCAAAGCGCACCCCGCCGTTAGTCGTGCGCGCCCCGATAAAACGCCCGCAGGCATGGCACTGCTCGGTTTTGTGCCCGGCGTGGGTCGGGTGGGCGCACTGGCCCCAGGGGTCGATCAGATATTTGCCGTTCAGAGCTTGCTCACAGAGCACGCAGCGCGGGGCAATCTCGGCATAACAGGCGTCATGGTAGGCCTGTTCCTGGCAGCGGGTATAACTGCCGCTGATCGCCTGGCCGCAATGAGCGCAGTTCAGCGCCGTCGGCGCGGCCGGGGCCTTGCAGCGGGGATGGTAGAGGCGGTTCTGCTGCTGGCGGTACTCACCCTGAATGCGCTGGCCACAGCGGGCGCAGCAAAAACACTGGGGATGAAAGCGCCCGCTCTCAGCGCGGATATACTGCTTGCCCAGGCTGCGCCCGCAGGCACTGCAGCAGCCTGCCATCAGGCGCCGGTCTCCGGGTCTGCCGCCGATGGCAAGGCCTCAGCTCCCCGGTCAAAACGGCTGACCACCGCCGCAGCCACCACATCACCCTGCACGTTAAGCACCGTGCGCGACATGTCCAGAATGCGATCGACACCATAAATAATGCCAATGCTCTCAGCCGGCACGCCCACCGAGACCAGAATGCTGGCCACCAGCGGCAGTGAACCACCAGGCACACCCGCCGTGCCCACACCGGCCAGAATTGCCATCAGCACCACCAGCACCTGCTGGGTCAGGCTCAGATCAATGCCAAAGCACTGGGCCAGAAAGAGCACGGTAATGCCCTCAAACAGGGCCGTGCCGTTCTGGTTGGTCGTGGCCCCGATGGTCAGCACAAAATGGGCCACCTCACGCGGTAGCTTGAGCTGTTCGACGGCCACCTGAATGGCCGTGGGCAGGGTGGCGTTGCTTGAAGACGTCGAAAAGGCCGTCAGCATCAGCGCGCGGGTGTTTTTAAAAAAGTACAGCGGCGACATGCGCGCCAGGCCCCAGAGCATCAGCGAATACACGATAAACAGCTGAATCGCCAGAGCCAGCAGCACCACGAGCACATAGCTCAGCAGCAGCTTTAAGATGCCCAGGCCCGTGCTGGCCATCAAGACAAAAAGCAGCGAGGCCACGCCAAAAGGGGCCAGGCGCATGCCAAAGCCGATCACATGCATCACCAGCTCATAGACCCCTTCTAAAAAGGCTTTGACCGGGGCCGTTTTAACCGGATCAGAGACCGAGAGGGCCAGGCCCAGAATCAGGGCAAAAAACATCACCGCCAGCAGGCCGCCGCCGCTGTAGCTGGCGTCAAAGGCCCGCACCATGTCTTCCAGCGGGTTTTTGGGCACCAGATTCACCAGCACCTCTGTCAGATGGGGCGGGTCGGCTTCGGCCAGCCGGGTCTGGACCTGCCGGGTTTCACCCGAAAAGCGCGCCAGCAAAAAGGCCCGGTCCTGCTCAGAAATCTGGCTGGCGGGCTGGAAAACATTAAAGACCAGCAGCCCGACACCCACCGAAATGGCCGAAGCAAAAAGGGTATAGGCCAGGGTTTGCAGGCCAATGCGCCCGATGCGGCTGAGATCCCCCAGTTCCGCCATGCCCAGAATCAGGGCCGACAGAATCAGGGGCATGACCATCATGAACAGCAGGCGCAAAAAGATTTGCCCCACGGGCTTGACCCACAGGATCAGGGTCTCGCTCAGCTCCGCAGGCAAGGGCAGCAGGTTGACGGCCAGGCCGGCCAGCAGGCCGACGACCATGCCAATCAAAATCTGGGTGTGCAAAGGGATGTTTTTCATGGTCTACAGCATAGCGGATTATGGGCCTGATGCCATCTCAAAGAGCAAACATCTCCTGCAGACAATGACACACAGCCTCCTGCGCTGCTTTTGACAAGCTGCCAAGCTTCGTGATCAGGCGCTGCTTATCCACAGCACGTAGCTGATCAAGCAGAATTAAACCCCGCTTATTCTGAAACGTACAGTTCACACGACAGGGGTATTCAAAGCCCTGGGTCGTCATGGGTGCCACAAGCACGGTAGACAAAGCTAACAACTCATCCGGGGATACAATGACACAGGGTCTGGTTTTGTTTATTTCGCGGCCCTGGGTAGGGTCAAGCTGAACCAGCCAGACCTGAAAGCGCTGGTGTCGTATCATTCCCAGCGCCAGTCATCTTCCGTCAGGCTCGCATCGAGCCATTCCTGATCAGGCGCTTCTGCACTACAATTTTGCAAGGTATCCTGAATCTGTTCAGCCCAACCGGCTCTGGGTTTGTTCAGGGGGCGAATGAGCAAGCCACCGCCTTTGGCGACTTCAAGGCTCAGTTCTTTGCCTTCAAGCATGGCTTGCTCGATCAGGGGTTTAGGGATACGTATCCCTTGTGAGTTTCCGATCCGGATGAGCTGTGCCATGTTGTACCCCCTGGTGTAATCACATTGTTATTACATCATGTTTTTCAAGGCAAGTCAAGCCAAACACGCTGAAGCTCTGCCCTGCAAGGCTCAAAAGCTGAGCAACGCAGCCAGATCTTCCCGCTCATTGCGGCGGGCGATCTCAGCCGCTGTGAACCCGCGCTTGTTTTTGAGACGTTTATCAGCCCCTTTGGCCAGCAACAAGCGCAGCAGCTCCGGCCTGGCCTCGCGGTGGGTGGCGTACATCAGGGCCGTCATGCCGCCCTGGTCCTGGGCATTGACCGCCGCCCCGGCCTGCAGCAAAAAGGCCACCACGTCCTGGTGCTGGGCCAGGGCGGCTTCCATCAGCGGGGTCCGGCCCTCCGCACTGGCACTGTTGGCGCTTAAGCCTCTGGAGATCAGCATTTGCACCCACACCAGCAGGCCCCGGCGGGCGGCATGGTGCAGGACCTGCCGCCCATCTTCAGCCCGCAGCGTGATATCGGCCCCTGCTGCCAGCAGCTGGTGCATCATATCCTCCTGTTTGCTCAGGGCAGCCAGCATCAGGGCGGTTTCGCCCCTGAAATTTGTGGCGTTCGGCGCTGCCCGGTGCTGCAGCAACAAGGCCACGGCTTCTGGCAGCCCGGCTCTGACGGCCTTCATCAGCGGGGTCTGGTCGTAAGTATCCGCCAGATTGACGTCAGCCCCGGCAGCCAGCAAAAGCCGAAGTGCTTCTATCTGCTTTTTTTCGAGGGCCGCATGCAGCGCGGTAGCGCCCTGAGCGTCAGCCTGATTGGGATCAGCGCCAGCGGCCAGCAGCAGGGCAATACTCTCAGGCTGATCAGCCCCAGCGGCCAGATGCAGGGCCGTGAGCTGGTGAATATTCTCCGACTGAACCCTGGCCCCGGCCTGCAATAAAAGACGCAGGGCTTCCACCTGGCCTTCGCCAGCGGCCGCCATCAGCGGGGTGCTGTTTTGCGCATCGGTCAGATTTACGATAGCACCGGCTGCCAGCAATTGCTGTATGACCGCCAGATGCCCTTCACGGGCGGCATAATACAGTGCGGTACCGCCAAAACCTTCTTCACGGATATTGGGATCCGCACCACGGGCCAGCAGCTGGGCGGTGATCTCGGCATCGCCACTGATGGCCGCATAAATCAGGGGCGTACGCCCATACTGACTGCGGCGGTTCACCTCTGCTCCCTGCGCCAGCAAATAGGCCGCCGTGTGACCCTGAGCAGCCTGCAGAGCCAGATGTAAAGGCGTCATGGTGTCTTTGTCGGCCTGGTGCAAATTGGCACCCCGCGCCAGCAAAGCGGCGCAGATAGCCGTTTGCCCGCCGGCAGCCGCATAAGCCAGCGCCGACTGGCCGTCTTTGTCGGGCGCATTGACATCCGCTCCCTTATCCAGCAGGGCCTGCACCAATGCGAGGTCTGACTGCATGGCGGCCCAGACCAGCAGCGGGGCTTCAAAATAGCCGTGTACCGTGGTCCAGCTGACCCGCTCAGGCAGGGTTTTACCGGCCCTGAGATCTGCGAGCACCCCGGCCGGGGTCTGTTCGCTAAAATCCATAACAGCCACCGTCGCGTTATCGGCCAGAGCTGGCCAAACCGGCAAAATCTGCCCCGTAAAGAAGCTGAGCCCACTCACCAGCACGACACACTTTAACATTTCACGCATCAGATATCCCCTCTTTGCTTTGACTGAATCTGAGCCAAACCCCTTCGGCCACAGCCGCTCGGTTTGCATCAGGTCTTTCGTTTTTTTTACAAGGATTTTAGTCAGTGTATCTGCAATCCCCTGACCTTGCCACCCTTGCCTGCGCGGCCAAAGCGGGCTAAAATCCCTTTCAATACGCCCCCTGCAGGAGAACAGCATGCCTGGCCTGACGGTCACCAACCCCCTTACTGGCGCCCCGCTTTACAGCCTCGACGAACCGGGGCCTGAAGCCCTGGCACAGATCTGGGCCCAGGCCCGGCAGGCCCAGGCCCAAATGCCCGCCCTGCGCGAGCGGGTGGCCGCCGTGACCCGCCTGCAACATCTGATCACAGAGCGGCAGGAGGCCATTGTGGATCGCATTGTGGCCGAAACGGGCAAAAGCCGCTTTGACGCCCTCAGCTCAGAGATCTTTGGCAGCCTCGATGCCTGTGAGTACCTGGCCCGGCAGGCCCCCAAACAACTGGCAGATGAAAAGGTTCACACCCCGCTGGCGCTGCTGGGCAAAAAGTCCCGGCTCTGGCACGAGCCCCTGGGCACGGTGCTGGTGATTGCGCCCTGGAACTACCCTTTTTACCAGTTGCTGGTCCCTGCTCTGAGCGCTTTTTTAGCTGGCAACGCCGTGCTGCTGAAACCCTCTGAACTCACGCCGCTCAAAGGCCTGCTCGAAGAACTGCTGCGTGCGGCGGGCTTCCCGGCACAGGCCCTGCAGCTGGTCTATGGCGGCAAGGCCACGGGCCAGGCCCTGGTAGAGGCCGGGCCCGATCTGATCTTTTTTACGGGCAGCGTGGCCAGCGGGCAAAAAATCATGCAGGCGGCAGCCCATAAACTGACGCCGGTGATTCTGGAACTGGGCGGCAAAGACCCCATGCTGGTCTTTGAGGACGTCAATCTGGAACGCACGGTCAATGGCGCCCTCTGGGGCGGTCTGACCACCGCCGGGCAGTCCTGCACCTCCGTGGAGCGTCTTTATGTGCACCAGAATATTTACGCGGCGTTTGTCGACCTGCTGCAGGCCAAAATGCAGCAGCTGCGCAGCGTGGCCACCCACGGCGAGCCGGCTGAGATCGGCAATATGACCGCCCCCTTTCAGCTGCAGACCATCGAGAGCCAGCTGGCCGAGGCCGTGCAGGCCGGGGCCCGCATTCTCTGCGGCGGCGCGCGTGAACCTGGCAGCCTGTACTTTCCACCGACCCTGGTGGTCGACGTCACGCACAGCATGGCGCTGATGCGCGAAGAAACCTTTGGCCCCGTGCTGGCGGTGATGCCCTTTGCCGACGAGGCCGAAGCGATTGCCCTGGCCAACGACTCATCCTACGGCCTCAGCGCCAGCGTCTGGAGCGCCGATTTGCAGCGGGCCGAGCGCGTGGCGCGCCAGCTGCGCGTGGGCAATGTCTCGATCAACAACGTGATGCTGACCGAGGCCAACCCGGCCCTGCCCTTTGGCGGCCGCAAAGCCAGCGGTTTTGGCAGCTACAAAGGCCCGCGCCCGCTGGAGAGCTTCTGCAGCCGCAAAGCCGTACTGATCGACAGCCAGAGCGGCAAAATCGAGGCCAACTGGTACCCGTACACCACCGCGCGCTACCAGCTCTTCAGCCAGCTGGTGCAAAGCCTGTTTTCGGCCCGGCACTCTTTGCTGAAGATGCTGCGTACCGGCCTGCGCCTGGAAAGCCAGGCCCAGAAGGAGAAATTCTGAATCCATGCCCACCAAATTTTGTGGTAAGTTAAAAACATGCCTTCATCACCTTTAAACCCCGACAGCGAAATTATCATTAACTTTTGCCCGACGGGCATGATCCCCACGCGGGAGATGAATCCGCATGTGCCCATTTCGCCCCAGGAAATCATCGAGCAAACCCATGAAGCCTACGAACTGGGCATCACGGTGGCCCATCTGCACGCCCGGCTGCCCGATCAAAGCCCCACCCATGAACCCGAGATCTATGCTGAAATGATGCAGGGCCTGCACAGACACTGCCCGGATCTGATTCTCTGCCTGAGCACCTCCGGACGCAACGTGCCGGAGTTTGAAAAGCGCTCCGCGGTGATTGAACTATATCCAGACATGTGCTCTCTGACCCTCTCCTCGCTCAACTTTGCCCAGGGTGCCTCGCTCAACAGCCCTGACATGATTCAGCGCCTGCTCGCCAAAATGCTGGGCTACGGAGTCACACCTGAACTGGAATGTTTTGATCTGGGCATGATCAACTATGGCAAATACCTGATTCAAAAATATGAATTGCCCTCTGACAGAATTTATTGGAACCTTTTATTCGGCAATATTTTTGGGGCCCAGACACAGCTGAGCCAGATGGGCGCGATGCTGGATCAGATTCCCCCTGCGCACTGGCTGAGCGTCGGGGGGCTGGGCGATTACCAGCTGCAAGCCCACGCCATTGCCATCGCCAGTGGACGCGGCGTGCGTGTTGGCCTCGAAGACAATCTCTGGCTGGACCGCCAGCGCAGCCGCCCTGCCAGCAACCTGGCCCTGCTGCAGCGGGTGCACCAGCTGCTGGAGATCCACGAAAAAACCTGCCTGTCGCCGCGCAAACTGAATCTCTACAATCCGCGGCGCAAGCGATGATGAGCACCGCCCTGGGCATTCTCGGCTGTGATCCTGTGCTGCTGAATCCGATCCTGGAGCTGGCAGAAGACAACCTCGGTATCGCGGACTTTCATATCCTGCTCAATATTCCCGTGCCCCTGACGGCGGCCTTTCAGCCGCTGGAACACTGGCGCTACCGGATTTACGCCCCCGAAGACACCGCCGCAGCACCGCACGCAGAGCTGCACTATGCCTTTGGTTCAGCCGACAGCCGCATCAAGCAAATCCTTTATCAGGCCTTTGCCGAGCCCTTGCAGCTGCAGCCCGCCCGCTTTGTGAGCCTGCGGCACCCCAGCGCGGTGATTGCCCGCAGTGCCCGGCTGGCCGCAGGCCTGCAGATCGAATCGCTGGTGAGTGTCAGCGCCTGTGCCGAGATCGCGTTTGGCGTCAATATCAAGCGCAACAGCAGCGTGGGACACCACAGCCAGCTGGGCCCTTTGTAACCCTGAATCCCGGCGTGACGGTCAACAGCTCGGTCAGCATTGGCCAGGGCACGCGCATTGGCGCGGGCAGCGTGATTCGGGATCATGTGCGCATTGGCAAAAACTGCCTGATTGGCATGGGCAGCGTGGTCACCAAAGACCTGCCCGACCATGTGATCGCCTTTGGCAACCCCTGCCGGATTCAGCGCGAACAGAGCGAACGCCTCTGCATCAGCCTCGACAGCCCGCAGCACAGCCCCTGAGCGACCCCAACAGGCGCAGGCTTGCCCCGGGCTGCAAATCGGGCTAAAATCCCTTCGGCAGGATTCATCGTGCCGTATCACAAGCAATTCAAAGGGCGTCTGCTGCCTTGCTGCGGCCCGGACAAAGGAGACAAAACGTGCACAGCCACTATGATGTGATTGTGATTGGCTCCGGAGCCGCCGGCGGTGTTTTGGCCCACGACCTGCAGCAGGCCGGCGCAAGCTGCCTGCTTTTAGAGGCCGGCAAGCACTACACCAAAGAGACCTTTCCGCGCAGCGAGCTGGAGTACAGCCCCCAGCTCTTCTGGGGCGGCGGCCTGGAGTTTGACAGCAGCGGCAAAATGGCCTTTCTGCGCGCCCGCTGCGTGGGGGGTACGACCAACGTCAACCAGTGCCTGCTGGATCGCTTTGACGATCTGGCCTGGGCCGACTGGCAGCGCGACAGCGGCGTGCCCTTTTTTAATACCGCCACCATGGCGCCCCATTATGAAGCCATCGAGTCGCGCCTCAGCCTGCAAACCATCGCCCCGGAGCAGTTTAACCACAACACCCGGCTCTTTATTGAAGGCTGCGACAAACACGGCTTTGGCTGGGCGCCCCTGCGCCGGGGCCAGTCGGACTGCGCCCTGGATCAGGGCAATGACTGCATCGGCTGCCTGGGGGGCTGCCACCGCGACTCCAAGCAGAGCACCCTGGTGGGCTTTATTCAGCCCGCGCTGAGAGCGGGCCTGAGCATTCAGGCCGGCTTTGAGGTGGGCCAGGTTGAACCCATCGCTGACGGCGTGCGGGTGCAGGGCCTTGTTGATGGCCGCAAGGTCAGCGTCACCGGCCGCAAGGTGGTACTGGCTGCCGGGGCTCTGGGCAGCACCAAAATTTTGCTGCAATCGGGCTTTGGCAAGCATCTGCCGGCCCTGGGCCAGCATTTTTCGTCCCACCCGCAGTTTATGTCTTTTGGCCGCTTTGCCGACACCATCGACGCCCACAAAGGGGCCTTTCAGGGCGTCAAATCACAGGATGCGCACTTTCGCGCCGCGGGCTTCAAGCTCGAAAACGTCTTTGGCCCGCCGATCTCGATTGCCATGCTCTACCCGCGCCTGGGCGGGGCCCACCAGCGCTTTATGCAGCACTACCGCCAGCTGGCCTGCATTGAAGTCGCCATCCGCGATGAGGCCATTGGCCGCTTGCAGCTGGACCGCAAGGGCCGCCTGCGCATTCACAAGCCCCTCACACTTCAGGACCTGCGCCGCCGCGACCAGGGCCTGAGCACCGTACAGCAAATGTTCTGGAGCTTAGGCGCCGAAGAGGTCTTCAGCTCCGACTTTTATTTTGGCCTGCACCTGATGGGCGGCTGCCGCATGGGCAGCGATCCCCGCGAAGCGGTGGTGGGGCCTGATTTTAAGGTGCACGGCCAGCCGCATCTCTATGTGGCCGATTCGGCCCTGTTCCCTAACGCGCCGGGCATCAACCCGGCCCTCAGCATTATGGCCCTGGCCCAGCGCCTCGGGCAGCAATTGACGGGAGCCGACGCATGAGCCCGCCGATCTCCGCTTACTTTAACCGCCTGCAGCTGCGCGGCCTGGTCCGCCTGGCCGATCTGATGCTGCCGCGCAGCGGCGAGTACCCCGCTTTCAGCGAGCTGGGATGCATCGAGCATATCGACGTGATCGCTGAGCATATTCCTGAGCCTGAATTAAAGGATCTGAAGCTGCTGCTGGGCGTGCTGGCGGCCACACCGCGCCCCGGCCTGCAGACCCTGCTGAAGCTGATGCAATCGCCCGCCCCCTGGCCCGAGAGCGTGGCCACCGTGCTGCGCCAGATGGACACGGGCCTGCGCGGCATTGTGATGAGCCTCTACTATTCCGGCCGCAAAGGCAGCCATTACAACGGGCCCACACCGCTGGAGCTGATGGGCGTTGAAATCATCCGCGTGCCGCTGAACTGAAACGCGTCTCCCCACCCTTTGCCAGCACCTGCAGCTGCACGTATAATTGGGAGCAAGTATCTGTGCAAGGAGTTCAGCCATGTCTCAATACCGTCACCAGTCTCTGGATCTGTTTGAAGGGACCCGGAAATGGGGCAGCCAGCCCCGCTTCTTTTTGCCCCAGGCCGATGACAGCTATACGTCTGTCAGCTGGCAGCAATACGCCGACGACGTCCGTGCGATCGGCGGCTTTCTGGCGGCGGATGCGCCCGCTGAAGCCAAGGTGGCCATTCTGGGCCAGACCCATTATGAGTGGATTGTGACCTACTCTGCCGTGCAGAGCATCGCCGCCGTGGTGGTGCCCATCTACCCCGCCAGCAAGGATGATCTGATCAGCTACTTCTTAAACCACGCTGAAGTCAGCGTGCTCTGCTGCGACGCCAGCTTTTTGCCCGTGCTCAGCGGTATTGATCTCGGCCCGGTCAAATCCGTGCTGGTGATGGACGGCCCCACCCCCGAAGGCCACGGCCTCAGCATTCCGGTGACCGGCTTTGCCCAGGCCCGCGAAAGCGGTGCAGCCGACAGCGCCGCCTTTGAGTCAGCCCATGCCGGCATCGACGTGGCCGATCTGGCCACCATTATCTACACTTCCGGCACCACCGGCCTGCCCAAGGGCGTGATGCTGACCCACCAGAACCTGCAGGCCAGCGCCCATGACTGGATTGCCCTCAACGGCCCGCATATTCCCGAGCAGGCCGTGGATCTGCACTGGCTGCCCCTGGCCCATGCCTTTGGCATCGGGGCCATTATGCTGGGCAACCGCCTGGGCTGGCAGGCCTATCTGGCTGACCCGCGCAACGTGCTCGACAAAATGAACAGCGTGAAACCCCACACCTTTTTGTCGGTGCCCGCCTACTGGGAAAAACTCCACCTCAAAATCCAGGCCGCCGGCGGTGATCAGGCTGCCTTTGACACAGTCACCGGGGGCCGGCTGGTCTTTGGGCTCTCGGGCGGAGCCGGCTTAAAGCGCGAGATCAAAGAGGGCTTTCAGGCCCTGGGCCTGCTGATCATTGAAGGCTACGGTCTGACCGAATGCTCCCCCACCCTGACCATGAACCGCCGCGACCGCTATGACTTTGACTCGGTGGGCGTGCCCTACCCCAGCGTCGAGATCAAACTGGCCGAGGACGGTGAGATTCTGGCCAAAGGCCCCAATATCTTTGCCGGTTATTACAAAAACCCGGAAGCCACCGCCGAGGCCTTTGACGCCGAGGGCTGGTTCAAAACCGGCGACGTGGGCCGCTGGAACGCCGGCGGATTTTTGCAGATTATCGACCGTAAAAAAGAAATCCTGGTCACCAGCGGCGGTAAAAACGTGCCGC
Organism: Candidatus Sericytochromatia bacterium; assembly: GCA_015272195.1. Taxonomy (GTDB): domain Bacteria; phylum Cyanobacteriota; class Sericytochromatia; order UBA7694; family UBA7694; genus JACYMC01. Next base: position 18,961 of record JACYMC010000098.1, read on the forward strand.
CCCAGAATATTGAGCGCCGTTTTCAGGACAACCCCTACATTCAGCACCTGATCGTCTACGGTGACGGCAAAAAGTTTCTGACGGCCATGGTCACCCTCGAAGAAGCCGCCGTGCGCGAAGCTGTGGGCGATAGCAGCAGCGACTGGACCAGCCTCTGCAGCAGTGAAGCGGTCACCGCCCTGGTGGATCAGCAGGTGGCCGCCGTCAACAACGACCTGGCCTCCTTTGAAACCATCAAAAAGGTCTGGATCAACCCCGAGCCCCTGACGGTGGAGGACAACCTGCTGACAGCCTCCTTTAAGCCCCGCCGCAAGGCGATTTATGAGCGCTACAGCACCCAGATGGAAGCCCTCTACGCATGAGCACCGCCCCGGCGGAGTCAGCCCCCGAACTGAGTCAGACTCAGCCTGCCGCCATCTGGGTGGCCCCGCCGGGCTTTGGCAAAAGCCAGCAGCTGCAGCAGCTGCTGACCCGGCGACCGGCCGAAGCGCTGGTGCTGGAAGCCGGGTTGCAGGCAGATTTTTCGGACAGCTATTTTGAATTGCTCAGTGCTGCCTGTACAGCGCTGGCCCTGCACGCGCCGCCAAAACAAGCCGATCCGGCCCTGCAGGCGGCGACCTGGCTGCGCACGCTCAATGCACAACTGAGCACTGAGCCTAAACAACAGCTCTGGCTGGTCTTTGACCCCTGGGAGCCGCTGGAGCGCCATGCGCGCGTGCTGGCCTTTTGGCAGGCCTTGCTGCAGGAGCACCCCACCTGGCTGCGCCTGCTGCTGGCCTCACGCAAGCCGCCGGAGCTGCCCCTGGCCACCTGGGTCGCTGCGGGCGCAGCATACCACGATCGCAGCAGCCTGGCCTGGGATCTCAGCACGGCCCAGGCCCACTGGCAAAGCCTGGGGTTAAACTGGGAGAATGAAGATCAGCAGCAATTTGAAGCCCTGGCCGGCTGGCCCCTGGGCCTGTTGCTGGCCGCCCGCCAGCGTCAGGGTGAGCTGAGCGAAGCCAGCTGTCAGCATCTGCTGCAGCAGGCCCTGCTGGAATGGCTGCCCCCTTTTGCCCGACAGCAGCCCGCCCAACTCTGGGAACCCGAACGCCAGGCCCTGCTCAGCGCCTGGCAGATGCAGCCCACACAATGGCCCCCGGCCCTGAGCGAACTGCTGGAGCCCAGGGCCCGTCAGCAGCCGCGCTACTGGCTGCAACAGGCTTTGCAGAGCGGTCCGGCCCGATCGCAGATTCTGCTGGAGCGGGCCCTGAGTCTTTGTGGCTCCGAACAGGCGGCCCTGCGCCTGAGCATTCTGACCCGCCAGGCCCACAACGCCTCGCTCAGCGGACAGGGCGAGACGCTCGATCAGCTGCTGGCCGCCGGAGCTGAGCTGTTAGAAGATGGCCACAGCGTGGATCGGGCTGCCTGGCACTACCTCAAAGCCAACCGCCTGCGCCAGTGCTGCCACTACCCCGAAGCCCAGGCCGAAATCGACGCCCTGCTGGCCCTCAATGCCCGCCACCCCAGCGTGATGGCCTTTCAAACCCGCGCGCGCATTCTGCGCGGGCTGACCGCCTACCAGGCCGGTGACTATGCCCTGACCCGCACGGCCTACCAGCAGGCGCTGACCCTGGCCGAAAGCGACCACAACAGCGCCATGCAGCTGGAGCTGCAAATCATGCTGGCCTTTCTGGACGCCCTGACCGGCCAGGCCGATGAGCCCCTGCCCGACACGATCGCTGAGCAGGTCAGCGCCCTGCCCCTGAGCGCGCAGCCGCTGGTCTGGCTCAACCTGGCCTTTTACCAGCTGCTGGGCGAACACCTCGATCTCAAACAGGGCCAGGCCATTCTGGAGCGGGTGCGCCAGAGTGCCGCCGCCCTGGAGTGGCAGGCCCTCGAACCCCTGATCGCCGATGTCGAAGCCCGGCTCTGGCGCTTTCACAAAGACTATGACCGGGCCCGCCACCTGCACCGCCAGGCCCTGGAGCAGCTGGAGCCCCAGACCTTTGACTGGCTCTACGCCAGTCTCAACTGTGCGTTGACCCTGCTGCGCCAGCAGGAAACCGGGGCTGCCCGTGAACTGTTGCAGACCGTGACCCGGCGCGCCGAGGCCAGCGGCAGCCTGGGGCTCTGGCGCGAAGCCCGCGCGGCCCTGCAAAGCCTTGATCCCGGCAGCATACAGGCACCCGACGCAGCTCCGGCTCCGCGCGAACCCCTGCGCCTGGGCGCGCGCCAGCCCCGGCTGCAGCTCAAAACCTTTGGGCACTTTCAGCTGCAGCTTGACCAGCAGCTGGTGGAGCGTTGGCCGCGCAAACGGGCCCGCAACGTGCTGATTCAGATTCTGCTGCACCCACACGGCATTCACCGCGAAACCCTGGCCGACTGGCTGACGGGTGCTGACGATCTGGAGCAGGCCCTGCGCAGCCTGGATGTACACATTCACACCCTGCGCAAGGTGCTGGAACCCGATCGCAAAGGCAAGCAGGCCTCGCATTTTGTGCAGTTTCACGACGCCTGCTACAGTTTCAACTGGCAAAGCCACTACACCTGGGACGCCGAAGACTTTGGCCGGGCCCACCAGCACTGGCTGCGCAGCCGCGAAGCCGAGCCCGACACCGCAGAAGCGGCGGCCAGCCAAGCCCTGCAACTGTACCAGGGGCCCTTTTTGCCCGAACTCGACTTTGCCGACGACTGGCTGGCCGAACGCGAAGGCTATGCCCGCAAGGCCAGCGATCTGGCCCTCTGGAGCCTGGATTACCTCGTCAGACAGGGCCAGTACGAGGCCGCCGAAGAGCGGGCCGAGCAGCTGCTGCGCTGGGATCGCCTCTCAGAGACCGGCTTTGGCTGGCTGTTTCAGATTGCCGCCCAGCGCAAAGACCGCCAGCGTCTGGAGCGCCTGGGCGAGCGCATGGAGCAGACCTACGAAAAAGAGCTGGGGATGAATCCGCCTGCAACGCTGATGCAGCGCTACCGGGAACTCAGCCGCCAGCTCTAAGCCGAAACAGACCCTATTTTTTGGTCAAAGGCCGGTATTTGATACGGTGGGGCTGATCAGCGTCAGCCCCCAGGCGCTTGCGCCGGTCTTCTTCGTATTCATCGTAGGTACCCGTAAAAAAGACCACCTGGCTGTCGCCTTCAAAGGCCATAATATGGGTGGCCACACGGTTCAGAAACCAGCGGTCGTGTGAGATCACCACGGCACAGCCGGGGAAGTTGTTGAGACCAGCTTCGAGGGCGCGCAGGGTATCCACATCCAGATCGTTGGTGGGTTCGTCCAGCAGCAGCAGGTTGCCGCCGCGCTTGAGCAGCTTGGCCATGTGCACGCGGTTGCGCTCTCCGCCTGAGAGGCTGCCGACCTTTTTTTGCTGATCGCCGCCTTTGAAGTTAAAGCGGGCCACGTAAGCGCGGGCGTTCAGCTCTTTTTTGCCCAGCTGCACAAACTCATAGCCCTCGCTGATTTCTTCATAGACGGTTTTGTCGTCATTGAGGGCATCACGGCTCTGATCGACATAGCCCAGTTCCACCGTCTCGCCCACGCGCAGGCTGCCGGAATCCGGTTTCTCTTCGCCGGTGATCAGGCGCATCAGGGTGGTTTTACCCGCCCCGTTAGGCCCAATCACGCCCACAATACCCGCCGGGGGCAGCTCAAAGCTGAAGTTTTCAAACAACAGCTTGTCGTCGTAGGCCTTGGTGAGATTTTTGGCCTCCACCACCACATTGCCCAGGCGCTCGCCAAAGGGAATGTAGATTTCGACGTTGTCGACCTGAATCTGCTGATCGGCCTCGACCAGCTTGTCGTAGTTTTTAAGGCGGGCCTTGTTTTTGGCCTGGCGGCCCTTAGGCGACATGCGCACCCACTCCAGCTCCTGCTCCAGGGTTTTGCGATGCACGTCGGCCTGGCGCTGCTCCTGGGCCAGGCGCTGCTCTTTCTGCTCCAGCCAGGAGGAGTAATTGCCCGACCAGGGAATCGAGCGGCCATTATCGAGCTCGAGAATCCACTCGGTCACATTATCGAGGAAGTAACGATCGTGGGTCACCACAATCACCGTGCCGGCATAGGCCTGCAGGTGACGCTCCAGCCAGGCCACGGTCTCAGCGTCGAGGTGGTTGGTGGGTTCGTCCAGCAGCAACAGATCAGGGGCTGAGAGCAGCAGGCGGCAAAGGGCCACGCGGCGGCGCTCCCCGCCGGAAAGGTTCTCCACGCTGGCATCACCCGGCGGGCAGCGCAGGGCTTCCATGGCCATTTCGACGCGGTTGTCGAGGTTCCAGCCGTCAGCGGCCTCGATTTCATCCTGCAGGCGGGCAAATTCGTCGGCGGTTTCTTCGGAGTAGTTCATGCTGAGTTCTTCAAAGCGCTGCATGATGTCACGCACGTGGCCCAGGCCGTCTTCGGCGTTTTCGCGCACGGTTTTGTTGGGGTCCAGTTCAGGTTCCTGGGAGAGATAACCCACCGTAAAGCCTTTGGTCAGCCGGGCTTCGCCCTGAAAATTGTCGTCAAGGCCGGCCATGATTTTGAGCAGGGTTGATTTGCCCGCCCCGTTGTGACCGATCACGCCAATTTTGGCCCCCGGAAAAAAGCCCAGGGTCACGTCTTTGAGAATCTCACGGCGGTTGGCACCCACCACCTTGTTGAGCTTATAGGTTTGAAAAATATACTGTTCAGCCATTTGCTTCCTCGTGTTTCAGAATCTTCAGGTATTGTAGGGCAAAGCCCCGGTGCTGTTAAGGGGCTCAGGCAGTGGACAGATCACCCGGAGACCCCATAAAAACACACAATAGCAGGGCACAACAGCCTGTCTGCCCAAGCCCTCGCCGCTGTTCACAGGACATGTTAAAATATAAACAAAGTTACTTTAAAACGCATCTAAATCAAGCAGAGCCTGAGATTCTGATTTAAGCCACCTGTCCGCAGAAGCATGAAGGGCCCTGAAGCAAAGAGGTAAAAGCCCGTGGGGAAACAGCAGCGTATTCTGATTGTCGATGATGAGCCTGAAATCAACGACCTGATTTACCGGAGCATTCTTGAAAAAGAAGGCTACTCAGACATTCTGACCCTGACCTCGATTGACCAGCTGATGCAGACCCTCAATGCGTCTTTGCACCCCGACAACAAGCCTGTCGATCTGATTCTGATGGACGTGATTATGCCCGAAAAAGACGGCATTCAGGGCGTTCAGGAAGTCAAGCGCTTTGATATGTTCCAGGACATTCCCGTGCTGATGCTGACAGCCATTTACGACAAACAGCTGCTCAAACAGGCCTTTGAATCGGGTGCGATTGACTACATCACCAAGCCCGTTGACCCGGTCGAGTTTATTGCCCGCGTGGGCTCGGCCCTGCGACTCAAGGAAGAAATTGACCGCCGCAAAGCCTGGGAACACGAGCTGCTTGAAATGACGCGGGGTCTGATGGCCAGCAATTCCCGCCTGGAACAGGCCTCCTTTCAGGATCCCATCACCGGTCTGCTGAACCGCAAAGCTTTTGACAAGCGCATCCGCGAAGACTGGACCCATTGTTATGTACAGAAAGTACCCATGACCCTGATGCTGATTGAAGTGCAAAATTTTCGCAGCTTTAACGAGCACAAAGGGGCCCTGCAGGGCGACCACTGCCTTCAGGCCATCGCCGAAGTGCTCTCTGAACGCATCCAGGATCGCGTGATGCTGTCGCGTTTTGGCGGTGCCCTGTTTGCCCTGCTCTACCCAGGTTATGATCCGGTCAGCGTAGAGGCGCTGAGCGCTGGCATTGCCGAAGATATTGCGGCCTTACAGATTGCCCACCCTGACGGCGGACTGGTCAGCGTGGCCATTGGTGTGGCCAGCGTGGATCCGGGCAAAGAAGCAGGTCCTGAATCGCTGCTGCAGCAGGCCGATCTGGCCCTGGCTCACGACCGCATTGACAGCTGATCCGCTTGCGGCTCAGGACCACAAGCGACTACAATAGGCAAACGTGCGGGTGTGGCGGAATGGCAGACGCGCCAGACTTAGGATCTGGTGTCTTCGGACGTGGAGGTTCAAGTCCTCTCACCCGCATTTTTCAGTGGCTAATGTGAAAAAGCCGACTGGCCATCAATGGCAAACAAAAATTCACTTTTGATCCAGTGCAATTCAGCCTGCAGGGCCTGCTGCATCAAGGCCAGCACATCGCCCTGTTCAAGGCTCTGGCCTGCAGGGGCCAGAAAGCGGCAGTGCCAATGATCTGAAAGCCGGGTTTCAGGAAAGGCCTCTGGCCAGACCGTGACCCCCAGGTTGGTAATGCAGGCCAGACTCAGCGTTTTCTCATTCAGGCGCTGAAGCCGTTCAGCCAGCAAGGGCGGGTCTTCAATCTGCCAGTCTAAAAACAGGTCCACGCCCACCAGACTTTTGCTGACCACCGGCGGCTGATAGGGAATATTGTGCTGCAGGGTCGGCGCAGAGGGCGTGCTGTAAACAACGGGCCGAAGGGTTTGCGGGCGCCGCCCCAGATTGGCGGCCACGGCAGCCCCAAAGGCCTGGGTGCCCAGTTTTTCACGATGGGCTTCAGCACGATAGATATCGGCGGTCAGCCGACCCTGTTCCAGGGTATACAGCCAGGCATTGTGAAGTTTTTCGGCCACCTCTGACTGGCCCATCTGCACCAGCAGCAGAATCGCGGCCAGCAGCAGGCCAGAAGGGTTGGCGCGGTCCTGACCCGCGATTTCCAGGGCCGGCCCGTGCAGGGTTTCAAACACACTGCAGTGCGGCCCCAGATTGGCTGCACACGACAGGCCGGTTGAACCGGTGGTCATCTGGGCCACCAGACCCGAAAGAATATCGCCGTAGAGATTGGGAATCACAATCACATCAAAGCTTTCGGGCGTTTCGATCAGGCGGGCGGTGCCCAGGTCCAGGCTTTCGTGCTCCGATTTAATCTCAGGGTAAGCGGCGGCAATCTCCAAAAAAATCTGATGAAAAAAGCCGTCAGTAAACTCCATGATTTTGTCTTTGGTCAGGGCCGACACCTTCTGACGGCCATGGGTCTGGGCGTAGTCAAAAGCATAACGGATAATTTTTTCGCAGCCGGGCCGGCTGAAAAGCTTGAGGCCGTGCGCCACATCAGTGGTCTGGCGATACTCCAGGCCGCCATACAAATCTTCTTCGTTTTCGCGAATAATCACCACATCCAGCGCGGGGTAGCGGGTCGCCACAAAAGGATGGTACGACAAACAGGGCCGCACATTGGCAAAAAGGCCCAGGCTTTTGCGCAGAATAATATTGGTATTGGCCTGCTGACGGGAACTGAGCACGGGGCCTTTCAGCAGCAGCCCCGTGCGCCGGACAGAGTCCCAGGCAGAATCAGCAATACCACTGCTGAAGCCGGCAGCCTGGGCCTGCTGACCTATTTGCACAAACTCCGGGGCCAGGCTGGCCCCGGCAGCCGTCAGCAAATCCAGCACCACCGCCGTGATTTCCGGGCCTATGCCGTCGCCGGCAGCGACGGTGATAGCCTGGGATGTCACGCTCTCAGGCCTTTTGACCCTTCAGGGCAAAGACCGGAATAATACCGCCCCCCGCGCTGACGTTGATCACCTTGGATTCAGAGATACGTCCCAGGCATCCGGCATACTCGCCGTTAAAAACGTAGGGGTTCAGGTTGAGGTTTTTCTTTTCGAGACGCACCTGGCTGTCGCGGATCACCGGAAACTCATATTCAGGAATCTCGACAGCCTCCTGCACAATCCACCAGGGGCAGCCCATGGCCGACTCTACCGCGCTCTGCCATTTGCCTTTGTCGGTAAATTTACCCACATAGACCTCATAGCCCCCGGCGGCCCAGGTGGGCTTGAGCACCAGATCTTCCTGGTGCTTGATTACATAGTCCTGCAGCGAGACGTCCCGACCATCAGCAGACAGGGTAATGGTTTCGTCCATTTTGCGGGTCCAGGGAATATGGTCTTTGATGCACTGGGCTTCGGCGTCGGTAAAATAATGATGATTTTCTTCGTTGCTCAGAAAGGAGAGCATTTCTTTCTGGGAACCCAGGGTGGCCCGGAAGTGGTTAACCTGGCAGACCGCGTTATCGCGCAGGGCGTTTAAAAAGTCCTGCATTTCACGCGGAAAGCGCTTAAAAAAGGTAAAGCGCAGGCACATGTTGACGATATCAAAGGCCACGTTACCGGAGTAGAGTTTGCCGTTGCGGTACTCAAAATCCCGCGGATCAATACAGTTGGCCTCAATGCCGTGTTCAATCAGATAGTCGCGCACAATTTCGTTGTCGGAGCCGGGCAGATACTCCTTGAGCGAAACCAGGGCCACGCGGGGTTTGGCTTTGCTGCCCCCCCACTCGCGGTAGCAGGCCAGCAGGGACTCTTTAAGCGCGTGCAGCATGGGGCGGTCTTTGATCTGGCAATAATCGGCAATCAGATCTTTGTAAATTGGGGAGTGAATCAGCAGGTCCTCATAGGTATCAACCCAGCCCCGGCCGCCGGGGTTATCGGTATTGAACTCAATAAACTTGAGGTTTTTGCCGTCAAACAGGGCGTCATGGCGGTTGAGGACGGTGGGCTTGCTGTACTTGGGATCCCAGTTGATCCATTCCAGCGGGATATCGGGGTAAGGAAAATAGCTTTTGACATAGTCATCTTTGAAGTAAAGGTGAATCGCCTTATCCAGAATGCGGTCCAGTTCCACGGCCACACGGGCAATGCGATCCACCGAACTCTCTTTTAAAAACATCGGGGCCAGCGTCACCGGCAGAATGCCGCCATCGCCATAGCTGCAGCGGCGCTTGATCAATTGCTGCATAAACTGCTGGCGGTGTTTGATCACCTCTTTGGGGTGGGCAATCATCCAGTCGGTCACGGCGGTTTCAGCCGCTGTAAAAGACTGCTCGATATCAGCAGCCGTACGCTGAGCCTGGGCTTTGGCAGGGGCTGTTTTTTTGGATGGCGCCGCTTTGGGGGTTTTGGCCGCTGCCTTTGGGGCTTTGGCCGCTGCCTTTGGGGCTTTGGCTACCGCTTTTTTTTCGGCGGCAGTGGAGACTTTGCTGGAAGCGGATGCTTTCTTTGCCATGACGGGGGATTGTGACTCCTGAAAACAAGCTGTGAAACTGGTAATAATGTAGCACGAATCACCAGGCGGCGGGCAAGGATTTTTTGTACTGCGAATCAGGGACGGAGGGTGTTATACTGCTTCAAAATTCAGAAAGGAAACGGGTGGGTATGGAGACGGTCCCCATTTTCCCGCTGGACCTGGTGGTGGTTCCCGGCGAGCCCGTTCCCCTGCATATTTTTGAGCCGCGTTACCAGCAGCTGATTGCCGACTGCGCCCCGGCTGAGGGTGATCAGCATTACCAGCCCTTTGGCATCAACTACGCCCGCAAAACCCAGCTGCACAACATTGGCTGCACGGTCCTGGTTGACGAGATTCTGCACAAATACCCCAACGGCGAAATGGACATCATGACCTATGGTCACCGCCGCTACCGCCTGCTGGACACCCGCGAAGAAAAACCCTATCTGCTGGGCGAAGTAGAGTGGATTGTCGAAGAGCCCGTCAGCCCGGACGGCGTACTGCGCAGCGCGGTTCTGGAACTTTACGACAAGTTCCTGGCTGCCGTGGAAGTCGACGATCACACCCTGGATCGCAGCAGTGAACAGCTCTCGTTTGAAATTGCCTACCGCGTCAACCTCGAAAAACTGCCCAAACTGGAATTGCTGGAGGCAGAGCACGAAAACGAACGCCTGGAACTGCTGCATATCTATCTCTGCAAAACCGTGCCCGAAATCGAGAAGGCCCGCAGCTTTCAGCGCCGCATCCGTTCTAACGGATATTTTGCGTGAACGCACTTTTGAAACAGTGCGTTAATCTGTGTTATGATGCAGCCATCAAAGCCTAGACAGGAAACGGCCACAGCATGAGTGCCCCCGCCATCGGGATTGTATACAACCTCTACAAAACCTATAAATGCGATACCCAGCATATCGCCCAGGAAGTGGCCCAGTGGCTCTCAGAGCGGGGCGAAAACGTCTACCTGTTTTCATCACACTACAACTCCAACGAGGAGTTCGAAAAAGATACCGGCGATCTGCGCCTCAAAATGGCCCTGGTCTTTGGTGGCGACGGCACGGTGCTCTATGCCGCCCGTCTGCTGGCGCCCCACGGCATTCCGCTGCTCTGTATCAACGCCGGTTCCCTGGGCTTTATTTCTGAAACCGCCCTCGAAGATCTCTACCCCTCGCTGGAGCGCCTGCTGGCCGGCGAGTACGTGATCCAGGAGCGCAGCATGCTCAAAATTGAGGTGCTGGACGAAAACTACCAGTCGCGCCTGCTGTTTCATGCCCTCAACGATGCAGCCATTATGCGCCACCCGCTCTCGTACATCATTGACCTGGCCACCTATGTCGATGGCGAGTATATCAACACCTACCGCGCTGACGGCCTGATTATTGCCTCGGCCACCGGCTCCACGGCCTACTCCATGAGTGCCGGCGGGCCTTTGATGATGCCGGATGTTTCGGCATATATTATCAACCCGCTCTGCCCCCACGCCCTGTTTAACCGGGCCGTGGTGATCCCCGAATGGAAAGAAACCATGGTCAAGGTGCTCTTGCGCGAAACCTCCCAGGACGTGCTGATCACCATTGACGGCCAGGCCCACCAGCAGCTCTACCACCGCGATATCGTCAAGGTCAGCCGCTCCTTTTACAAAACCCGGCTGGTCAAGTTCCAGAAAAACGACTTCTTCCACATCATGCGCCAGAAGCTCTTCTTTGGCCGCTGAGGCCCCATGTCCGAACGTCTGCGGGACCTGATCCCCGCCCCCTGGCGCGCGCTCTGGGACACCCCGGCCCTGGAGCCCCACTGGGCAAAGCTGGAAGCCTTTTTAGACGCTGAATACGCCAGCCAGACCGTTTACCCGCCCCGCAAGGATCTGTTTCAGGCCCTGCAGCCCTGCCCGCCAGAGGCCGTGCGGGTGCTGATTCTGGGCCAGGACCCCTACCACCAGCCGGGCCAGGCCCACGGCCTGAGCTTCTCGGTGCCGCCGGGCCAGAAGCTGCCGCCCAGCCTGCGCAATATATTTACGGAGCTGCAGAGCGATCTCGGCTGTGCCGCGCCGGCCAGCGGCAGCCTGCTGCCCTGGGCCCGGCAGGGCGTGCTGCTGCTCAATACGGTGATGAGCGTGCGCGCCGGTCAGGCAGGCTCCCATGCTGGCCAAGGCTGGGAACCTTTAAGCGACGCCCTGATTGCGGGTCTGAGTACACAAAGCAAACATCTGGTCTGCCTGCTCTGGGGCCGCTGGGCCCAGGCCAAAGCGCCGTTGATTGATCCACGGCACACGATCCTGCAGGGGCCACACCCTTCACCGCTCTCGGCCTACCGGGGCTTTTTTGGCTCGCGGCCCTTTTCGCAGATCAACGCCGCGCTGCAGGCCCACGGCCAGCCCGCCATTGACTGGGCCCTGCCCGCTCACAGCTGATAATTCAGAAACAGCCCAAACACCGGCCCGGAAGCCGCCAGACCATAACACAGATCACTGTCACCCGCGCTGCTGCGCCAGCGGGTGCCGGCAGCAGGGTACTCGCGCCAGCCCAGATCCAGCCCCAGAATCAGATCGGGGTTGAGCTGCAGGGCCGCCCCGGCAAAAGGCGTGCCCCCCAGGGTACTCTGGCTGAGGGTGCTGGGCCCGTCTGACTGCACGCCGTTCATAAAGCCCAGGCGCAGCCCCACAGCCAGCATCAGCTGGCGAAAATAAAAGCGTTTACTGAGGCCCAGCTCGCCGGTCAGCGCGGACACATTGGCCGGTGGGGCCCTACCCCGCACACCCGGCCAGCCCACCATGCCATAGGCCCCATTGAGTCCCAGGTAAGTTTCTGACCAGCCCAGTGCCTGGGCCAGACTGTAATAGAGCGTGCCCGAAAACTCCGGGGCCGTGTCGGCATAAATGCCGCTGCGGGGTCCCAGCAGTGCCAGAGAACCCGTGCCGCCGCGCAGGCGCAGTTCAAAGGGTGTTTTGGGGTATTCCAGATGCTGATCACCCGGCTCAAAGGGGCGCGCCGCCAGAATGGTCTGTACAGAAAACTGCTGTTCTTCAAGGGCGCGCACTTTGGTAAAGCCAATCTCAACGGGTTGCATGCCCTCCGGGGTCTGGCGGTACTCGATAATGCGATAGCCCGCATCCAGATGAATGCCCAGACTGCTCACGCTTTCGCTCTCAGACAGGCTCAGCTGGCTCAGATCGCTCTGGGGGTCAAATGCGCTGACCTGGCCTTTAAGCTGAAACTCCGGGGTTTTGCGAATCTCAGCCAGCAGGTTCTGGAGTTTGTACAGCGCGCTGACCCCTTCCAGAAAGGCGCCGCTCTGCTTCAGACCGTCCGGGTGCAGCAGGTTCAGGCTGCCGCTCAGGCCCAGAACCAAAGCCTGATCTGAGAGTTTGGCCATTTTTTCGGGCGACGACAGCTCCAGTTCCAGCACCTTGCGGGCGGTATCCTGCAGATAGCGCGCCGGGTCCTGGCTTTCAAGGGCGGGCAGCAGCTGGTCAAAAGGCGGCAGCCGGCGCAGAGTCGTTAAAAAAGCAGCGGTGTCCTCAGGTGCTGGGCTGGCGCCCAGTTCATCCTGCATGCGCTGGCGCAGCAGGGGCATATCCATGCGCAGCAGTTTGACAATCTGCCAGTTTTCCTGAAACGCGGTCAGGGCTTGCGGCTGGTCTTCGCGGACTTTGTACAGGGGCAAATCCAGGCTAAAACGGCTTTTGAGCACCAGATACCAACCCTGGCCCTCAGTCTGGCCACTGTACTCCGGGCCGCTGATCTCAAGGGGTGAAAAAGCCCAGCGGGGCGCAAAGACATAGGCTGAATCCAGCACCTGCCGGGTCTGGCTCCAGGTGACCACCCGCTCGCCAAAGCGCAGATCTTCGGGGGTCTGACCCGCCGCCAGCAGACCGGCCTGCTCACTTTGATACTGCCGGGCCCGCGCCAGAAAATCAGGCAGGCTGCCCTCACTCAGAATCAGGGGGTAATCAAAGCGCGGCAGCTCGCGCTGAAAAAAGCGCACCAGAAAAGCATCCAGTTGACTCTGCTGCGCCTGATAAAACGAAATATAGCGGGGCTGATAGGTTTCCAGTGCGGGGGGCTGCTCAGCAACTGCCGGGGCAGCGGCTGCCTGACCCCGCACCAGCAAAAGGCTCAGACAGCCGGCAGCCATGATCTTAAGAAGTTTCATAGGGTGCTCAGTATAGCCCCAGGCAGAAGATTGCGCCAGCGCAAAGACACAGGTTCACGCCCTGCGTATGCTGTAAAAAAACAGTTTGAAACTGTGATGCCAAAGGAGCTTCTGTTATGACACCCTCACCTGCCAGCACCTCTCTTTCCCAGAGCATTCCCGAACTCTGCCAGGATCTGGTGGAAAACCACCACGAATACATCCGCGCGGTGGGCCCGGCCCTGCTGCGCCAGGCCGTGGATCTCGGCCCCCATGACACCCGGGCCGATCTGCCGGCGCTGATCCTGCTGCTGCGCACCCTGCTGCGCGATCTCGACACCCATATGCTCAAAGAAGAGGCCATTCTGTTCCCCTACTGTCAGCGCCTGGCCAGCGCCACCGAAGCGGTCAGCATGCATTGTGGCAATACTGCCAACCCGATCCGGGCCATGGATGCCGAGCACAAACACTGCCAGAGTCAGTTGATCACGCTGGCCCGTCTGACCGATAACTACACGCCGGCAGCGGGCAGCAGCGCGGTTTATGCCGGCTGGCTGGAGCAGCTGAAGCTGTTTGCCGAAGATCTGAAGATCCACATCTACAAAGAAGACCAGCTGCTGTTTCCGCTGGCCCTGGCGCGCGATGCCGAGCTGCGTGGCGCGGATATGGTAAGCTGAATGACGGTCTGCACAACTTTACAGAGGTTTACCGTGAGTCCCATCCGTCCCGAGATGCTCGATGCTTTACAGCACACGCCCCTGTTTCAGGGTCTCAAGCGTGAAGAAGTCAGCCGAATTCTGGAGCACGCCCGCCCCACACGGGTCGAGACAGACGCCTATTTTTTTCGCCAGGCTGAACCGGCCGGCCGGCTGTATATTCTGCTGAATGGCCAGATCAAGGTCACCCAGCTCACGCCTGACGGGCAGCAGGTGGTCATGCGCATGATCAACCCGCTGGAGCTGTTTGGCTGTGTAGCAGCCCTCAGCGGGGGCGAATACCCAGCCTCGGCCCAGGCCACCAAAGACTGTGAGGCCCTCTGCCTCTATGACCGGGATATCCATAAGCTGATGCAGATCTACCCCAGCATGGCGGTCAACGCCTTTCAGATCATGGTCAAACGCACCCATGAGCTGCAGGATCGCTACCGCGAGCTGGCCACCGAGTGCGTCGAGCGTCGCCTGGCCCACGCTCTGCTGCGTCTGATGCAGCAGAGCAGCCACCGCGAAGGCGATCTGATCGTGCTGGACACGCCCCTGGCCCGTCAGGATCTGGCCGAAATGATTGGCTCCACCCTCTACACCGTCAGCCGCATTCTGAGCCAGTGGGAGTCACATCAGCTGATTGTGGCAGGTCGCGAAAAAATCTCCCTGGCCGAGCCCGAGCAGTTGCAGCGCATTGCCGAAGCCCAGGTGTTTTCAGCTGACCTCAAAAAAGCCCCGCTGGGCGAGGCCTAAAGCTCACGCGGCCGGGCTCGAAATTCAGCCGTCAAGCGCTTTAGAACCGGCCTCTGTCTGATTTTCTCTGAATGCTGTACTGCCTGCACACGCCCCGGCGATGGCCTGCAGGCCTGAATGTTTTATGAGGCAAAGCCATAGCCCGCATTTCTCACAAAGGTGCGTTCACATAAGGTGTAGGGTATATTTCGGGAGTTTTTACTGAACTCGGTAGCCTCTGAACAGGCCGTTTCACGCTTGATTCATTGTCTTTGTTCGTTCGCTGGGTGAAAGACGACAGGCCAAAGATAACCTGGTTTCAGGCGATTGAGATCTTGGTGAAGGGGCTCAGGCTCACGGTATTCGCAATCGCTTCAGAACCTGTCCCCACAGAGAACGAAAGGGGCACGCGCTCGCCAATTGACAGATCAGGTGCCCACCGACATGCAGGACGCGCGCCGCTACCTTCAACAGCTTGAGCCGAATTGTTCCGGCCTGTGCTTTGGCGAGCTTTGTGCCCGTCAATCCGAGCCGGCGAATCGCTTGCATCAGAACATACGCCAGCCCTGAAAACCAGAGCCGAAGCTGGTTGGCCCGAAACAGATGCGCTGACGTTCGTCCCGCAGCGAGGTCGTG
>JACYMC010000109.1 GCA_015272195.1 Candidatus Sericytochromatia bacterium
ATGAAGACAGCACCGCTAACGTAACCCATTGGGGTAAGCGTAGCTTGAGAATCCCCTTCCTTTAGGGAGGGGAGTATGTCAAACTGTCTTGATGCCTCAACCCACCTCATTATTGATCACCGGAGCCTATTCCGGCCTGGGCCGTGAAGTGCTGCGGCTGGCTTTTCAGGCGGGCTTTGATGTGACCAGCCTGGTTCGCACCCCCGCCCAGGCCAGCGAGCTCACAGAGACCTACCCCGGCATCCGTTGCCTGCCCTGTGATTTGGGCTGTGCTGAAGCCGTTAGCGCCACGCTTCATGAGCTGAAGTCCAGCTATTTTGCCCATGTGCTTTTTTGCGCTGGCACCGGTCAGGTTGGTGCGTTTGAGGCACTCGCGCCCGAAACCCTGCACACCACCCTGCAGGTCAATCTGCTCAGCATCATGCAAATGGTGCATGGCCTGCTGCAACCTGATGCGATGTGTCCGGGTAAAATCACCCTGGTGAGCTCCCTGATGGCCACCCTGCCGGCAGGCCAGGCCGTGACGTATGCTGTGTCCAAAGCAGGGCTCTCCCATTTTTACCGCAGCCTGAAACAGGCACAACCCGCATTGCCCTTGCTCTGTCTGGAAATCGGAGCCGTGAATACCCCCATGCATGCCAAAGCCGGAAATACGGTTTCCCGGCGGGGCTTTAAATCGCCACAAAAAATGGGGCAAAAAATCTTTGCAGCCATGCTGCGTCAACACGGGCTGCGTACCCTCAGCCCAGAGTGGGCGCTGCTGCGTTTGTTGCAGCGCTTGAGGCCCTGAGTGCGCAAGGTATTGATTACCGGCGGAGCCAGTGGACTGGGCTATGCGCTGGCTCAGGCCTATCAGACGCGTGGCTGTCAGATCACTGTGCTGGACTGTCAGCCCCCACCGCCTGAACTGAAATGCCACTATCTGCCCCTGAATCTGGCCAACTTATCCCCTGAGCAGATGCCTGTTATGGAGACCTGCTTTGATCTGGTGATCTGCAATGCGGGCATCAGCCTGAGTGGCAAGTTCACTGAGCTGGACTTTGCAGCCGAAAAAAACGTCATGGAGATCAACTGTCTGGGACATATGCAGCTGCTCAAAGGGCTCTTGCAACAAAACGCCATTCAACCAGGGGGGCAAATTGCCTTTGTCTGCTCAGCCACAGCCTTTTTGCCCTTTCCCATTGCCCTGGCCTACGCTGCCAGCAAGGGGGCACTCGACGGCTTTGCCCAGGCCCTGGAAGCCTATCTCATTCCGCAAAAAATTGCGATCAGCCGTATTTATCCGGGACCCATGCAAACGCCACACACCCGCTATTACCCGGTTTTGGGTTCCCGCAAAGGCCGGGACCCTACCCAGTCGGTGCCAGCCATTATGCGGGGCCTGGCCCGCCGTCGGCGTAAAATTTTGCCTGATCCGGTCAGCCGCTGGCTCTGGCTGGGCAGTTTTGTGTTTCCCGGGCTGCTGGCCCGCAAGGCCTACCAGACCTATCGAGACTTTCTGAATTGAACCTTTGCTCAGCGAGCGGTTGAAACAGGGGCCAATTGATCCAGCAATGCCTGAAGGGTGGCGTCAACGGCGTCCAGATTTTCTGCGTTTGTCAGGCTACCCTGTGTGTTTTCTGCAATGCGGGCATAGTGCGAAAAGTAGGGCGCTTTAATCAGCAGATGGACCTGGGCCCCGCCGGCTTGTAAAAAGCGCGCCACATCTTCCTGACGCTGTGCATCTGTTGGTTTGGGATAATTGATGAATTGTCCGCGCAGCTGCTCGGGGCCGTGGTCAGTGATGAGCACTTGAATCAGCGGTATCAATGTCCCCGTTTTATTTTGACGACGGGTGACCTGATCCGACTCTCTGGTTCCGGCTGTGGGATTGGCCAGGGTTTCTACCAGTGCGCTGTAGGTGTCCATGCTGGTGCCACCAATATGCGGGTGTGACCGAATGGCCGCTTTAACGGCTTCGGTATCGGTTGTGGCATCCAGTACCAGGGCTGTGGCGTCAATGGGGTCATTGTCAGGATGGCGTGTATGATTGGTGGCGGTATTGGCCACAGCATAGGTCACATCTGCGTTGAGCTGTTTGAGTTTGTCTATAAACTGTTCCAGGCGTTTGTATACCGCACTGGCGTTTGTAGAAGGTGAGTTGCCCCCATCCAGAATAAAGACAATATCGGCCTGGGGAGTCTGGCTGACAGGTGGTGATGTATCCAGCGTCAGAATGCGCAAACCACCCGATCCGTTGGCCACAAAAAGCACGTTATTGTGAAAGGCCACCATATTGGCAGAAGCATCCAGCTTTAAGTCCAATGTTCCCAGGCGTCTGGGCGTGCCTTCTTCGAGACGGGCCACCCCAATACCGTCAAAACCTTCCGCCATAAAAACAAATGGGCCGTCAACACTGGCGCCGTTGGTGATTTTTTCGCCAGCACCGTGTATCTGGCTCAGTGTTTCACCGGTTTCGAGATTGACACTCAGTGTGCCCCCATCGCCGGCGCCGATCACAGCCAGGTTGTCAGCAATCTCAAGGGTGGATTTAGACACAGGAATTGTGGCGGTACCCGGGAAGGCAAAGCGTTTTTCGGCCTGTAATTTGCTATCCAGGATATGCAATTCTCCCCCGCTGCCTTTAAACGCCGCGATTTTTGGTGTACCGCCGCTGATAAAATCGACGCTCAGACTGCGGGCGTCTTCTAGCGGATAAAAGGCCAGTGGCTTTAAGGTCTGGCGATCCAGCATGGAGACCCCCCCTAATTTATCACCCGAGGTGACATAAACAGCATCTGCCAGTGCCGCCACGTCGGTGGCAGCATAACTGGGAAGGTCGGCGTATCCTGTTGCCCGGCTGAACTGCGTTCCCTCAGCATTCAGCTCCAGGGCCTGAAGTATGGCAGGGGTTTGCAGATCCGGGCGTAAAGACGCACCACTGAAGTAAGCCTGGTTTCCGGATTGAAACACGGCATAAAACTCCGTATCGCTGGACAGCATTTCGGACATGACTTTGGGTTCACGTGGTTTGGAAATATCAATAATATAAGCGCCGCCGGCAAATTCATCACCCGCGACCCCATAGGACACATAAGCCAGGTTGTCTTTGACAAACACGTTGGTGGCCTGAACCTGTCTGCCCTGAATATTGGGTGGGGCCACTTCAGCCACCAGGGTTAAGTCCAGCGGGTTGAGTTGCTGGGTCTGAAAACCAGCGGACTTGACACTGATCTTTTCGTCTTTTTGCGCTACCCGCTCTGCCAGCTGGGCCTGATCGTTATTGATCTGAATCCGGCCTGGCTGTGTGGCCTGCTGGTTCAGTGTGCCGGTCTGCACATTGGGTGGCGAAGCCTGGCAGGCTGAGAGTAAAAATGCCGCACTCAGGCTCAGTGCCAAAAATGTACGGTAACAGTGATGTTTGTGTTTGAACATGATGTTCCCCTTTTGATGCCATACAGGTCAATGCATGTAAATATTTATATCTGAGAGTTGTGTTTTTAGTTTAACCTCAAAAATTGCTCAAATACCTGATTCATATCAATGTTTGCCTGAAAATTTCTTCAGGTTTTGTCAGTGGCGGTTGCGTGCAATGGGGCTAACCCGCATTTCTCACAAACAGATCAGTAGATAAAAACTGGCTCCTTTCTGTAGATTAAAGTTATCATACAGAAATCACAGAAAAGGAGCCAGCTGTATGAAGTGTAACCCTGAGACCTGGGAAGTTCAAGGCAAAAATGGAGAGCCCCTGACAGTCAATTTTGAAGGCGGTGCGCTGACTTCGGACGCAGGTCTGCTCCTCCTGAAAGAGGCCGATAGCCGCCTGGGTCTCATATCCCGTCTGGCCGCCTGTTTCACCGACCATCGTGCTGCCGGTTATGTGGACTTCACTGTTGAGGAACTCCTGGCCCAGCGCATTTACGGTCTGGCAGCCGGTTATGAAGATCTCAACGACCATGACCAGCTGCGCTTTGACCCCCTCTTTCTGCGCGTCC
>JACYMC010000263.1 GCA_015272195.1 Candidatus Sericytochromatia bacterium
GGTTATCTTTGGCCTGTCGTCTTTCACCCAGCGAACGAACAAAGACAATGAATCAAGCGTGAAACGGCCTGTTCAGAGGCTACCGAGTTCAGTAAAAACTCCCGAAATATACCCTACACCCTATGTTAGCGCACCCTTGTGAGAAATGCGGGTTAAGGCGGATTTAAGGCTGACCCTGATAAGCAAAGGGCGGTTTGCGGCCGTCAAAGCGCGGCCGGAGCAGCGGACCGGGCAAGGGCACCACGGCTTTGGGCTGCAGACGCTGGCGCCGGGCCACGATCTCGATCTGCTCCAGGGTTTTGACCAGGGTTTCGGCCAGCTCATAGCGGGTGGCCGGGCGCTCACCCGCAAAGCGACCGCGGGCGTCCA
This sequence comes from Candidatus Sericytochromatia bacterium, assembly GCA_015272195.1. Classification (GTDB taxonomy): domain Bacteria; phylum Cyanobacteriota; class Sericytochromatia; order UBA7694; family UBA7694; genus JACYMC01. The sequence continues at coordinate 370 of JACYMC010000263.1, forward strand.
GCTCCAGAATACCGGCTTGGACCAGTTCCTGCACGGCCTCGCTGGCCCAGTGACCAGCGGGCAGATCCCGGGGACTGGCGCCGGCGCTGAGCTGTACTGGTCGGATCTGCAGCCAGCTGAGCAGCTGAAAGGCCGACTGCGCCAGCTGGTAGCGGCTGACCTTGAGGCCGCCATGAAAGCGCAGGTCCATGCCACCGCTCAGCAGGCCAAAGGCCATGCTCTGCTGCACGGCCGGTGCGGCCCAGTGCCGGCGGGGAATATCACCGCTGGGTTTGAGATAGGCCTGAAACATGGCGGCACTTTGTACATCCACCTGAGCGGAGACCTGATGCGCACGGGCCAGGTAGCTGATGCTGCGCTGCAGAGCATCGGCCAGCTCGTAGCGCGTAAAGGGACGCGCTCCCTGAAAGCTGCGGTCGGGGTAAGCCTGCAGAATGTCAAAATGGTCTACTGCCAGCTGCACGCGGGCCGCCAGGGCCGGGTTATTGCGGGGCGCATCCACCAGCTGCACGGCCTGGGCCGGCAACACATGCAGGCTGAACAACAAACTGAGGAGCAGGGTCTGGGTTTTCATCCTTTAATACATACCACCTGTTTGAGGGTGTGCACAATTTCGACCAGATCGGCCTGGGCCTGCATCACGGCGTCAATGTCTTTGTAAGCGGCCGGGCTTTCGTCCAGCACGCCGATGTCTTTGCGGCACTCTACCCCTGCCGTGGCCTGCTCATGATCGGCCAGACTGAGCTTTTTGCGGGCGGCCGTGCGCGACATGACCCGGCCGGCCCCGTGACTGCAGCTCTCAAAGCTTTCGGCATGCCCCAGGCCGCGCACAATAAAGCTGCGGGCGCCCATGCTGCCGGGAATAATGCCCAACTCACCCTGGCCCGCCCGGATGGCTCCTTTGCGGGTCAGCCAGAGATCCTCGCCAAAATGCTGCTCGCGGGCAATATAGTTGTGGTGGCAGTTGACGGCCTGTCCGACCAGCTCAAAAGCTGGCAGGTGCTGGCGCAGGACCTCCAGCAGGTTGCGCATCATCACTTCGCGGTTGCTGCGGGCGTACTGCTGGGCCCAGCTGACGGCCTGCACATAGTCGTCAAAATCAGGACTGCCTTCGGCCAGGTAGGCCAGATCCTGATTGGGCAGATCCAGCCCCAGGCGAGCGGCTTCTTCGCGGGCGCGGGCAATAAAATAGCTGCCGATGCGGTTGCCGATGCCGCGTGAGCCGCTGTGCAGCATCAGCCAGAGCTGCTGACTTTCATCGAGGCAAAGTTCAATAAAATGATTGCCGCCGCCGAGGCTGCCCAGCTGCTGCGCGGGTGGGCGGGGACTGTATTCAATCTGAGGGTATTTTGCCATCAGCGCGGCGTAACCCTGCTGTAGCGATTGCCAGGCGGTTTCGGCGATCTGCCAGGCCTGGTTCAGTTCGCGGCGATCGCGCTGCCGACTGAAGTTGCCGGTGCTCCAATCCTGTTGACCTACAGGCACAACGGTTTCCAGCGCGCGGCGCAGGCGGGCCAGATCGTCGGGCAGGGCCTCTGCCCGCAGGCTGGTGCGCAGGGCCATCATGCCACAGCCGAGATCCACACCCACAGCGGCAGGAATAATCGCGCCGCGTGTCGGAATCACCGAGCCCACGGTGCTGCCCTTGCCCAGATGGCAGTCGGGCATGGCCGCCAGATGGGGCCAGACACAGGGCAGTGTGGCGGTTTGCAGCAGCTGTTCACGGGTATTGTCGTCAAAAAAGACCCCCCGCACCCAGGCTTTGACCTGGCTGCCGCCGGGGTTCTCCAGTTGGATATAGCTCACGCGCTGGCTTCGCCTGTGCTGGTTTGTTCGGGCAGCCAGGGGGTGAGCTGGGGCCGGATGCGCTTTAAAAAGGCCTGATCCTTGGGGTGGCTCAGCAGGCTGCAGGCTTCATCAAACGATACCCAGCGGGCTTCAGGGTTATTGGGGTCCTGGGGCTTCAGGGTGCGGGTTTCGCTTAAAAAGAGGTACATCGAAATGGTTTTGAGGACTTCTCTGTCGGCCAGACCACGGGCGTTGAGCCCAGAGCGCTGATAAGTGCCCAGGGCTTTGAGCAGATGCAGGTATTTGATGCCAGTTTCTTCAAGGATTTCGCGTTGGGCGGTGACGGCGGGCTCCTCGCCGACTTCGATATGCCCCTTGGGCAAGGACCAGGAGGTGCCGCCCTGGTTGACCACCAGCACCTGTCCTTCGGAGCTGAGTACCACCCCACCCGCTGAAAAGGTGTGGTTGGCCGTGGGCGAGACCCGCTGCTGCAGGGCCTCGTCGCTGGCCTGCTGCCCTAGCTGTTCGCGCAGCTTCTGGTTGTGGGCCTCCAGCTCGCGCCGGCTGGTTTCCAGATGTTTAAAATCGGCCTTGAGCTGCTGGTGCTCGGCCTGCAGATCGTTGAATTTTTTGGCGTTAAAAATCGCAATGGCGGCATGATCGGCCAGGTAGTTAAATAAAAACTGATCCACTTCGGTGAAGTTATTCATCAGCTCGCGGGCATCGACATAAAAGACGCCAATCAGGCGATCGTTGAGCACCAGCGGCGCGCACATGGCCGAAAAGATTTTCAGGCTCATCATGCTTTCACTGGGCGGGTGGGCCAGCTGGGCGTTCTGCTCGTTGAAGCGCACCACGGTTTTGCGGCTGCTGATGGCCTCCTGCAGAATCGAGTGGGGCACGTCGGCTTCGCCTTGTTCGGCTTTTTCGCGTTCAATGCGAAAGGTGGTGGCGTATTTCCAGAGAATTTTGCCGTGGCTGTCGGTCAGGGTGATCAGGCCGCGCTCGGCGCGGGTCAGGCTGACGCCTTCTTTGAGAATCTGCAGCAGAATACTGTCGAGGCTGTTGAGCAGCACCACTGACTGGGTGACTTGTTTGAGCCGCAGCAGATCTTCGCGGGGCACAAAGTGCTGCTGGGCGTCCATCAGGGTCTGGCTTTTGTCGGTTTTGGGCGGCGTTTCGCTCTCCTGATACAGCAGCAGAATCTCGCTGGAGATCTGGACACGGTCACCGGGGCTGAGCTTTTTTTGTTTGACTCTGATGCCGTTGACAAAGACGTAATTGGTGGAGTTGAGGTCCTGAATAATATAGGCGTCGTTTTCGCGGTACAACCGGGCATGGGCGCGCGATACCTTGACATGATCAAAGACCAGATCGTTCTCTTTGCTGCGCCCGATACTGTAGTTGTCTTTGTCGAGCGGGTAGTGCTTGACGCGCTGCTCGTCCTGCATTAAAACCAGTTCTTTTTTGCCCATATGCCTCTAGCCCTGTCAAAGTCTCTGGGTATTTTACCGAAGTCTGGCCCAAAGCGGAATGACAGGGCGGGCAAAATCTGGCTTCAGGGGGTGGCGCTGGCAATGTTCCACTGGTAGATCAGGGCATGCTGACGCTGCCCCTGATACCAGCTCAGCTGCTGCTGGCCACCGGATTCAGCCCAGGGCTTAAACTCCAGGTAAGCACTCTAGCCCGCATTTCTCACAAACAGATCAGTAGATAAAAACTGGCTCCTTTCTGTAGATTAAAGTTATCATATCCAGAAATCGCAGAAAAGGAGCCAGCTGTATGAAGTGTAACCCTGAGACCTGG
>JACYMC010000147.1 GCA_015272195.1 Candidatus Sericytochromatia bacterium
ACAGTATTCCCAAGGACAAAAGCTGGAGTATCTTCGATTTGAAAAACCAATTTTTGAACGAATGTATGCAGCAAAAATTGCTCAGTTTTGAGTCTGTTAGATCCCGAAAAGCTCATTACCGGGCGCTTTTGAGCAGGTTATCGGCATGAAAGGTGGATACATTGAGAGCTCAGCCATCAGAATAGCATCGACTACAGTCCTCAGCGCGGTCTGGAGCTGGAAGCGGCGCTGAGCGAGAACTGGGGCATCAAGCTGAACGTCAACAATGGCAATGTGCCCGACCCCACCGCCCGCGATGCGGCCAGTCTGGCCGTGGGGTATCAGGTGGGCGACAGCGCCAACTGGCTGAGGGCCTCGGTGGGCCTGCAGTACCGGCCCGAAGAAGGGCATCACAGCATTGGGCCCAACCAGTGGGAGTCGCACCCCGCTCTGGTGGCGGGTGGCCACCTCAGCGCCCAGTGGACCCCGCTGCAGGCCGATTTTAACCCGCGTCACCGCACCGAAACCCGTGTGGGCGCCAATCTGACCGGTGGCCTGGCCTTTACCGACGGCGGCGGCAGCAACGCTTCCGGGGGCACGCATGATGCCGGCTGGGGCCTGAACAATGGCCTGAGCGCGGGTCTGGGCCAGGCCAGTCTGCGCCTGGGCCAGCATTTCAGCGGTGAGCTCAGTAACACCCTCAGCTACCAGAGTGAGGTGTTTATCAACCCGGACATTATGGCGGCGGCCTATGGCTACAGCACCGGCGGCAGCGGCCTGTATGCCAATACGGGCGTCAACGGCAGCCTGCACTATCAGAACGACAACTGGAATGCCCATGTCGGCGGCCAGTACCTCTTCAGCCAGGTCAATAACCTGGAGGCCACCGGCGTCAATGCCGGGCTGGGCTACCAGTCCGGGCGGCTGGGCATTCAGACCCAGGCCGGCATGCTCGACAGCCCCGAAGGCTGGCGCCTGCAGACCCGTCAGCAGGTCAACCTCAACCTGACCGACAAAGTACAGGCCTTTGGCTATGCCACCCAGGAGCAGGTCTTTAACGACACCCACGGGCGCGTGAATCTCAACGCCGGCAACCAGTTTGGTCTGGGCCTGCGCGCCAATTTTTAGGCGCAGCCTAGCGGTCCTTTAAAAGGGCCAGCGCCGCGTCTCGCAGCGGCACTGGCCGGCAACATGTCCGCAGGGCAGTCTGAAAAAGCTGGCCTGCTCGGCAATATTGGGCTTCAGCAGCGGCCAGTGCTTCATTTTGTCGCTGCCCAGGGTCAGGCTCAGCAGCACCCGCAGCTCGGCTGACGGGCCGTAAGGTTCGGTGCTGTGCAAAAAATCAGCCCCCAGCACAATTGCCTCGCCCAGCGTGTAGGCATAGCGCAGGGTCTGGCCGCCAGGCGTCTGGTAGCAGAGCCCGCCATGGTCCGGGGCCAGCTTTGTTAGCGGGGTGATCAGGGTGTAACCCTGGGCACCGGGGCGGTAGTCGTGATGCCAGATGGCCTCTTCGAGCCGGTCGCCGGCCACAAAAAAGCCGCCATACAAGGCCACTTTTTTGCGACAGTCCAGCAGCTGGCGCAGCTGTGGCTGCAGGCCCGCGCCCTGCAGCCCGTCGCCAAAGGCTTCAAACAGGGCGAAGGGCTGTGCGTGGCGCGGGCTGATCCAGAACAGGGGGTCCGTATCGTAAGAGACGAGCTGAAAATCGGCGTTCAGGGGCTGGTTGCGGTAAAAGCCCCCGGCCAGCAGTTCCGGCTGCCCGCTCAGCAGGGGTGCGAGCCCGGCCCAGGCCTGCTGCAGCGGGGCCAGCAGGGCCGGGTCAAAGCGGCAGGTAAAGGCGTTGACCGCCGCCGGCAGCCAGGCCATACTCACGGCGCGGTGTCGGTCCTGGGGGCCTCAGCTGTTGGCGCGCCGGCGGTGTTGCTGGGCAGCTCACGGGGCCGCAGGCGCAGGCTGAGGCTGCGCAAAAAGCGCCTCAGCAGCTGGTCGCCGCAGGGGCGGTAGTTGCGGTGGTCGCGCTGGCGAAAGAGGGCCGAAATCTCGGTGGTCGAGAGCTTCAGATCGGATTCGGCCAGCAGGGCCTGCACGTCCTGATCCTTGAGGGCAAAGGCCACCCGCAGACTTTTGAGAATGGCGTTATTGCTCAGGGGCAGCTCCGGCGGGGCCAGGGGCCGGGCCGGGTCTTTGCCGCGCCGGTAGGCGATCAGGCCGTTCAAAAAATAACCCAGGGTGGCGTCATCGCAGGCCAGAAACTCAGGGTGGTCGTCTTTGCGCAGCAGCTGGCGCAGACGGGCCGGCTCCTGGGGGTGGTCGGCCAGGTTAAAGATCTCCACCAGCTGGGCCGGTTTGAGATCGAGCATATAGCGCAGGCGGCGCAGCACGTCGTTATTCAGCATGGCTGGCTGCGGCCTCCGGCGGGCTTTCTTCCTGGCCGTCGGCATGGCGGGCAAAACGCCCTTTGACCGGACCAAAGTGGGGGTCGGGCCGATCCCAGGGCCAACCGCCGAAGCGGGTGCTTTCGTAGTCGTTAAAGGCCTGCAGGATCTCGGCTTTGTTGTTCATCACAAAAGGGCCGTACTGGGCCACGGGCTCGGCAATCGGCTGGCCCTGCAGCATCAACAGACGTGTGGGGGCGTCTCCGCTGGCCAGCTCGACCGCCTGGGCTGAATCCAGGCGTGCGTCCTGCTCCGGCTGGAGCGCGGTGCCGGCCACGCTCAGCCCGCCGCCAAAACAATACAACATGCGGTTGAGCTCCGCTGCCGCCGCCGGCAGCTGCCAGCGTGCGCCGGGGGCCATATCGATCACCCAGATGGCCACGTGGTGGGCCGGGTCAGCGGCCCAGGAGGCCGGCGGCGGCGTGGGCGCGCTCAGTCCGTCGAGGCTGCCCGCCACCAGCTTGACGCGGGTCTGCCCGTCGGGGCTGGTGTAGATCGGAGTGTTTTCGTGCCAGAACATTTTAAAGTGGGGCTCGGCCATTTTGCTGGCGCGGGGCAGATTGAGCCAGATTTGAAACAGCTCCAGCGGGTTTTCCTGATCCTGATGCAGCAGGGGGAACATCTCAGCGTGCTGAATGCCCTTGCCCGTGGTCAGCCACTGCACGTCGCCATCGCCATAGCGCCCGGCGGCTCCGAGGGAATCGGCGTGATCGACCCGGCCCTGCTGGACGACGGTGACGGTTTCAAAGCCCCGGTGCGGGTGCCCCGGAAAGCCGGGCACGGTTTCGCCGTGGTACATGCGCCAGCCGTCTTTGAGGGTAAAGTCCATGCCCAGGTCGCGGCCCGCCAGTGAGGCTTTGGGGCCCAGCTCGGCATTGCCCGCCGGGTACTGGTCGCGGTGATACACACAGAATAAAAAGGGGTCTGCCGTGACCCAGGGGAAGCCCAGGGGCAGCACTTCGCGCACGGCGTCAGAAGCTTGAGACATGGTGAATCTGCCTTTGTGCCCACAGACCGCTTTTATCAGGGGCCGGGGCAGATAGTTGTTTTAACAGGTATTATACACCTTCAGGCCCAGGACTTACAGCAGATAGCCCGGACCGGTTTTCATGTCTGATTTTACCTGCCTTTGACAGCTGATGGACGCTCTGATGCGCCGGGCCAACAGTGATTCAGAATGAACCGTTCTTCGCACTCCCTGAGTACTCAATGTATCCACCTTTCATGCCGATAACCTGCTCAAAAGCGCCCGGTAATGAGCTTTTCGGGATCTAACAGACTCAAAACTGAGCAATTTTTGCTGCATACATTCGTTCAAAAATTGGTTTTTCAAATCGAAGATACTCCAGCTTTTGTCCTTGGGAATACTGTCTGCTTTCAGCTTCAGAAGCAGAGTGACCTTTACCTGATTTAGTGGACACACAGTTAAGAGTATACTGCTCCCCAGAAACCGGACAGAATCAGCGTGATTTTAAGTTCCTGATCTG
>JACYMC010000030.1 GCA_015272195.1 Candidatus Sericytochromatia bacterium
TGCCTTCGCTGGTTTCTGAAGGGCTGCGCTAAATCACCCACCTGAAGGGATACCTCCATTTTTGCCTTGAACTTCCCAGGTCTCAGGGTTACACTTCATACAGCTGGCTCCTTTTCTGCGATTTCTGGATATGATAACTTTAATCTACAGAAAGGAGCCAGTTTTTATCTACTGATCTGTTTGTGAGAAATGCGGGCTAAATGCAAGGTTTTGATCTGACTGGACATATTCATCACGCTTTCCTGGTTGAGATAGTTCACCTGCCTAGCATAATGTGAGTTCAGGCTCAGAGCAAATGCACAACGTGTAAAACTTCAGATGCAAAAAAGCACAAACATCGTTCAGTCGCCGCCTGAATCACGGCGCGACGGGACAGGCAGCGTCTCAATGCGGGTGGCCACACGGGCCAGCTGCTGCGGGTCGTGACTGACCCAGATAGCTGCTCTGGGCGCATCAGCAGGTGCCTGCAGCCATTGCTGCACCCAGCTTTCGGCCTGCCGGGCGCGTTCAGGATCCAGGGCTGCGGTGGGCTCATCCAGCAGCAGGATCTGCGGTTGCAGGGCCAGGGCCCGCAACAGCGCGCCCAGCTGGCGTTCGCCGCCCGAAAGCTGCGCCACAGGGCGTTGGGCAAAGTCAGGGCCACAGCCGGCCGCGGCCCAGTCGGGGAGCGGCAGTTGACGCTGGGCATGGCCTTTGAGCTCACAGAGCCACTCCCAGTCAGCATGCAGGGTCTCCGCCTGAAAGACCGGGCGCTGGGGCAGCAGCAGCACCCGCGCGCGGTAGGCCGGGCTGATCTGCTGCGCCAGGGGCTGACCGAACACCGTCAGTTGACCCTGCACCACAGACTGCAGGCCGGTGATGGCCCGCAGCAAGAGCGATTTGCCACAGCCGGAGGGGCCCTGCAGGCCCAGCAGTTCTCCGGCCTGCAAAGACAATTCAAGCGGTGCCAGACCCGGCAGCACCTGCAGCTGCTGCACGTCAATCAGTGGTGTTGAGCTCATGGCTTCCCTCTTTTTGCGCGACGCTGACGCAGCGCAGGCTGGTGCAGCCGCTCCAGGGCCAGGCGCTCCGGTGGCAGCAGCTGGCGCCAGGCCAGCCAGAGCAGGCCGCCTGTGCCCAGAGCGGTGCTGCTCAGAATCAGAAAAAAGATCACCATCTGGTAGCGGGCCGCCTGTTGCGGGTCGGCCCCGCCCAGAATCTGGCCGGTCATCATGCCCGGCAGGCTGACCAGCCCTGCTGCCAGCATGGCGTTGGTGGTGGGCATCAGCCCCGTGCGCAGGCAGTCACGAAACAGTGCCCGTGTGGCCTCCCAGCGCGTGGCACCCAGCAGCAGGGCCCCTTCTATCTGCTCGCGCTGCAGCTGCAGCTGCTCCAGAAAGCGATCCAGCGCCAGGGCCATGCCGCTGAGGCCGTTGCCCAGAATCATGCCCAGGGTCGGAATCAATAACTGCGGCAAAAACCAGGGTTGAGGCTGTTGTACCACCGTCAGCATGGTGGCGGTCATCAGCCACGAACTGAGGGCAATTGCCAGCAGGCCGTCGCGGTACAGGCCCCGATAAGGGTGCTTGACCCGTGAGACGGCGGTCCAGCCGGCCGCAAGGGTCATCAGCAAAGCCAGGCCCAGCACTTCCCAGGGGGACTGGCGCGTAAAGATGCCGTTCAGAATCAGGCCCAGCAGGCTGAGCTGCAGCACCATGCGCAGACTGGCCAGCAGCAGGCTGCGGGTCAGGCCCAGGCTCAGGGCCAGCGAGAGCCCTAAGCTGATGCTCATCAGGGCGGCAGCCAGGGCGACCTGGCTCAGGCTCAGCGCAGGCTGGGCGTTCACCGCAGCTCTGCCAGCTGCCGCAGCACCGGGGCCAGCTGCCGGTCAGCGTCAGCATAGGCGTCCAGCAGCACATCGGCCGGGGTTTTGCGAAAGTAGGCCCGTTTTTCAAAGCTGCTGAGGGGCGCCGGGTCAAAGCCCCATTCGGGCAAAACCTTGCGGGCGCTGGCCAGCAGGGCCTCAGCGCGGGGCGCGATTTCTTCGGCATAAAAGCCCCAGCGCGCCACGGCCCCGAGATCGTAAATGCGCATCTGGTTGCTGGCCCGGCCCGTGAGTTCGGGGTCCAGCAGCAGGGTCAGAAAGAGCAGAAAGTAGTTTTCAAAATCCTGCAATGAAGCACTCATTTCAAAGGGTTTGAACTCCAGCCGCAGCTTTTCGTGGGGGTGGGTTTCGATGGCCGGGGCGTAGGTGCTGCGCCGATGGGTTCTGAAGGACTTGCAGAGCCGGCCACGCACCTGCCAGATATCGCCGGCATAAAAGGGCGAGGCCAGGCTGAAGGCGGCCATGGCCGGGGCATAGTAGTTGACCTTCAGCTCCAGATCGGCCAGATCCAGCTTTTCGCCCAGTTTCTGGGGCAGGCTGACGTTGATATCCGGGCCAAAGGTCAGCATGGCCTGCAGGGCCCACTGCCAGAAATCGTGCCGCCGCCAGCCGCGGTCGGCATAAAACTCGGTCTCAATCGGATGATAAGACAGGGCCACGGCCAGATAGCCCAGCGGGGCAATCGCTTCCTGCATGCGGCTGTGCAGGGTTTTAAAACAGGCCAGGCAGTCCGCCAGGCTGCTGCAGACGGGGGTGCGAATCTCCAGGCCCTTGGGCAGCAGGTCGGTTTTTTCGCCTGCGGCATTGGCCAGATGATAGCCTTCGACCACATAGGGCATGGCCTTGCGGTGAGGCGGCTCCAGCTCCATGCCGCCGAGTGAGGGCATGTCGCTGATATCGATGCTTTCGAGGGCCTGATTCAGTACAGCAAACGAGAGATCCCGATACCACAAGGGTTTGAGGGTCTCGCGGTCCACCAGCAGGTATTCGGCCTCCAGGCCAAAATGAAAAGCCTCTGCATCCCAGCTTTCGAGGGGGATCATCTCACCATTGCTCATGTTTCTTGCTGCTTTCTGTGACGGTTTTTGCGTTGCAACAGCGGCCCAAAATACAGCCAGAGGCCCGTTAACCAGAGCATCAGCAGGATCAGGCCCGAAGGAAAGAACACCCAGTACATGACCGGCTTGCCAAACCAGGAGCCCTCATGCAGCTGAATCAGCAGCGTACTCAGACGGTACTGGCTGCTGAGTACTTTTCCCGTGCTGGCATCCAGCTGCACCTCATGCTGATTTTTGAGTCGGGCCTGCCAGACCCCTTTGGCGGGACGGTAGGTCAGTTGTGAAACTTCCTGCCAGGACTGCACCTCAGCTTCGGGCAGGGTTTTCAGAATCTCCAGAGCCGCTTCAGCCGAAACCATGGGAGCCACCAGTTTTGTCTGGCCGCTCTGTGCTGCCGGCTGCACCCAGTCCAGCTGGCCGCGCTGCATCAGCAGCAGGCCGGTCAGAATGGTGAGCAGCAGCGGCGCACTGGCCAGCAAGGCCCCCCAGCGGTGCCACTGGCGGCTGTAAATCAGGAAACGCTGACGCAAACGCATGTTTAATTCCGTTGATTATATATTATTTTTTATTCTGATTTTTTAAAAGATATTTTGAACGTAAACTGAAGTTATATTTGCCTGATTTATACCTATTTATCCAGGATATCGTCAATACTTTTGGTTTTTATTTCGTTCAATAAATATTTTTAAATAAAAATAAAAGATATTTATTGACGTAAAAAACAGAACTCTGTTTAGCTGTAAAGCGGCATCATCAGGCCCGACTGCGTTCAGGGCTCTGGGAACAAACATTTTTTTTGCGGATTTTGGAGCCCCGCCTGCGCCACTTCTTGCAGAGCGGGCTGTTTAAATGCCAGTGATTCAGAATGAACCGTTCTTCGCACTCCCTGAGTAGATTTGAGGGGATCGGCTGAAGTTTTTTTACACATGAAAGGGTCTCCTTGAGGCGATG
>JACYMC010000079.1 GCA_015272195.1 Candidatus Sericytochromatia bacterium
AGGCTGGCTGGCTCAGATGATAGGCTGTCTCAGGACTTTTCATTCTGAAGCACTGCCTTTGGGGGGTCTGACAAAGCCCCTGCTGAACTGGTATGATAAACTCAGGACTTTGCTTTACTCCGGCACGATGAACAAAATGGAGCCACTGCCGTGAAAACAGCCGTACAATCATGAGCATTATTGACGACCTGAACCAAATCAGCGAACCGGAAGATGTTGTTGAGGATTTTTTGGCTTCATTCGGCCAAAAGTGTGTTGGCTTTGGCTATTACTGTGACCAGTATATGCGTGAAGAAATCAACCTCGGCGAAATCACCCGGCGCATGAGCGAAGCCACGGCGGAGGGCGAATCTTTTTTTGAAATTCACCACGCCATGATGTCACCGCAGCAGGTGAACCGCTATCATGTCATGCAGCAAACCCTCGACAGCATGACCACTGATCTGATTGAAACAGAAATCAAGCGCAACCGGGCGGTGATCAGCGAGGCCCTGAGCAAGGGTGAGTATTTTATTGTCAATATCACCTTTAACTCGATTCAGTCCTCGATCTATATGGTCTACAGCACGCCTGGCCAGACCCAGCAGGCCGAGCGTGACCGCAAACTGGCGGCCCTGCAGCAGGAACAGGAGCTGGCCCAGGCGCTGATGAAAGTGCTCAAGGTGATTGACCAGAAAATCCGTCCTGAACATTTTGACGAGCAGGCTTATCATAAGGTGGTCAAAGCCTTTCAGATTTATGTCGAGTATTTTAAGCGCATTGAGCCCTCGCCGATCAAATCGGCGGCTGATGAGCGGGTGGTGTTGCAGTTTACCGATCTGGCAGATTATCTGGCGTCTCAGGACTATTTTGGCGATCGCCAGCTGGCCTACGAAAAGCTCAGTCTCTGTTATGCGGCCTTAAAAGACCACGTCAGCGCTGAGCGGCTCTGGAAGCTCGACAAGGTGCGTGAGCGGATGCGACCGCCCAGTACCAGCGAAACTCTCGACCAGCTTTATCAGGAGGTGCTGGCGGCCACTACTGAAACCAACATATACAGTGCGGTGGTTGCCTTTAATAATTTTATTCAGCAACACCCCGGTGAGCCCGCCATCAGTCGCTACAAGCGTGAGGTGCAGGCCCATATCAAACGCCTGGGTTTTTCCTGAGGCGCAGGTGTTGCCAGATGCGGACGGCATCATCTCGCAGGGGGGCTTCTTTCGTCAGTAAGTCACCTGACAGGCTGCAGGCCGGGGCGATCAGCAAGAGTTCGCGCGGGGCTTGCCAGGCCGAAGCACTGCCCACCAGCGTCTGATATAGAATAGGCTGCTGGCAGGGGTGGGTTTCGCTGCGGTACCCCGGCAGGCGGCTGTGCAGCATCAGGCTGCGGGAACCATTGCTGTAGACCAGGGTGTAGGCCATTTGCAGGCCCAGCCGGGCAGCGTGCTGCTGGTGCAGGCGCAGGTCCTGCAGGCGGTAGCCTTCTGGCAGCCAGGTGGGCAGCCAGAGGGGGCCGGGGAGCTGTTGCAGCATCTCTTCGGACCAGTCAGCGTGCAGATTGGGGGCTTGTACCTGAGGTGTGGCGGTTGTCTGCGCAAAGCCCTGCAGCAGGCCTGCAGTCAGTAGGGCAGCAGTCAAAAAGGGGCTGAAGGGCATCACAATCTCCTTGGGCAGGGGGCACGAAGCTGTTATGATGACAACACAAAATCATGAAATACGTCAAGCTTTATACAGATGGTGCCTGTCTGGGCAATCCCGGCCCCGGTGGCTGGTGCGCCCTGTTGCGCTTTAATGGCACCGAAAAGGTGCTGCAGGGCCGCGAAGCCCACACCACCAACAACCGCATGGAAATCATCGCCGTGCTGGAAGGGCTCAAGGCCCTGAATGAGCCCTGCAGCGTGGATGTCTACTCAGACTCTCAGTATGTGCTCAAGGCCATCAAAGAATGGCTACCGGGCTGGGTGCGCAAGGGCTGGGTCAACAGTCAGAAAAAGCCCGTGGCCAATAAAGACCTCTGGCTGGAGATGCTGCCGCTGATGGATAAGCACCAGCTGAATCTTTATTGGGTCAAAGGCCACGCCGGTCACCCTGAAAACGAGTTCTGCGATCAGACCGCGCGCACAGAAGCCGAAGCCGTGCGTGACGCTTAGCTTCGACTTTGCCGGTTGAGCTGGGCCGCTTTAGCAGGCCGGGGCTTGCCCCAGCAGGTGACCGGGTTCCAGACGCTGGCCCCGTGCAAAGGCGCCTGCTGACATGGCCTTACCGTTGGCCGGATGCACTTCCAGTAGCTCCAGAATACCGTCACCGGTTCTGACCAGCAGGCTTTCGCCTGCCACACTCAGCACCTGGCCGGGCACGCCGGCATGTGCCGGTGGCGGGCCCGTATACACGCGGGCCTGCAGTACTTTCAGGCTGCGGTCTGCGCAGAAGGTGTACAGACCGGGCCAGGGCGTGAGACCGCGCAGCCGGTTATAAATCGCGCGGGCAGGCTGCTGCCAGCTGATTTCGCCGTCTTCTTTGGCCAGCATTTTGATCACGGTGGCGGCTGTATGATCCTGCGCCTGCGGCTTGAGTTCGCCGCTTAAAAAGGGTGGCAGGGTCTCCAGCAGGGCGTCGGCACCCAGGGCCGAAAGGCGGGCCGATAGCGCGGGGGCCGTTTCGTCCGGGTCAATCTGCAGCTTGCGTTTGAGCAGCATATCGCCCGTATCCATGCCCGCGTCCATCACCATGGTGGTCACACCCGTTTCGCTTTCGCCTTCAATCAGGCACCACTGGATCGGGGCGGAGCCCCGGTATTTGGGCAGAAGTGAGGCGTGTACGTTGATGCAGCCGCGTGTGGGGATATCCAGCACGTTTTGCGGCAGAATCTTGCCGTAGGCCACCACCACAAACAGGTCAGCCTGGGCTGCTTTGAGGGCCTCCAGTGCTGTGGCATTGCCCCGGATTTTGTCGGGCTGCAGCACGCTTAAACCGTGTTGCAGGGCCAGATGTTTGACTGGCGGGGCCGTCAGGACTTTTTTGCGGCCTACGGGTTTATCGGGCTGGGTTACCACCAGCGGGAGCTGATAACCGGCGCCGATCAGCGCCGCCAGGCAGGGCACGGCAAAATCCGGCGTGCCCATAAAGACAATGCGGGTTTCAGCTGGCTGCATCAGGCCTCAACGGCCACGCGATCTTCAAGCTCAATGTCTTCTTCGTATTCGGGTACGGCGGGCAGTTCGCCGCTCAGGATTTTGCGGATGCGGTCTTTCATGACCGGAATCTCGTTGGCCAGCACCTCTTCATCGCTGACCAGTTCGGTAAAGAGCACGCCGTTGAGGTGGTCGATTTCGTGCAGCAGGGCGCGGGCCAGCAGGCCCTGACCATTGATGCGAATGGTTTTGCCTTCAAGGCTCATGGCTTCAACCACCACTTTGTCCGGGCGCTCCACGTCTGTAAAAAACTCTGGTAGGCTCAGGCAACCTTCGGGGCCAAACTGCTTGCCTTCAGCCGAGACCACTTCGGGGTTGATCAGAATATAGGGTTCCTCCTGATATTCTTCGCCGCAGTCGACGATGATCATGCGCTTGGAAACGCCTACCTGAGGGGCGGCAAGGCCCACACCGTGATAGTGGTACATGCTTTCGAGCATATCCTGGGCCAGTTTGAGCAGTTCACGGTCAATGCGTTTGACGGGTTTGGCCGGACGGGTGAGCACAGAAGCGCCATAATATTTTAAATCGAGTATTGCCATCAGAAAATACCTTACTTTTTTGTCTGTTTTAAGGCTTATTATAACACAGCCTCAGCGGTCAAATGAAGTCAAAGCCTGTGTTTGCAGTGCTTCAGAATGAAAAGTCCTGAGACAGCCTATCATCTGAGCCAGCCAGCCT
>JACYMC010000093.1 GCA_015272195.1 Candidatus Sericytochromatia bacterium
AGCACAAACAGGTACTTCCAGCCCGCGTCCTGGCATAGCCTGAAAATGGGGCCTTAGCGCGCTGCTGTCCTTGGCTGTAAAGGCTCCTGCGTCGCCAACAGCCAAGGCTGGGATAGATCCCGTCAGCCAGCAGCAGGATGGGCAGCTTCGGGTAAAGTGCTTTGAGACGCCTGAGCAGACGGTAAGCCGCTTTGATCTCACAATCCTGCCTGGCAGCATCGGAATCTGTATTTTCAATAAATTCTGTCAGTACCGACAAGGCGAGGCCGTCATGAGAAATAAGCTTGAGTTCCAGCACCCGGTGAAAGTATTGTAACTCCTTGTCTTTGCCCTGAGCCGCGTGCAGGCAGTTCTCACAGTGGCGTTCCTTCCAGCGGTACAGCTCGGTTCCGTCAATGGCCAGAATGTAAAACTGCTTGCGGTAGCGAAAGCGCTCCAGTCGGCGACTGTGCAAGAGGGTTCTAACCATTGTGGTGCGCAGTTTTTCCAGCGCATCGGGAGGCAGTTTTTTCCAGAGATAGGCCAGAGTGTCGCCGTGAGGGAGACTGGGCAACGTCAGACCCAGGGTCTTTTGCAGCAGAAGCTGGGTTTCCTCGCTGCAGATGTTTTCGTTGAACTGATTCCGCGAGCCCAGCCCGGCCAGAAGCATGAGCAGGCTCATCCATAGTAAGTCAGACAAGGTATAGGAACATTTACCGGGGACACGCGGATCTTGAATATCTGCAAGCCAGTCCTGCCAACGCGGGAAGTAGGTCTTAAGGGTCGCTCCGAACTGACACAGAAAACGGACTTCTCGTTTCGTGGCCGATGAGAGCTTGCGTAAAGTCTTTTTTTTGTATCCATTGGTATAGGGTCTCCTTTTGAGGTGCACGCCATTGTGAAACAGTCCGCTGTTTTAAATATGGACGAAACCGGATTCAAACAAAATAACGGCGATGCTCAGAACCCTGAAGGCAAAAAAGCCTGGGTCTGGGTCATGATGAACAAAGGGCTGACTTTCTACAAAATTAAGCTGGGACGTGGGCAAAAGCAGGCTGAAGAGCTGCTTGGTTCAAACTTTCAGGGCATTGTCTGCTCAGACCGTTACAGTGCCTACAATATTCTTAATGAGGATCAGCACGCTTATTGCTGGGCACATTTATTGCGGGATTTTGAGCGTATAGCTGAGCGTCCCGGTGAGTGTGGTCAGATTGGAAAAGCGCTGGTAGAGCAGACCCAGCAACTATTCTGGGATTGGGCGCGCTACAGTGGTGGTAAGATAAAACCCAGTACATTCCGCTTATACATGCGGGGTCTGCGACGAAACATCTTTGATTTGCTGAAAGCTGGTGCTGATTACAGCAAATCAAAGGGAGAACAGTCACTTCGAGCCAAAACAGCAGCGTTCTGTCGCAACCTGCTGAAAGTAGAGTCATGCCTGTGGACTTTTGTGAAGAAAGACATTGAGCCCAGTAACAATGCGGCTGAACGGGCATTGAGAATCTTTGTGACCTGGCGAAAAGTCTGCTATGGAACCCAATCAGAGCGTGGCAGCCGTTTAATGGAGCGCTTATTTACTGTTGTCAGTTCTTGTCGTCAGCAGCAACGCAATGTGTTGCAATTTTTAACCCAGACTGTTCAAGCACATCTGGGTTTAGGAGTTAAACCTTCGCTGGTTTTAGGGGACAACTTGTGAAGGAGGGAGGCGTGAATGGATACAAAAAATCTAGGTTTTTTGCGACATAGCCAAAAGCGCCCGGTCACTCCTGTTGCCGGGCGTTTTTGAGGTGCAACTGCCGTCCGTTTAACGGAAGAAGAAAAAGGTGGCAATCACAAGCAGTGGGGACATAAAGCCAAAAGACCAGAGCATATAGCCGCCAAAGGAAGGCATTTTAATATTGGAGTGCTCAGCAATGGTTTTGACCATAAAATTGGGGCCGTTGCCAATATAGGTCAGTGCGCCCATAAAGACAGCACCGGCTGAAATGGCGGCCAGCAGATGGGGTTCATTCATAACAAATTCACCCAGCGGTGCTGTCGGCCAGCCGGTTTTACTGGCCGCCAGGGTCACATAGGTCAAATAGGTCGGCGCATTGTCCAGGAAGCCACTCAGAAGGCCTGTCACCCAGAAATACTGCCAGGGTTCAGTCAGGGGCAGACTGCCGCCTTTGGCTTCCAGAATGGTTAGTGCGGGGATCATCGCACCAAAGATGCCGACAAAGATACAGGCCACTTCGGCTATAGGCTCAAATGAAAAGCTGTTGTCTTTGCGGATTTTTTCAGAGGTGAGATAAAACGAAATGCCGGTGATCAGGCCCATCGCGATCACCTGAAAGCCCTGGGCTGCCATGTCGGCGTTGCCCAGACCATAGTGGGCTTTGAAATAGGGGTGAACCACATAACCAGACGTCAGAATCACACCCACAATCAGGCCCAGAAACAGCAGGTTAAACGCACCATCAATTTTTAGACGTTTGCCTTCGACTTTTTCCTGCACGGCATGGGTCAGAGACTCTCTGGTGGCCAGTTCTTCACGGGTAAACATCAGCGAATCCAGAATATGGAAGGCCAGCAGCAAAAAGCCGATCATAAAGAACCATTCCTGAATCAGGTTCAGGGTCCAGGCAAAGGGCACACCGCGCAGAAAACCCAGATACAGGGGCGGGTCACCCAGCGGTGTGAGCAGGCCACCACAGTTGGCCACAATAAAAATAAAGAACACGATAATATGTGTTTTGTGTTTGCGATCTTTGTTGGCGGCAATCAGGGGGCGAATCAGCAGCATGCTGGCCCCGGTGGTGCCCATAAAGTTGGCCAGTATGGCACCAATAGCCAGAAAGGCGGTGTTGACATGGGGGAAGCCGGCAAAAGGACCTGAAATATGGATGCCGCCGCTGATAATAAACAGGGAGGACAGGAGCATAATAAAAGCCGCATATTCCGTGTACACATGCAGCACTTTGTGCCAGTCGCCGGTGGGCAACATGTAAAGGGTCACGCCAATCACGGCACAAACCAACGAAACCATTAACTTATTTTTGTTCTGGTGCCACCAGTGATCGACTTTGGGGACCAGCGGTAAAATAGCGATCATCAAAAGCAGAGAGACAAAGGGCAAAATATTCAGCAATACCATGCCTGTGTCGAGGTTTTGCCAGTGTTCTTTATTGCCGTGGTGGCCGCCATCGTCGTGGCCGGTGCTGGCATGGGTGTTATGGTGTGGATCCGTCTCGGGATGTTGATCCGTTTCGGCTGCAGCAAGTTTTAGCATGAATCTTTTCCTTGTTTCTTGGCAGCAAAATATTGCAATGGTTCAGAGCATTATACCTGAAATCTCAGGCCAGCCCAAGCATTTTGTCGAGTTGACCACTCTGGTCAAGCGCACGCAGCTCAGTAAAACCGCCAATGCTTTGGTCATTGATAAATATTTGCGGTACAGTGCGCTGGTGGGTGGCTTCCACCAGCCACTGGCGCTTTTCATGGTCATCGGTGACATCATAGGCTGCGTAAGCAATGCCCTTGCCGTCCAACAAACGTTCTGCCATGCGGCAGAAGGGGCAGTATGTGGTTGAGTAGACTTCAACTTTGGCAGAGGTCATGGTGTGTCAGCTCCTGATAAATTAATGCAGGCAGGTCATCAGGGCTCTGGTTTTTTATGGGCCTTGAACAAACTGCGCCCAGAGTGTAAGTACTCCAGCTCCAGAAATTGCAGCATGCTGATCACCAGCAGGCTGAGTCCCACGCCCCAGAGCATCAGATCGTAATAGCGTCGTGCGCCAATAAAAAGCAATACAGCGAGAAAAAGCAGGGTGCAGGCCTGCAGGCTAAGGGCCAGCATGGACTGTCTTGCGCTGCGTCGGAGTTCTTTTTTTAGCTCCTCTGCGACTTCCTGGCGTAAGTGCTGATAATCCCGGGGATTTAAACCGGGTGGATCTGAGATCTGCATAAGCGTTATTATAGCACTGGGATCTGCAGCTAGTGGAGCGCATTGTTTACAGCTTTGTGAAGGCTGTACTAAACTGACAGATATGTCTGATCAAAACATCGTTCAGCAGGCCTGGCAGGCAGCCAGTGATAAACAGACCCAGGCTCAGGCTGATTATCCTGAACTGGGTTGTCTGAGTGGTTGCAATGATTGCTGTAAGCATCACGGTAGCCCCATGACCTATGCCCAGGAATGGGACTGCATAGCTGACTGGCTGGCGCAGCACCCACAGGTTTATCAACAGGCCCGGATACAGTACACACAGCTCAAGCAAACCCTGCAGGTGCGTCTGGCAAAGTCTGAAGTCCCCACGATATCAGGAGCTTTATTTGAAGCGCCCTGTCCTTTTTTGCAGGATGAGCGCTGCGCTGTTTATCCCGTCCGGCCCATGACCTGCCGGGCTTTTGGCAATACTACGCTGGCACCGCATCCAAGCTCAGGTGAGCAGATATATACCTGTAATCCAGAAAAAGATCGCTGGGAGCAATTGCTGCCTATGCTCCAGGAACCCTGCGTTTTACCGGAGCGGACAGACTTATTTGCGCCCCTGGCCAACTGGGGGCAACCACGCTCACTGCTGTCGTGGCTTGAGAGGGCAATGCATGCTGACACCCGCTGAACAATATGACCGCCTGCCGCCAGAAACACAGCGTTTACTGGATGAAATCAATTTTTTAGCCGCTGAGTTGCGCGATCATCTTCTCCTGGAGCAATTCTATCTGGCGCTGAATGCATTAAACGCCAGACTGCAGCAGTTGCATCCAGAGATTGCCTGTGTGCAGGGTTGCAGTACCTGTTGTCAGACCCAGGGAAACCAGTGGCAGCTGCTGCCCATGGAGTGGAGCCTGATTCAGCGGGCCCTGCAGGCTTTACCTCAGGCGCAGCAGCTGCGTGTTCAGTCTCAGCTTCAGCAGCTGGCAGACCCGGCAAGCGGTTCGTCTTGCCCTTTGCTGCTGGACGGACGCTGTGCGGTTTATGCCTTTCGGCCCCTGGATTGCCGCCTGAAGGGCTACAGCTTTTCACAGGAGCGTTTGCTGCCCATGCAGCCTGCGCTGCCACAAGCTTTTAGCTGTTTGGCAGAGCAGCAGCGTATCCTGCATGACCTGAAGAGACCGGGACGCGCCCTTTTTTATATGTTCTTTCCCCAGCGGGAAGCCCTGCAGCAGGTCTTACAGCGTATTGAGCCCTCAGACGATCAGTCCCAAACCCTGGCGCACTGGCTTGAACAGCATTTTGAGGCTTTGCATTCAGCAGCTTAAAAGCCCCTGCCTGTTCTCGGGCAGGGGCTTTTGTCGTTCGGTACGGCTGTGTCTGGGTTTAAGGTGTTGCACCTGGTACAGCTTTGGTGGCAATGATACGTTCATACATCATCATTTCAGTCGGACTGGGCTGATAACCCTGACGGTAACGGCTCAGCAGCTCAAGGGCCCACTGCATTTCAGGGTCTGCTGCGTTGACGTTGATCATGACAGAGCCTGGTGCCGGCTGCGGAGCAGCAGGTTGGGGGGTATATACAGGCTGCTGAGGCGCCTGGGGCTGAACAGGCTGAACCTGCCCCTGACTTTGCTGCAGGCGCTCATAGATCTGCGTATAGCGGGCCATTTCTTCAGGCGTGGCGCTATAACCCTGCTGAACGGCGCTCATCAGCTGCTGGGCCCACTGAATATCCGCTGCGGAGGGCGGACCATTCTGAAGCGCTGGCTGCTGAATGGGTGCCTGAGGCGCAACGGGCTGAACGGGAGCCTGGGGCATGGGTTGCTGGGGAGCCGGTTGTGGCTGAGCCACACCCTGCTGCTGATAGCGATTAAAAATATTGGTATACTGCGCCACTTCCTGATCGCTGGGCTGATAACCTTCAAACTGCACGCGCTGCTGTAACTGCAGAGCCCAGTCGATTTCTGCCTGTGAAACCGGGCCTGTCTGGCCCGTCATGCTCGGCCCTGTGGGGCCGCTGACGCCATAAGTAGCCAGCTGCATCTGAATATCGTTGTAGCGCGCAATTTCAGCGGGTGTGGCCTGATAACCCTGAGACACGCGGCTCTCCAGACGACGGGCCCACTGCACATCATCCTGGCTTGCGCCCATGGGACGGCTGGGCTGTTGCGGGGCCTGTGTTGTTGTTGGCTGCGAAGGCTGAGCTTGTACGGGCTGCTGGGCCGCTGCTTCTTCAGCCGCACGCTGAGCTGCTTCCTGCTGGCTGATCTGGTAGCGGTTGTAGATGTCGGTATACCGTGCGATATCCTGGTGTGTCGGGCGGTAGTTCTGTGTATCTACCCGGTGCTGCAGATCAATGGCCCACTGCAGTTCCTGCTGGCTGACGCTGTTGTCAATTTCAACCGGCGCGGTCACACCAGGGTTGTAGGCGAGTGCTTCAGGCCGGCTGGAGCTGGCCGGCTGGGTGGGCTCGGCCTGTACCGGCTGGTTCTGATAACGGTTATAGATATCGGTATAGCGGGCAGCCTCATCTGGCGTGGGCTGATAACCCCCGGCGATCCGGTTCTGCATATCCAGTGCCCACTCCAGTTCACCCTGGGTGACCGGACGCAACTGACCCGAAGGCTGGGGGGCCGGCTGCTGCGGCTGAGCTGGGCCTGCAGCGTAGCGCTGCTGAATGTTTTCATACATGGCGGCTTCCTGTGGCGAGGGGCGGTAACCGCCCATGATCCGCTCCTGCATGGCGTAGGCCCAGTCCAGCTCCTGCTGGCTGACCTGACCACCAGCGGGTGCGACAGGCACCTGCTGCTGAGGCGGTGCCACGGGTGGGGTATAGGTGGGCTGCTGTGGCGGCTGACCGGGCATCGGGATGCCGGGTACGGTGGGTGAGCCCTGGGGCGGACGCATGCCTGGATTCTGTTGTGCTTGCTGACGGGCCTGGATTTCATCATAACGGGCCCGCTCCTGCGCGTTGGGCTGGTAACCAAAGTGCTGAATGCGGGTGGCCAGGTTCTGTGCCCACATCAGCTCTTCCTGGGTCACGGGCATGGGGTTGCCGCCGCCGGGCATCTGGGGGTTGAGCTGTTTGCTGACCACGGAGTTCAGCACGCTCTGCATCTGGGGTGTGGCAATGTCTGTAATAGCCGGGTTGCCCTTGCCGTCCAGAAAGCCATCGTTAATATTCATCATGCGCTTGAATTCTTTGACGGCTTCACCGGTGGCGTAGCCATAGACGCCGTTGACGTTGGCCTGTACACCGGCAATATTCAGTTTCTGCTGCAGATCCATCACGCGGGCTTCGTTGCGATCGCCCGGCTTGAGGGTCTGGGGATCGTGATCTACCTGTTGCTGAAAGGATTTGTAGGCGCGCAGGTTTTCATCAGAGCGATAGACATCGTTAAAGTACGACTTGACCTTGTCAAAAAAGCCAACCTCCACCGCAGGTGCAGGCGGTGTCATTGGACGGGGCGCTGAAAAGCTGGTCTGATCCACGCCATAGGAAGGTTGCTGGGGAAAGGGCTGGGGAGCGGGAGCATAGCCGGGTGCAGGCTGGGGATATGGGCTGCCCTGTACGGGAACAGAAGATGCCATGGGCACCTGTTGACCGTAATTGATGTTGTTATTGTACATGCGCACCTACCTTGCCTTTTCGATGATCATAATTATACTATAGGCCCTTCAGCGTTATTTCTTTCTGATGTTTGTGGAAAATTTTGTTTAAGGCGGGCATAAAATAGGGTGATCCCAAAGCCTGATGCTGTGCTGCCTTGAGATCTCTCAGCTTCAATGAACCCAGCGTACTTTCACCAGGGCTTTTTTCACTTCCTGCATTTCACCACAGTATGCCTGGAGTGCTTGCCTGGCAACGTCTTTCCATTCGAGCCCGTAATCCGCCAGTCCAATGGTCGGAACGGGGGTATTGTGGCTGGAAATATTCAGTCCCAGATGAATCAGGCCTGACACTGGACTGACGGTGGCAATCGAAACCGAGAGCTTGGCCTCACCGTCAAACAGATCGTCTCCGCTGCGCCGCAGGTTCTGACAGCCCGCTTTGCGGAGCAGATCCTGCAGTATGCTGGTAAAGAGGCGCTGGCGCAGAATCATGCTGTCGAGCGGCACCTGAAAGTGCTCGATTAAAAAGTGCAGCATGTTTTCGCTGTAAATGGGGGCGTTCTCCTGGACATCTGCCAGATCCACCATTTCGCTCAGTCTGACATCGCAAGAACCGTGAAAAGCGATGATGGCGTCACCGCTCTGACCCGTTTGCTGGTAGATCCAGTGCGATCGCAGCGCGTGGCCGGTATAGCTCTGGCGCTCTTCAAGTAAAAAATGCTGCATGACTTTGCCTCAGTTTTTAAACAGTTTTAATGCTTTGTGCGTCTATAGTGTAATGCAGGCAGGATATTTACCGCATCCTGTTGCGCTCAGCCGGATTCAGAAAGCAGGTCTGATGCTCTAGACCTGCGCAGGGGCCGAGCTGTTAATATAGAAGTATAAACGCGCAAAGGTGGCAAAAAATTGAGTGTGCTGATTCGATTTGGGACTGCAATACTTGTCTGTATGGGCATGATTTTACCTGTATGGGCACAGGCTTATCCTTTTAAAGACGTGGATTATAATCACCCGGCATACAAAGAGATCTATGTGATGCAAGATCATAAAATCATGTCTGGTATGACCTATGAAAGCTTTCGTGGTGATCTGCCGCTGAATCGCTTTCAGCTGGCTGAAGCACTGGATGCTTTACTGGGTAACCGGCGGGTTCCCCGCAGCATTGTGATTATTCTGACCGATATTAATCCCAACAATCAGCAGTACAAAAAGGTTGAGCGCGTTCTGCAGGCCAACCTGATCGAAATGGACAGCGGCAGCTTTAACGGTTTGCGCAAAGTCACACGTTATGAGCTGGCCCAGTCACTGCATCGCTTGCTTGAGTATACGGGAGCCACGCCGCCTTTGCCCCGCGAAAAAGAAATTAAATTCCGTGATATTCAGCCCAGATACGAAGATTCAGTGTATCAGTTTGCCAATGTCTGGCAGATCACCCAGGGTTACCCTGATGGTTTGTTTCGGGGTGACCGTGAAGTCAGTCGCTATGATGCTGCCGTGATGCTCTCCAAAGTGGCCAGCCTGATTTACGAAGATATCCGGGCAGACCTGGCCAGACCGGCACCTTCGCCCAATATGGAAACCCTTGTGTCTTCGAGTGTTTCACCAGATCGGCCGGCCACATCAACACCTGCTTCAGCTGCACCGCTGGATAATGTCAGCGCGTTGGAAGAGATGCTTAAAAAAGAGGCTGCTGCCCGCGTGGCCAGTCCTTCACCGGCAGCTTCTGCACCACCATCACCCAGCCCTAAACCCAGCGTAACACCTACACCTGCGCCGCGTCCCAGCCCCAGCGTGAGCGCTCAGCCCAGTGCGAAGCCTTCGGTCCAGCCCAGTGCCAAACCCTCAACCCAGCCCAGCGCGAAGCCTTCATCACAACCCAGTACCAAGCCTTCGGCCAGCACAGATCCGCGTTTAGCGGAGCTGGAAGCTGCACTTCAGGGCAAGCCGACACCCGCGCCCAGTCTGGACCCCAAAAAACTGGGTGATCTTTCGGCGCTTTTTGGTGATAAGCCCTCTCCCAGCCCCAGTGTGAGTGCCAAGCCCAGCGCGAAGCCTTCGGCTCAGCCCAGTACCAAACCCTCAGTGAAGCCTTCGGCCAAGCCGAGCGCAAAGCCCTCTGTCAAACCCAGTGCGAAGCCTTCGGCGAGTCCCAGTGCAAAACCCTCTGCTAAACCCAGTGCAAAGCCTTCGGTCAAGCCGAGCGCAAAACCTTCACCCAGCCCCTCGGTGAGTCCAAAGCCCAGCGCCAGTCCTTCAGTTACACCCACGCCCAAACCGATCAGCGGAGACACCCTTGAAGAGTTGGAGCGTCGCTTCCAGGAGTTGCGCACTGCGCCGACACCCAGTGCCACACCTTCGCCTTCAGCTATCGCAACACCGACGCCGCGTCCGACACCCAGGCCTGAGCAGCCGGATTCGCTGGTTGATATTCCTTTGCCAACACCCCAGCCTTCAGCTATGGTAACCCCCACACCTTTACCACAGGCTACCACCCCACGCTCCCCTGTTTTGTCGCAGTCATGGCAGCCGCCTCTGCGTAGCCGCATGCTGCTGCTGGGCAATTACCGTGCCCTCTATGAGGAGCGGGTGCCGCCCAGCGTGATGCAGGCCTTGCAGATGCCAGCCAGTCTGCAGAATATTTCAGGTGACGCCGGTATTTCAGCACATCTGAACTCCTTGTTCTGGTTTGGAGAGCCGGGTACGACCCTGGGCAATCTGGGCCTGGGCGTGGATCTGGCGACCATGGGTGGCATCACCTTTGATGGTGTCAATCTGACCGATATGATCTGGGCTGATCTGGCCCTGCTGTACAAAGTGGTCAGCGGCCCCAGCTTTGATCTGGCCCTGGGTCTGGATGGCTACTTCCGCTATACCGACAGCAGCAATGATCCGCGCAGTAACTATTTCCAGGCCGCCCGCAACTATATGGGTTTTGGCGTGCCTATCAAAGCGGCTTATCGCGTGATAGAGCCCCTGACGCTGGAGCTGACCGTCGCACCTCACTATGTGATGCAGGATTTGAGCAATATTGCTTTGCCGGAAATTCTACCGCTCAATCGTTTTGATACCCAGATTCAATTTTTGATCAACTGGGAAGCTTTTGCGATCGGGCAGAGCAAAATATCTCTGAATCTGGGTTATCAGGGCCTGATGCTCTTTGACCTGGGATCAGAAGGCAGTGAGATGATGCATGGCGTCTTGTTTGGCGCCGGCTATCATTTTTGATGGTGATGCCGGGCTGACGGATTTAACCGTCGGCCCGGATGGCGTCGTTGGTGACCATGTGGGTTTTTCCGCTCAACACGTTAACCATCCACAGTTCTTTGGGTTGCAGGGATTTATAGGTCTGCAGGTGATCGCTCGTAAACAAGATATATTTGTCGTCAGCACTCCAGCGGGGCTGGCCCACCTTCTCTGCTTTCATATAGGTCAGCTGCTGCGGATTTTTGCCGTCAATGTCCATGGTCCAGATCTCCGGTTTTCCGCTGATGGTTGAGACATAGGCAATTTTGCTGCCATCATGTGAAACGCCTGGCGCATAGTTATCGCCTTCCTGAGTCAGCTGACGGCGCTGGCCGCCGTTGGCATCCATCATATAAATGTGACGCAGATTGGGTGAAAACCGAAAGTTTGTTTCAAAGTCCACATTATAGGCGCTGGTGACAATCCGTTGACCGTTGGGCGTCCAGACAGGGCCAACGTCATATTTTTCGAGGGCGCTGGGGCGATTCAGGTTACCGCTGAGACTTTTGAGGCTACCGAGCTTGTGGTCATAGACAAAGGTGCGATCCTGCAGCATGAACACAAAGCGCTCAGCTCCTGGAACCCAGTCCAGATGATACAGTCGGCCTACATCCATCACAGAGGTTAATTTACGTGGCATGGTGCCGTCTGAGCGCATTATCCATACGCCATCGTCATCCAGAGTTACGCGCTGTGAGCCCTGAAAACCGATATAGCCAATCTGGCTTTTATCGCCTGACCAGACCGGATAGGTTCGGTAAATTTTTCGGCTTTGCTGACCGGTCAGATTGGTCTGATGCTGACCATAGATATCGGTGGTCCAGATATCAAAGTTACGCTCAAAGACAATTTCCTGCTTGTTTTTGGGCTCACTGGCATTGCTCATGCGCAGGTGAATGTGTTTGGTACCAAAGGGCTCTACCTTGATTTCACGCTTCAGGGTGCCGTGGGTGGGATGAATCACTTCCAGATCGGTCCATTTGGTGGGAATATCGCGCAGCTCAAAGTAACCGTCAGCATCGGTGCGCACCTGCTTAGCGTAGCGGGGGACCGATACCAGGGCGTTTTGCAGGGGGCCATCGTAATAGCTTGAAAACACCTGCCCACGGATATCGCTGAACTCACCGGTGGGTTTAATTGGCGTACAGGCGTTCAATCCCAGCAGGGCAAGGGTTGTGAACAGGTATTTGTACATGGGCGTCCTCTTTATGCTGTGGATAAAAATCTCTTGTTATATAGTATCGCACCCTGTATCCGGATGCCAGACACCTTGCTTACCTTACAGTATTTGCTCAAAAACCGTTACAATAAAACTCAGCAGCTGTGTGAATCAGCTTTCTGGAGGAAATGTGTATGCGCTTCAAGTCAGGTGGTTACCGTTTAAGTGTGATGGTATCGGGTGTTCTGGCCAGTTCTTTGCTTTTAGGGGCTTGTCAGTCACCGGCCACAGGGGGGCTGCGCTTCCAATTTGCTGCCCCGGCAGTCCGCTCTCAGGCACTGGATTTTGCGCTGCAGGCCATCCCTGAAGAGACTGAACGCTTTGAAATTCAGGTGACAGGTGCTGGTCTGGCTTCGCCCCTGCGAGCAGAAATCAGTTTGGGCGACTCAGAAACCAGCGTCACATATACGCTGGATGCGATTCCGACAGGCCCCAAGCAGGTGCGGGTACGCGCCCTGGTTGGCAGCCAGGTGCTGGCTGAAGCCAGTGCCAGCGTTCTGATTGAAGGCGGTCAGACGGCACAGGCTGTGCTCGAATTGCAGCCTGTGAGTTCGGCGCCGGCACGTCTACGCCTGAGTGAGGCTTTGCCGCTTGAGATCCGTGCCGATTTACGCATACAGGGTGAGGGTCTGAGTATGCCGCTCAACACACAAATCACCCTGCCTGCAGGCCAGCAAACGGCTGATCTGCCAGCTCTGCCCCCCGGCAGCAAGCAGATTCAGCTGGTTTTCAGCACCCGGATTGAGGGTGAAACCGTGCGCTCAGTGCCCCGTGAAGAAAACCTTGTGGTCGCCGAAGATGGCAGTGCCGAGCTGACGATTGCCGCAGACGAACTGATGCTGACGTTCAGCCAGACGCTGGATCGTTTGCTGGATACCCTGACCCCCGCCCAGCTGCTGGCCTTGCTGGCCCAGTTTCGTGAGGCGCGCCTGCGCACACTTTTTGCCGCTTTGCCGCCGGCTGTTCAGGCCCGTATCCTGGCCAATCCCCGTCTGGCTGCTTTGGTTGAGAGCCTCCCGGATGCCCTGCCCTCAGTTGCACCTGTTCCTGAAGTCACGCCAGAGCCAACTGCTCAGCCCGCTGCGCCGAACGCAGATACGCTGCTCGGTGATGTGCGCCTGCTGCTGACAGCGACCAGTCAGCCCCTGCTGCAACTGCGGGAACCTGTTGAAGAAACTGAGGCGACGGCTCTGCGTATGCGCGTTCTGACGCCGGACACAGACCATCTGGTGTTTCGCAACACCTTCTGGGCCCTGCTTGTGCGGACGCGTTATCAGGGCGATCAGTTTATTCCCTATGGCGCCAGTCTGGTGCGTGAGGGTGAGTCTGAAGCTTTGTGGCGAAGCAATGGTGAAATCCGTACGGCTATTCCTTTTGATGGCCAGGATTATCTGGGTACCGCGATCTTGTTTAACCAGGATCAGACCCCGCTGACATTAGAGCCTGGCCGTTATGTGCTTACCCTGAATGCCCGCAATCCATTCAACCAGAATCCGGATGTTTATCGCTTTCGGATTCTGGTTCCCCCACGTTTTGGCGGCTGACTGACTTTAACGGACTTTGCTCTGCAGCATGCGGCTGGCGATCACGGCGCTGACAGGCACGCTGCAGGCAAAGCCAATCAACATAAACAGCAGGCTGGCCATTTCAGTCAGAATGGGCTCCATCTGAAGCAGTCCCGGCTGGTGTCCCTGGCCATAAGCGGAGCTGAGAATCTGCCCCAGTGTCATGACCAGATAGAGGGTGGTGACCACCTCAAGCGCACCCCGACCCCCGTGTAGCCCTTTCTGAAACAGCGCTTTGCGTCCCAGCCCCGGTTCGTTGCGGCGACTGACGTGAATAGCCGTGACGGTAGTGATGGCAATATGGCTTAAGCCAGCAATCATCTGTAAGATCAGGCCGTTTTTCAGCAGGACGCTGACACTGCTGACACCCAGCCAGCTGCCGAGCCAGATTAATATCAGGGTTAAGGCGCCGCTGGCCAGGCAGGCACTGATACTGGCCGTTAAGCGCAGGCCGGGCCCAAAAGTGAGCAGGGCGCTGAAGGCAGCCACGGCGGCAAAGCTCAGGATGCTGTTGAGCAACCAGGGGACATGCAGTGTATGCAGCAATAAAAAGATCACCAGCATGCCACCGCCGATTAACAGGGCTTTTAAACCGTACCAGCGGCCGAAAATCAGCAAGAGAAACAGCACCAGTAACGCCACCCAGCGCACATGATTTAAGCGCTGCACGTCAATCAGGGTGTAAGCGTGGGCGCCATCAGCAAGGGTTTCTTTATAAAAGACAAAATGCTTGCCTTCACGGGGCATGAGCTCGGTTGGTGTATCGAGACTGTAGCTTTGCTCCAGCAGGATGGTTTCTTCAGCCTCACCAGCCTGGGGTTCGATGCGGACTTTAAAGCGTACTTTTTTTTCTTCGATTCCGAAGGTTTCATCCTCAAGCGTGGTCTCAGAAAGGATTTCAGTCACCTGTCCTGAAACGTAGGCGGGCTCATGTTCTGTATAGGGAAGAGCGGGCTCTGCTTCGCTCTGAGCCAGGGCTGCCGGTACCAGGCATGCCAGCAGCCAGAGGAACAGGCAAAGCCATCCGCACCAGATCAGATGTTGAGAAGCCCTGCGGGCAGACGGTGCTGGTTTGGCGATGGCATATGGCGTGTTGAATTGAAAATCAGGCATTGGGCTTATGTTAGGCAAAGCAAGGTATTTTGCGGATTCAGTGCATCTATTGTATCCTGTTCCTTGAGAATGCGAAAGACAAAGTGGTTTTTTCTTTGGGGCCTCAGCGCCCTTTTATTGGCGGTTGTCACTGGCCTGACCGTTGTGATGTTGCGCTGGCTGCCAGCAGGTCCTGGTTTTGCCGTGCCGGCTCGGGCGGATGCAGAAACCTATGCAAATCTGGCGCTCAAACTGGCCGCGCAGCGGTACTGGTCTGAAGCGGAACAGCTGAATCAAGAGGCGCTGGCTTTGCAACCCTATCATCCCACCCTGCATTATAACCAGGGCTGGCTGGCCGCCCGCCAGGGAAACTGGTCCGCAGCGTTGAATCATTTTGACCGGGCTTTAGCGCTGGAGCCGACGCATCGTTCAGCACGTCTGAACCGGGCCTGGGTTTATCAGCAGCTGGGCCAGGCTGAAGCCGCCCGTACCGATTTGCAGTGGTGTCAAAAGCATGCTGAAGGGGATGACAGCCCGCTGGAGCGCGCCCGCAGTCAGCAAATGCTGGGTGAACACGCTGCTGCGATAACCGCTTTGACGGCTCTGATCGCAGCGCAGCCGGAACAGTTTGATGTGTATTACTGGCGCAGCCGCTCTTTTTTGGCGCAAAATCAGCCTGCTGAGGCCATTGCGGACTTAGGGCATGTTTTAGAACACTACCCTGACCCCGCGCTATATGCTGAGCGGGCCAGACTATATCTGAAGCAAAGCGAGCCGTCGGCAGCAGTGGCTGACTTTGAGCGCAGCCTTGTTCTTAAGGACCTGCCTGAAGTGCGTCTGGAGCTGGCGCGTCTCTATCTGTCGCTGGGGCAGACAGAGCGGCTGCAGCAGCATCTGCAGGTGCTGGACCCCGTTCAGGATACGGTCCTCCAGGTAGACTACACCCTGTTGCAGGTCGAAACCCTTTTGAAACAGGGGGATTTGCAGGCTGCAGCAAAAGCCCTGGCACAGGCGCTGGAGCAGATGCCTGATCAGGGGGGGCTGTGGCTGTTGCAGGCCCGTCTGCAGCGCCAGAAGCGGCAGTATGCAGCTGCTGAGCAGGCCATTCAAAAGGCCGCAGAACGGGGATACCGCGCGTCCCGGATTGCTGCTGAGCGGGCGCTGCTGGCTGCTCAGCGCGGTCAGCGAGAAGCGGCCCGCGCTTATTTGCGTGAGGCTCTTAAAACCGAGCCAGCCCTCAAAAAAGACTTTCAGGGTGAGCGTCTTTTAAAGTCGCTGCTGGATTAAGCTTGCGATTATTCTGCTGATTTCAGGCTGTGTGCTTTGTTAAGATAAGACCTATGCCTTATATGCAATATCTGTTGATTGCGCTGCTGGGACTGCTGAGTGCCTGTGGCGGTCGCTTGCCTGCGACAGAAAGCCAGGCCCGTTATGAGGCTCTGATTCTGTCACCTACCGAACGCGCGATTCTGGTGCTGGACCTGTTGACCCACCGTGTCAGGCGCCGCCTGGTTTCAGGCGATGTGCCCAGTGATCTGCTGGTGGGTTCAGGCGGGCGCATTTTTGTCAGCCACCGGCAGGAACCCGCTATTTCTGTGCTGCAACGCAACGATCCGGGCACCTGGTACCGCATTGGCAAGGTAGGGGCCGGGGTCACGCCAGGCCGCCTGGCCTGGAATGAAACCTGGCAGGAATTATTGGTGGCAGGAGAAGATCAGGCTTTGCTCAGCATCTATACGATGCCTGGCTTGCGGCGGCCTGTCCTCAGCCAGACCCTGCGGCTGGATGCGCGCAATAGTGCCCCGGCCGGTCTGGTGTTTTCACCGGAGCAGGACAGGCTCTATGTGGCCGGGGCAATACTGGAAGCCTTTGCCCGCGATGATACGGGCTATGTTTCGCTGCTGCGCCAGGTGCTGGGTGAGCCGGACCAGCAGCGTATCAGTGATATGCTCTATGCCCGTGAACATCTCTGGCTGGCTGACCAGCGCCAGGATCAGTTGCTGGTGGTGTCACCGGAAACCCTTGAAACGGTGCAGACCATTGAACTGAGCCAGCCCGGATACAGTGCCATTTTTCCCGCCCGCATGGCTGTGAATCATACGCAGACCAAACTCTATCTGACGGGCAGTGGGGCCTCGGTGGTTCAGGTGATTGATCTGCAGGCCCGCAAACATCTGCAAACCCTTTCTTTGCAGGCTGAGGCGCTGCGCTTTCCCGCGGGCAGCCCCTTCGGTATTGCGGTCAGTCCTGACGACCGGCGTGTGTATGTCACGGCCCAATCCGGGCGAAATCTTGTTATTCTGGAAGCAAGCCCTGACGTTAGCGTCCCTGAGACCATTCTCCGAACCCTTGGAACAGCTGAATCAGAGGCTCTTTTGCCCCCTTTGGGCACAATTCGCATTTTTGAATGAGGTAACGCAATGGGTATCAAATCCGACCGCTGGATTCGCACCATGGCCCAGGAGCACGGCATGATTTCGCCGTTTGAAGAGAAGCTGGTCTGCAAAGGCAAGATTTCATATGGTCTTTCATCCTATGGTTATGATCTGCGCGTCAGCAATCGCTTTAAGATTTTTACCAATGTCAACAATACGGTAGTCGATCCCAAGGCCTTTGATGCCAACTCTTTCATCGATTTTGAAGGGGATATCTGTACCGTACCCCCCAACTCTTTTGCCCTGGCCACTTCGGTGGAATATTTTAAGATTCCTGACAATGTCATCACCATCTGCCTGGGCAAGAGCACTTATGCGCGCTGCGGC
This sequence comes from Candidatus Sericytochromatia bacterium, assembly GCA_015272195.1. Taxonomy (GTDB): domain Bacteria; phylum Cyanobacteriota; class Sericytochromatia; order UBA7694; family UBA7694; genus JACYMC01. The sequence continues at coordinate 17,392 of JACYMC010000093.1, forward strand.
ATTATTGTGAATGTCACCCCTTTTGAGCCCGGCTGGGAGGGTTTTGTGACCCTTGAAATTTCCAATACCACGCCCCTGCCCTGCCGCATTTACGCCAATGAAGGCTTGTGCCAGGTGCTCTTTTTTGAAGGCGATGAGGCCTGCGAAACCACTTACCGCAGCCGGGAAGGCAAGTATCAGGCCCAGACGGGTATTGTGCTGCCGCGTATTCTGGAAGCCTGATGCATCCCCAGATCCGTGCCGTGCTGGAGCAACAGCGTTTTTTTAAGCTGATCTGTGGCGCCAGCTACCGCAATACGGCCTTTATCAGCACCCTGGCCCGGATTTTTGCCAGTGCCGGCGCCCATGTGATTGATGTGGGGGCCCGGCCTGAGCTGGTTGAAGCGGTCAAACAGGGGCTGGCGGCGGCTGAGTTGCCCCATCCCGATCTGCCGTTGATCATGGTCAGCGTGGGCGTCAGTCAAGATGCCCATTTTTTACGGGTCAAAAAAGATGCCTCCCGCTGTGTAACACATGGTTATTGTGCCAACGCCTGCCCGCACGGGGTTTTTGTGCCTCGACCCGAAGGGGGGCATGATCTGCGCCTTGAAAACTGCCTGGGCTGTGACCACTGTGTGATTGCCTGCCCTGAAGATGCGCTGACCCTGGTGCCCCGCGAACCTTTGGCTGAGCTGCAAAGCCTTCTGGGCGACTGTTTTGATGCCGGTGCACGGGCAGTCGAGGTGCACACCGGTCATGGTGATCGTGAGGAGCTGCAAACCCTTTTACAGGCCCTCGCTCCCTGGCGGCAGCAGATTGACCTGCTGGCCTTCAGTCTGGGGGCCCATGGCCAGAGCGACGCTGAGCTGCTGGCTCTGGCCCGTGATCTTGAAACCTTGGCGGGCCCCGACATTCTGATTCAGGCCGATGGCCAGCCTATTTCGGGTCGCAAGGGCAAAAAGTCCACCTTGCCCTGTTTAAATCTGGCGCAGTACTTGCGCCAGGCAGGTCTGAGTGCGTATATTCAAGTGTCAGGAGGCACCAATAATCTGACCGGCCAACTGGCCCGTGAATTAGCGGTTCCGATTCATGGGGTGGGTATGGGAAGCTTTGCCCGTAAGCACCTGGAGCTGGAACCTGATGAGCCTGTCTTGAGTCCTGAACGTTATGCCCTTGCCCTGGATCGCGCCCGCGAGCTGGTACACTCAGTTTAGAAAGGATTGCTATGGAACTTATTGAGCAGCAAATTACCGACAACCTGGAAGAACTTCTGGTGCACCTCCCGGCCCAGATTGCCGATACCCTGCGTCAGGAAGACAGTCTTTCTGAACTGCTGGAAGTCGTGCTGGACCTTGGGCGCGAACCCGAAGCCCGCTATCCGGGCCGCATCAAGTACCTCAGCAGCACGCCCGTGACCCAGGCCGATATTGATCATGTGGTCGAGCACATCGGCGACTTTGGCGAAGACAATCGTGCCGGTATCGAGCGTACTCTGCACCGTATTTCCTGCATTCGCAACCGCCAGGGTAAAATCATTGGTCTGACCTGCCGTGTGGGCCGTGCCGTGCAGGGCACCATTGATATCATCCGTGATCTGGTGGAGTCTGGCCGCAGTATTCTGGCGCTGGGACGACCAGGGGTGGGCAAAACCACCAAGCTGCGTGAAATTGCCCGCATTCTGGCTGATGATCTGCAAAAGCGCGTGGTGGTAATTGATACATCCAATGAAATTGCCGGTGATGGCGATATTCCCCATCCGGCCATTGGCCGGGCCCGCCGCATGCAGGTGCGCACCCCCGCTGAACAGCATGCGGTGATGATTGAAGCGGTGGAGAACCATATGCCTGAGGTGATTGTGATCGATGAGATCAGTACCAAGGCAGAAGCCGATGCAGCCCGCACGATTGCCGAGCGCGGTGTGCAGCTGATTGGTACTGCCCACGGCAACAGCATTGAGAACCTGATTCTGAACCCCTCACTCAATGATCTGGTGGGCGGAATTGAAAGTGTGACCCTGGGCGATGAAGAAGCCAAGCGCAGAGGCACGCAGAAAACCGTGCTGGAGCGTAAGGCGCCGCCAACTTTTGATATTGCCATTGAAATTCAGGATCGCTATCAGCTGGCCATACATCTGGATGTTTCTGAGGTGGTGGACCAGTATCTGCGCGGCAAGATGCCCGGCCCTGAAATCCGCTATATCGATGCAGAAGGTAAGGTCAAAAAGATCAAAGAGCAGCCTGCTGAAATTGATCGGCACATGGTCAACGTGACCGGCGAGCGCGAGAGCGTGATGCATATTTACCCTTATGCCGTCAGCCGCAGCCAGCTGGAACGGGTGATCAAAACCATGCGTCTGCCGGCCCGCGTCACCAAAAACATGGATGAGGCGGACGCTCTGATGCTCTTGCAGTCATATAAAAAGCACCGCAAGATCATTGATGCCGCCGGAGCCCGTCAGATACCGGTCTATCTGGTGCGCTCCAACACCATTTATCAGATCCAGAAGAGTCTGCGTCAGATCATGCAGCTGGATGCCGCCAGTGATGAAGAAGAGGATATGTTCCGGGAAATGGATGATCCCCATTATCTTGATCACGCGGCCTACCCGGACTTTTAAATGCCCGGCGCTTTGATCACCTTTGAAGGGGGCGAAGGGGCCGGTAAGTCGACACAACTGCAATTGCTTGCGGAGCGGCTGAAAGCCATGGGTCAGAGCGTCTGCCTGACCCGTCAGCCGGGCGGTACGCCGCATGGCCGGCGCATTCGTGAGCTGATTCTGCAGCCTGTGGACGATGACCAGCTCTCAGCGCGCGCGGAGCTGTTTCTGTATCTGGCCGATCGGGCCCAGCATGTCGATACGGTGATTCGGCCAGCTCTGGCACGTCGCGAAATGGTGCTTTGTGACCGCTATACCGATTCAACCCTGGCTTATCAGGGCTACGGCCGCCAGCTGGATGTTGCGGAGTTAAAGCTATTGAACGAACGGGCGACAGGGGCTTTGCAGCCCGATCTGGTTTTTTGGTTGGACTTACCGCCAGAACTGGGTCGGCAGCGTATTCTGGGCCGTCAGGCTCTGGACCGGCTGGAGATGGAAGCGCTGAGTTTTCATCAGCGGGTGCGTGCAGGTTATGCCACTTTAGCTGCTGAAGCGCCGCAGCGCTGGGTGCATATTGATGCTTCCCAGAACCCAGAACAGGTCTCAGGTCAAATTTGGGCTGTGCTTGAACAGCGTTTACTGCGCTGACAACGCTGTATCTGATAACTGTGGCGGGTTCATGTGGTATAGCAGACTTTCCCACTCCCAGACCCGCAGATCCCAGGTCAGACCGGTTTGGACTTTGGCAGCCTGTTCCAGGGCGTTGTCCAGACAGTCTGCCGGTGCATTAATCTGTTGTGTCAGGCAGTCTGCGACGCTTTGAGTAAAGCGCTGCAAAAAGTTTTCGGCAGGATCTGTACTGACCCAGTGCACCATATCATGGCAAAAATCCCAGAGACTGCTCTGTTCGGTTGCGATCAGCTGGCAGCCTGCGCCCAGCGCGTTAATCAGACGCAGGGCTTCGTTGTGGGGCGGCATCACGGGCTGAAGCATCAGATGACATTTCAGGATATCTTCAATATGGTTGGTCCAGGGGCAGGCGTCTTTGACCTGTATGCCGGGCATCTGACGGGCCTGCGCCAGCAGGGCCATGGCGTCTGCGTTGCTGTCTTCGGCTTTAAATTCAGGTGGCAGCATAATTTGCAGCTGCAAGTCTGAAAAACCGGCCTGCAGGGTTTCAAAACAGTTTAAAGTTTCAGCCAGGCCTGCTTCGGGTCTGGCCATAAAGCCCAGGGTCAGACGTTGATGGCGTATTTGGCCAAGCTCCTGGGCGCTGGCAAAGCGCTTGCGCAGGGTTCTGACGATTGCAGGTACAAAAAAGATCACTTTTTCGGGCGGTAGCTGGTACTGTTTCAGATAAGCGCCACGGAGGTTACCCGTCTCGCAGATAATGGCGTCAAAAGCTTGCTGCACTTCAGGTACTTTTAAAGGCAGCATCGCGATGTGCTCAGGCGGCAGATGGGTCCAGAGAATCAACTTGCTGCTTTGCGGCAAATGGGGCCTGATCTGGTGCACAGCCTGTAACGAGTCCAGGCAGATAATCGCGTCAAATGCTGCGGCCGGCCAAAAATCTTGCGGCTGATCCGGGATTTGCAGATAATCGATGCCATGGGCAGTGAGCATGTGCTCACGCTCGCTCATTACACTGACCTGGTTCGGGCGCACAGCCAGCGCCTGTGAAAGATACAGAAGATCAAGCTGAGAGCGACTCAGAATCTGGGTATACACACTGTTACCCTGGTAGGCTGCTTCCTGAAAGTCAACCAGGCATATTTTTTGGTTCAGCATATTTTATATCAGGCACCGTGTTAAGATGAGTTCCGTCTTTACAATTATACAGAAAATGGCATCAAAACGTAGGAGCGCATAAGATGACACGATATGCTGCCTATCAGGAAAAGAATGTTTTGCTGGTTGGCGGTCTGGGTTTGATTGGTGCCAACCTTGCCATTCTGCTGGTTCAGCAAGGCGCTCGGGTGACGATTGTGGATAATTTTTTACCCGATCATGGGGCCAATCTCTTTAATATCGAACCGGTTCGCGAGCAGGTGCATTTTCAATCGGCGGATATGCGCGATCCTGTGGCGATGCAGGCTGCGGTGCAAAACCAGGATCTTGTCTTTAATATTGCTGCTCAGACCAGTCACAGCGACAGCATGCACAACCCCTTGCTGGATCTGGATATCAATTGTAAAGGCAATCTGATCTTGTTGGAGGCCTGCCGTCAGCACAACCCCACTGCGCGGATGGTGTTTGTGGGGACCCGCGCTTTTTATGGCACGCCGCAGACTTTGCCTGTCAACGAGCAGGCAGCGCTGCAGCCGCAGGACATCTATGCGGTGAACCGGCTGGCTGCAGAACAGTACCATTTTGTTTATCAGCGCCATTATGGCCTGAGTGTGACCTCTCTGCGGTTGGGCAACCTGTTTGGACCGCGCTCTCAGATGAAACATCCCCGTTATAATGTGCTGAATTATTTTATTCGTATGGCTTTGGACGATCAGTGCATTCAGATTTATGGGGATGGTCAGCAGCAGAGAGATTATTTGTTTATTGATGATGCCTGCCATGCGCTGGCTTTGGCAGGTATTGTTCCTGCCGCAGTGGGTCAGGTCCTGAATATTGCTTCAGGCCAGTCTGTGGCCTTTAAAACCCTGATCGACACCCTGGTTCAGCTCTGCGGTCGGGGACGCTGGCAGCATGCCCCCTGGCCTGCGCAGGCGCAGGCTTACGATGTAGGCGATTTTTGCACTGATATTTCGGCAGCAGCCAGGTGTCTGGACTGGCGTCCCACAACGTCATGGCAGGATGGCCTGGCACAGACGGTGGCTTTTTATCAGCAGCACCGCCAGCATTACTGGTAAAATAAGCATAAAAATTGCGGCCGCAAGGCTGTAATCTTTATGCCAAAAATTTATGCTATGACATGTTCAAGATCAAGCTAATCAAAGAGGATAAACAATGATGTACCGTAATCTGACGCTCGCGATCCTGACCCTGGCTGCAGTCAGTCTGATGACACTGCAGGCGGAGGCTTCCACCATGCCCAAGGCCGAAGCCAACCGCAGTTCAATTTCGATAGGATTGGGCCCCAGCTTTTCTTATGATGCGCTGATTGCACCCAGGCTGACCCTGGGCGGCTCCATTGGCTTGCCTTTTCTGGTTGAAGGGGGTAACAACGTTACGGGCCGTTATGATGTGCGCCTGACTTATAAATTTTTACAAGAAGGTGCTTTTTCGCTTTCGGGTATTTTTGGCGTCTGGGGCAACGTGCGTTTTGATGACACGTCGCGTTCCCGCTGGGCTGGTTTGGAATTGGGTGTGGGTCTGGCCTACCGCTTTACACCCCAGTTGACGGGCCGTTTGAATATTGTGCCCGGCTTTTTCTTGCCTTTTGGTCCGGGACGCGTTGCCGACTATTATCCGCCGGCAGGGGGCTTTGAACTGGCTTATCAGTTTACCCCTACATTTGAGGGAACACTGGGCTATAACGGCCAGGGAGACGTTATAGGACTGCGCTTTCTGCTTTAATAAAATGTTGTAATTTAAGGGTCCTAAGCCTAATCTTAAGACCCCTTTAACGTCAGCTTGATCTAAAATTGGCGATAATAAGATTATAAGCACTGTAGAGAGAGCAAGGTAACGGAAATTTCAAGACTGACCATTCAGCCGTTAAAACCTGAATATCAGACAGATCTGGGCTTTGAGCTGGCCACCGCCAAAACCCAGGGCAATGGTATTGATGAAATTTTCTTTGAGCATCAGGGAACCAAGTACGTTGCTTTTAATTCAGATACAGCGGATATTAGCGGTATAGAAGACGCCCGGCACGGTCTGACCCTCAATGGCGAGCCTGTGCGCCTGATTCACAGTGATGACGAACACAACCACTGGCAAGAAAAAACCTGGAATACCGCCGGCAATATCCTGGTGGAAGGTATTCCCGATGGCATTGGTGGCGCTGCAGGTGCCGCTCTGGTTATCAAAGCCGGCCTCAAGCGCGATATTGTTAAAACAGCTGCTGTGATTGGTTTTATGACCAGCTTTGTCAAAACAGCCATCAGCGTGGGCATGACAGACCAGCGTGCTTATCAGGCGCCTGACTGGAGTAATCTGCAGCGTTTTACGGCTTCTGCTTCAAGCAGCCGGGTCTCACATACTGCAGACACCGCACAGGTTTCTGCCCGGCCCGTGCTGGTGACAACCGCCACGCCACCTGTCCAGAATCAGCGTCCTGCTGTTCTGGGTACAGCCACTGTCGGCGCAGCCCAGCAAAGTGCCACACCCTCTGTCGTTATCTCCCGTGCGGGTTTGCGCGGTACACTGGGCCCTGCAAGGCAGGGGCATTAACTTAAAGCATTAGCTGTCCAGGCCATAGACTTAAAATAAAAAGCCTGCTTTGAAACTTAAAAAGTGGGTCCAGTCGTTTGCCCGTGACCAGTTCCAGTTCCAGAGTGCGTATTCAGCGCCCAGCACACCCCGGCTGCCAAGATAAGTCTCCAGCCCAGCGCTGAACATGGCACCGGTTTCAAAGGCAGATTGATAAAAGCGCTGTCGTGTACGCGGCTGATCTGCAGGTGTTGCGCTGCCTGGGCCTGTGGGTGTTGCAGGACTTTGCTCCACGCCCTCTACCAGAGCTGCCACATCAAAAAAGGAGCCCAGGATCAGGCGGCCTGACACATAAGGGACCAGAGGGTACAAGCCATAATAACGCAGATAGGAGCCGACCTCACCCCCTGCAAACTGGGCGTCTGGCTGGGCCGGGTTTGCTTTGGGCTGACCCAGGCTGCTGGGCTGAATTTCAGGGAAGTCGGCGATCAGACTGCCAATACCACTGCTTTGTGATTTTTGAGGCTCTTTGAACTGAACCCGTGCCAGAGTAAAACCGCCAGCCCAGCCCCATTCCAGATTCCAGGGGCTGGTCAGCTCATAAAATAAAGGAGACTCCAGACCCAGGGTGATCAGTTGATGGTGAAAGCGAACGGTGCGCTCAATGCTTTCATTTTCTGTGTTCAGACTGGGCAAGTCGAGCATTTCAAACAGGGTAATGCCGCGCAAAAAAATACGACTGAAGCCATGGTCAGGGCTTTCACCCCGAAGCTCCAGCTGGTAAAATTGTCGATCGGGTGCGCTGCCGTTCAGGGCAAATCCGGCCTGCATAACGGGACCTATCCGAAAATCGGAGGCTGTTTGCATACCGCGCTGGGAAGGATTGGCGTGCATCGGTAGAACGCAGCTCAGGCTTATGCCAAGACTCAGCCAGAAGGTTTTGCGGTTTGTCAAAGGCTTACTTTGCGCACAACAACTTCATAGCCCTGCTGGGTGATTTCTTCAGCCAGGGCCAGTGCGCTCTCCTGGCTTTCGTAAACCCCCAGCTGAATACGGTAGCGGCCATTGTCTTCGCTGATGCTTGTGGCATAACCTTTTTCGCTCAGCTGAGTGGCGGCACTTTGGGCCGCTTCACGGCTGCTGTAAGCGCCGACCTGAACCCGGTAGGAAACCTTGGTTTCAGGTGTGGGCGTGGCCGTGGGCCGGGGCGTGGCCGTGGGCCGGGGCGTGGCCGTGGGCCGGGGCGTGGCCGTGGGCTGAGGCGTGGGTTCAGGTGTGCTCACAGGGGTGCTTTCAGGTGTAGGGCTGCTTTCGATGCTCGTTTGACTGTTGATGTCTGCTGTAGACGCTGAAGCGTCTGGTGAAGGCGTTGCACTTTCGAGGGTCTTGTTGTCACCGATCATCAGGGTGCTGGGCTGCAGGCTGACGTCAGGCGTGGGCGTAATCATCAGCTTGGGCGTATCGGTGGTCGGAAAGGTACGGGTGTTGATTTTGCTGGTAAGCATATAAAAGAACCAGAAAGACCCTGTGAAAGCCAGAATCGACAGAATAATGACGATTGGCCAGAAAGGATCTGATTTTTTCTTTTTCTTCTTCTTTGAAGGGGGAGATTTGGGCTGGTTGCTCATGCTGTACCTGAATTAAAAGCTTCAATTTTTTATGAATCCTACCATATTTGCGCTGCAGATGACTGTTATTAATGCACAGTCCCGCAGCCCGGATCCTATGAATGGTACAATGGACACACTGTTTTTAAATCCCGTGTTGTTGAGGAGTACCTGACGTGTCTACCCATTATGAACATCTTTTACAGGATCTGGAGCGTGCCGATACCCGTGCCCAGACCCGTCTGAACCCCGACCAAAAGCTCAGCCTCTGTATGATTGTTAAAAACGAAGAGGCCTATCTGGCAGACTGTCTGAACAGCGTTCAGGGTGTAGTGGATGAGATTATTGTTGTCGATACGGGGTCCAGTGATCGCACGGTGGAAATCGCTCGGCAGTACGGTGCCAGGGTCTTTTTTAAAGACTGGGAAGACGACTTTTCGGCGGCCCGTAACGAATCTTTAAAGCACGCTACCGGTGACTGGGTGCTGGTGATGGATGCGGACGAGCGGATTCCTGAAGGCATGGGTAACAACCTGCGGGCCCTGCTGATTCCAACCGAACAGCCGCTGAGTTATCTGACTTATATTAAAAACTATATGCGCGAGCAGGATGAAGCTTCTGTGCTGGGGCACTATGTTGTGCGCCTGTTTCGTAAAACGCCTGAAACCTTTTTCTTTGGCGTGATTCATGAGCAGCTCTACCCCAACTGGGGTGCTGTGACCATTCCTGAAAGCAGTTTTTATCTGATTCACCTGGGTTACGGCAAACTGGAGCACAAGGCCAATAAAATTGAAACCCGCAATAAGCCGCTGATTCTCAAGGCACTGGAGCAATCTAAGGATAACAATCCGCAGATGTACAGTTTTTATGCTTATTATATGGGCGGTACGACAAATGACCCTCAAGAGGTCAAAAAGTGGATGCTGGAGTCGATTCGCTCTTGCCCGGAGCCTGAGAGAGCTGATCATATTTCGGTGGCTTATATCGACGGTTTGCGCGCCATTTATCATCTCGGGGAGTACGAAGAAGGGCTGCAGCTGGCGGAGCAAGCCCTGCATCAGCTGCCTTCGATGCGTTCTTACGCAGATCTGTGGGACTTTTATGGGTTGATGCTGTTAGCTTCTGAACGTCCGCTGGATGCTATCTCGGCCTTTGAAAAAGCGCTGGAGCATGGCGATGTGAATAAAGAGGGGACAATGTTTTTTGCTGCCCGCAGCAAGCGCATAGGTGGCTGGGGCACGATGATGAATCTGGGGTTGGCTCATGCCATGGCCAAACAGCAGGCTGAAGCCGAGTCCTGGTTTCGTCAGGCGTTGGAGAACTATCCGGAAGCCGACAAAACCATGCTGGTTAACCGTATTGATAAGATCATGGGCGACCCTCGGCTGACGGCGACTTATTTTGAAGAGCTGGTGGAGCGCACGCCAGAGGCCAGTCAGTATGATTTAAAAGTCCTTTCAAATGCTTATTTAAAGCAGGAAAAACCTTTTGAGGCCCTGATGTTACAGCACCAACTGCATGGGACTGAAAAGATTGAAGCTGCTGCTTTAAAGCTGGGTAAAACTTATTTGCAGCATCAGCGTTTTGACCTGGTTCAGAAAACCTGTGAAGGCTTGCTTTCGCTTGTGCCTGAATGCTTTGCTGCCCAGCTTTTGCTGTGGCAGGCAGAACTGCTGCAGCAGGCGCAGCAACCCGATGTGGTTGATCTGACAGCCTGGCAGCAAAAGGCTCAGACCTCAGCTGACTACCTCCTGCTCGGTGAATTCTGCTTGATGTTTGCTTTGTTGGACGCTGCAGCTGAATCTTTTGAGCAAGCCTATAAAAACGGTGCCGAACTTTACCAGGTTCAGTTATACCAGGCGCTGGTTGCCCAGGAAAAACAGGCACTCGAAGAGGCACAGCGTCTGCTGATTGAGCTGATTGAACTGTATCCAGAGCGTACAGAAGCCTATACACAACTGGGCAATTTGCAGTTGGCTCTGGGCGGATTCGCCGCGGCTGAAACCCAGTTCAGGCAGATCAAAGCCCTCGAGTCGGAAGTACCTTCCTGGTATGCTTATTACGGCCTGGGCATTGCTCTGGCTGGGCAGGAGCGCTTTGAAGAAGCACAGGCAGAATTAGAGGAGGCCCGCCGTTTGGCGCCGGGTCAGACCGGACCGGCTTATATGCTTGAAATGATTGCCAATGCTCAGGCTGAAGCTGAGGAGTCTGCTTCAGAAGCTTCATCTTGATAGGTCAGCTCAATTAAAATCCATTCGCCATAGCGCTGAAACCCCAGATTCTGGTAGAGTTTGCGCGCTGCTTGGTTGTTTTGCTCGTAAAACAGACAGGGTGTTTTGCCCTCCTGTTTCAGGCTGTGCATCAGGGCTTGCATACAATCATAGGCGTAGCGTCGGCCACGAAAGGCTGCCGGTGTATAAACCCCACCGATCAGCGCGGAATCCTTGTTTTCACAATGGGTTAAAGCTGCTGAGACAGGTTTTCCCATTTTTTGCATAAAGTACAGCCGATTGTGCTGCAGCGTAAACTTCAGGCTGTCCAGGCTGCGGACCTGCATGTTTTCAGAGCGCTGATACAGGTGGTAAAGCTTGTTTGCATCTTTAAGCTGTGCTTTTTTCAGGGGTAGAGTGGGTTCGGACTGATGTACAGCTGATGTGTGAATACAGAAATCCTGCAGCTCATAGCGAAAAAAGACTTTGATAGGGGCGTCTTCAGGTAGCATCTGTCCCAGCTCGCGCACCAGCTGGTAATGAGAACGGGTTTCGCCAGCCAGGATCTTGACATTATTATCCAGAAGCCACTGGGCCCAGTGACTGATGTCTGCCTGTGCAGGATTGTGATAGCTGAATCCCAGTTCTGGATCCCAGATGCCATAGCTGGGGCCTGGACCTCTGAGAAACTGGCTTCCTTCACGTGGATGGGCAATCAGGCAACGGGCAATAATATGGTGGTAAGGGTCATCAAAAAAATCGTCGGGTATGTCAGTGACTTGAATGGTGTGGATCATGGCAATAAGCTTTCAATAAAGAGTCAATAGCAAAAGAGCGTCAGGTTGTACAACCTGACGCCCTTCAGCTTAAATTAAATTATCGGATCAGACCGTTCAGGTCATCAACGATGGTGTTACCGACGTTGACCACTTTGGTGTTCGAAGTGAAAGACTTCTGAGCGATGGTCAGGTCAGGCAGTGCCTCGGTGATAGAGGTGTTAGAGGCTTCCAGTGCGGACGCAATAATCTGGTTCTCTGCACCGACAATGGAGGAACCAATTGTTTCCGTACCAAACTTGCTGTCGATGACTTTACCGCGATCCTGACCTGCATAGCCCACGATGATGTCACCCGCAGCTTCCGTATACTGGAACTGTGATGAACCGCGTTGCTTGGCAAGACCCTGGTTGTTGGCAAACTTGGTCAGTGCCAGGTGGATACCGGTAGCAAACGGCGGCGCGGAAGCCTCATCCTGGCCGCGTGAGGTGTTGATCAGCTGGCCGCTGCCGTCAAACTGGAAGCGGTCGCCCGACTGGGGTACAAATCGGGGTGAGCGACCGATCAAGCTCTTGAGGTTGACGCGATGCAACACGTTGCCACGGCTGTCGCGAACGTTCTCCAGAACACCTGCAGCTGTGTTTTCCAGGGCGGTGAACAGGTTGGTGTTGGTCTGACCAACCGGCGTTTCAACGTTGACCGCCAGACGGGTGACGGTGGTTGAAATGGCGCGCTGAACGTGGGTCAGAACAATGGCTGCTTGATCCAGACGGTTTTGGTTGATAATGATGCTGGCACCAATGCCAGTCGTCGGCGCCAGGTCATTAATGGCCTGAGCAATCAGACGGGCGTTATCCAGTGAGGTGTTGGCAAAAGTGTTGTTGGTGTTGGTCAGGTTCAGGATGACTGCGTACTCACCAAATGTTGCACGAGGCTGACCCGTGGGGTTGCTGTCTGCGATCGGTCCAGCAATGGTTCCCAACAAAATGGTGCCAGTGAAAGCTTCAATATCACCACTGTTATTCTGCAGTGTACCAATGGCACCTGCTGAAATGAATGTTTGTGGCAGAACGCGATCCTGCAGGCCTTCCACACGATCCAGATCCAGGAAGGAGAAGAGGGTGACAATGCCGTCTTCTACACCAGTGAGGTCTAAAGCTGCTGTGCTTGTGTTAGCTGCTGCGCCAAGCGCGTTACCACGCTGTGCTGCGACATCACTGCGGCCAAGCGTAAATGACAACACACCATATTGATCGCTTGTGATGTTGCCCACTGCACCGGCTGCTACACCACCGGTCTGAGAGCTAATGGTATTTTGGTTGATGTTGATCATGGGGATGGCGCCCATGGAAGCAAAGTTCATACTTACACCAAAACGACCATTTACAGCAGCAGCCAGGGTGGGCTGGGTTTCTTCTGCAAAGTCAATGGTCTGGTCAAAGTCAACAAACTTAGCGTTCTGGGTCACTTCACGCAGGTCATCCATGACGCCCAGTACAAACAAGCCTTCAGAGGTGACCAGGTTGCCCTGATCGTCGAAGTTGAATTCACCGTTACGGGTGTAGGTGATGCGGCCGGAGGCGTCAGCCGCTGCATAGAAAGCGTTACCCTGAATGGCAACGTCGCCCTGGTTTTTGGTTTGAACCACAGCACCCTGAGAGAAGTCAGTAACGGTTGCGCCCACGGAAATACCGCCGGTGCCGATCTGGATCGGGTTCAGACCACCAGAGCCACCGGTGGCGCCAGTGCCGGAACGCAGGACGCTGACCAGCGTGTCTGCAAATGAGAGGCGAACCCCTTTGTAACCAAAAATACTGGCACCTGTCAGGTTGCCAGAAATAACCTCAATGGATCGGTTTAATGCAATCAGTGTTGATTTCGCCGAAATTCGTACGTCGCCCATGGGTTAAAAATCCTCCAAAAATTATGAATTTTTTATTATTAAATGAATTGTTACTTAATTGATGACCCGAATAACATCTGACAGAGGAACGGATGTGCCATTGATGGTCACCAGACCCTCCGCAGAAACCAGATCAACTTCATCCACAACGCCGACAGCCGGGTTGCCGCTGAGTGGGTCAAAGTACTCAACGGTTTTACCCAGCATTTGCAGCTGCTGCAGTTTTGGGGTTTCAACGGAGCCGCCGACGCCCCCACCATTCAGCAGATGATCGCCATCCATACGGGTAATGCTTTCCATGCTGATTGCTTTACCATTAATAATCAAGCTGGGAGGTGTTGTTGAATAATCAGCACCATCAATAATGCCAGTATCCAACAAACCGGTGCCGGGATCAACATATTCGGCGACCTTGCCCATGCTTCTGAACGAAGTGGCAATTTGCTCATAGTGCACCATCTGGTTGGCCAGACGCACGGTAGCCAGTGAAGACGTAAACTGCGCGTTCTGTGAGATGATTTGTGTCATGTCTACGGGTTCTTCCGGATCCTGATTCTGGATCTGGGCCACCAGAAGTTTTGCAAACTCTTCCGCCATCGCCCCAGCGTCCTGGTCGACGACGTTGACTCTGCTTGCGCTGCCCTGTGCCTGAGGCAGCAGAGATTGTATTGAAAAATCCATGGATTATAAAACCAACAACCCTTTCTCGAGATTCTAGTTGCTCTTTCTAAGTATAGGCGATGCACTCGGGGATGTAAAATTAAAAAGTTGTTAAATCAAGCTGTTTTTGTTTTGTGTTAGTTAAAAAATAATTAATAAACAGGGTCTGGACATGGATTTTAAGGGGTCAGGCATGCTATATTCAGGATGAGCTTCACAAGGCTGTGCAAAATACTGGCTTTCAAACTGCAAAACAAGCCCAGCCTTTAAATACGATGACGGAAGACCCTTTGGTACCAACATGGCTGTCAGAAAATTTAAATACCGTCTGGAAAAAGTTCTGGAGTTCCGCGAACGAAAGGTTGAGCAGCTCCAGGCAGAGCTTGCGCTGGCCATTCGGGACCGTGATACAGAGGTTGCCATGCTGAATGCCCTGAGTGAAAAGCGACAAAAGGCCCAGAAGAGCCTGGAAGGCTATCTCGCACGTGGTGAAGTGGCTGAAGTGCAGCAGACAAATTCATTTTTAGAGAACATGACTAAAAAAATTGAGTCGCAAAACCGTGTGGTTTCAAAGATGAATGAAAATGTTGAGCTGATTCGTAAAAAGCTTGTTGTGGCTTCCAAAGAGAAAAAAATCATGGAAAAACACAAAGAGAAAAAACATGAAGAGTGGAAAATTGAGCAGGGCAAGCTTGAAGCCAAAGAGTTGGATGAAATGGCCGGCACCATTTTTCGTAAAAACCTCGCCATGAAAATGCTGGCTCAAGAAGAAGAAGAGCGTCGTCAGGAACAAATGGAAAAGAGAATGCTTCTGGCTGCTTTAAAAGCAAAAAAGAAGAAAAAAATCTAAGTGTAGTGGATGTTTTTTTAATATGCTGAATTTTGAACAGTTAAATTTTTCTGCCGTTTATCTTACGCCAGGTTTACCAGCTGCTGGAATCAATCCGCCATTGGAGAATACAGGTGAGCCAACCCCTTCTTTTGCCCAGTACCTGCTGGCACAGGGTGAGTCATCTCCTGCCCTGCGCAGCCCTTCTTTTTCTTCTTCCCCGAAAAAAAGCGTGTTTCAATCTAACTTTATACCTTTGCCGGCTTTGCGGCTGGCTGAGCGCCTGAGTGGTTTTGTTAAGCCTGCTGCACTATCTTCACGGACCCATCTCATTGCTGATAAAGCGGTGCTCTTTGATCCAGTTCAGTTGTTGTGGAGCAGTGCTGCTCAGCCCTTAACACCGTTTTTTGCTGGTCAGCCTGCCTTGGACGCGCTTAATTTGAATGCGGCTACGGCAACTGCATATAATAATATGTTGTTTGGCGAGTGGCCTGCACTGACAGCGCTGCCTGTTGTTGTGTCTGAATCGGAAGCAACGCCTGCCGCCCCCGCAGCGCCTGTGGTTGCGGCGCCTGCATCGGAAGCAACGCCTGCCGCCCCCTCAGCCCCCGCTGTTGTGGTGTCTGGCTCTGATGTGCCCTCTGTGGCTCCTGCCGCTCCCGCAGCCCCCGCTGTTGTGGTGTCTGAAGCTGATGC
>JACYMC010000165.1 GCA_015272195.1 Candidatus Sericytochromatia bacterium
AGGCTGGCTGGCTCAGATGATAGGCTGTCTCAGGACTTTTCATTCTGAAGCACTGTTTTTTGCTTTGCGCTTGACCTTCCAGGCATGGGAAGGGAGATACTCAAAAATACAGTTATCACAAGCCAAGGAATCTGAATGATGAAAACGCTTTTGAACGCCCTGATCTCCAGCAGTCTGCTGCTTCTGGGCAGCGCCTGTCAGCCCGAAGCGGCCGACACCCAGAACCATGCCCATACAGACCACAGCAATCAGCCGGCAGCAGGCGGCACCCAGACCCTGATTCAGCAGGCAGGCCCGCTGCAGGTCACTTTTGACATCTCCACGCTGCAGGCCCACCGCGAGATGATGCAGCAAATGCAGATGCCGGCCAGCACCGCCAGCGAGGCTTCACACTATGTGCTGGTGACCCTCAGCGATCCGGAAGCCCGGAAGCCCGTACAGGCTGAAGATCTGCGCCTGAAATTTGTCGGCCCTGATGGCCAGGCGATTGGCGCGGCAGAAGGCATGGCGCCTGAAAGCTTTAGCAGACAGGGCATGTTTCACTACGGGCATGCCCTGAACGCCCTGGCCAGTGGAGACTACGAAATCCTGGTGATGTTTCGCTGGCAGGGTAACGTCTACAGCAGCGGGGTCAAGTGGAATCCCGCCGCTGCAGCATAAAGCAGGCCTTACTGAGCCGCCTTCTGGCTAAAGTCAACAACTGGCAGGTTATAAGTCCGGTGCTTTGGCATAGATATTCCAGAGCCAGTAAGCCGACTCTGAGACAATCATGCGTTCCATGGGCTGGGTGCTTTCCTGCTGACGGCCCTGATAGACGATTTTGCCGCCTTTGACCTCAAACTTGAAACGGCGGACAGATTTGCCATCCATATTCACATCGATCTCATACTGACCGTCTTTGAGATCAGCCTTTTGAATCCCGCTATTGTCTTTGGACTTGACAATGGTGGCATTGATCATGGTGGTGCTGGGGTAAATATTGGTCGGCTGGGGCTGATTGCCGGCACTTTTGCCGACTTCTTTGCCGTTATGCTTGAGCGAAACGCGCATTTTTTTGGTCACTGCACTGCTGTCGCCCACTTCAGCTCCGGCATGCATGCCAAACTCAATGATAAGTTTGCCTTTGCCGTTGTCAGTAAAATACAGGCGGGCCATATTGTCCTGGGGCAAAACGGCATAGTGCTTGCTGCCTTTGGCAAAACGGCCTTCACCCTGGGCAGCAGCTCTGATCTCAAACCACTCGGCCGCAAAAACCTTGCCTTTTTCAGAAAACACAATCCAGTGCACGCCGGGCTTCAATGGGAAAGTGCTGGGGCCATTGGCGCACTGACCACTGGCACAGGCCGTCACCCAGGTGTCCATTTCGCCTTCTGCAGGGCCATTTTTGTATTTGTAGACGCGTTCTTTGGTGCTTAAAATTTTGCCTTCAGCGTCCACGATATCGATACGGGTTTCCACATCACGCTGGGGCACATAGACCTGCATGCTTTGAAGCTTGCGGCCAAAATAGAGCGTGCCGTCATTACCGAGGTTAATAAAATCAGGCATCTGATCGTAGACCATGGCGGGGGGATAATCCTGGGCCCCCACCGGCCCCATCAGTAAAAAAGGACTCAGCAGGGCCAGCGTCCACTTTTTTGCAGATTGTTTCATCACAATATCCTCACTTGGGTAGCTGTTTTTATCTAAAAGACACCAAAGTGTAACATATTGCATCTGGGCAAATTTTTACCAGAAGAAGCCCTTCTTTTGCCCCTTGCCCTCAGCCATACCCGTCTCGTCTTCAAAAACCAGATGTTCAGCCTGGGGGCCAAAGCACTCTGGAATCGCAACACCATAGGCCACAAAACGGTCCAGCACGCCGGGTCGAATCTCATTTTGTACAAAGCGACCCACCACATTGCCGTTGTCATCCACGGTCATCTGCTCAAACTTAAAGATCTCCTGGGTGGTGATAATCTCACCCTCCATACCCGAGACCTCTACAATATTCATGATCTTACGCGTACCGTCGCGCAGGCGTGACTGATGCACAATCAGATCCACGGCTGAGGTAATCTGCTCGCGAATCGCGCGCACGGGCAACTCGACACCGGCCATCAGCACCATGGTTTCCAGTCGCGAGAGGGCCTCACGCGGGGCGTTGGCGTGACAGGTGGTCAGCGAACCATCATGGCCGGTATTCATGGCCTGCAGCATATCGAGGGCCTCGCCGCCGCGCACTTCGCCCACCACAATGCGATCCGGGCGCATGCGCAGAGAGTTGCGCACCAGGTCCCGGATGCTGACATGGCCCTTGCCTTCCATGTTGGCCGGGCGCGATTCCAGACGGATCACGTGCTGCTGATCCAATTGCAGCTCAGCAGCATCTTCGATGGTCACAATGCGGGCACCCGGCGGAATAAATGAAGACATCACATTCAGCAGGGTGGTTTTACCTGAGCCCGTGCCACCACAGATCAGAATATTCAGACGGGCTTGCACGGCCCCCCGCAAAAAGGCCGCCATATCCGGGGTCATGGAGCCAATATTGATCAGGTCCTGAGCCCTGAGACGCTCAGCGGGAAATTTACGGATCGTAATGGTGGCCCCGTCCAGGGCCAGCGGTGGGATGATCACATTGACACGGGAGCCATCGGGCAGGCGGGCATCAACCATAGGCGAGCTTTCGTCAATACGGCGGCCCAGCGGTGACACAATGCGATCGATCACGACCCGCAGCTGGCGTTCGCTTAAAAACTGGCGGTGTGAAAGCTCAATTTTGCCGTGGCGCTCAATAAAGACCTGCTCCGGACCGTTAACCATAATTTCCGTGACCGATTCGTCTTTCAGCAGAGGCTCCAGCGGTCCGAGGCCAAGCGCTTCGTCCAGAATCTCCTCAATGATCATGACCTTTTCTTTGCGTGAAAGAATCTCAACCTTATCGGCCACCATAATTTCTGAGAGCTTCTGGCGCAGGGTCTGGCGGGCCTGCTCGCGCTTCTGGGGTGATTCGAGGTCCATTTCATGCAGTTTGGCTTCTTGCAGCAGGCGATCGTGCAGGCGCTGACGCTCTTTGCGGTATTGCTCAGGTGACCAGCCGGAGACCGCGTGCGACACAGGCATCAGGGCCTTGCTCTGTTGAGACCGCGATGCGGCTGTGCTGGTCTGAACGGCCTGAGCCGCTGAAGGCAAAGCCTCCGGCGGCTGCTGGGCCCGGTACGAAATGCTGACCGTTGAGACATCAATGGTCTGAGAGCGCAGCAAAAAGCGCACCAGCTCGACAAAAGCGTTGACCAGGCTTTCGGTTTTGCACTTGTGCAGCACGGGCACACCCCGGTTGACCGATTTGATGATTTCAGCCGGGGCATAGGGCAAATTCAGGCTCAAAGGGCGCTTCAGCTGCTGCTGAAAATAGGCACCGATGTCTTCGGGCAGCAGATCCTGCGAAAGATTGGCCATATTGAGCAAGAGCTCAAACTTGCTGAGGCTGAAGTCGGCCTGGGTGATCTCACGCAGCAGAGCCGAAGTGGCCTGCAGCGAGACAATATCCGGTATCACCACCGGCAGCACCATGCTGGAACAATCCAGACAAACACCCATCACCTCATTGAGACGCGGCTGGGCCACATCGATCACAATATTGCGATAGAGGGCATTGCCCACCAGCAGCAGTTCGTAAAGCTGCTCCAGACGCAGCACGGTCAGGGACTGCACCGGTGGCGCGGCCAGCAGATGCACCTCGCCGCGATCATGATGCAGCAGCTGGGCCTCAAGGGTATTCACATTGATCGGCTCCTGCAGCAACTGACCCAGGTGTTTTTGCTCGGCCGCTTGCTCCAGTGAAAACAGGCTGGCCTGACTGCCGCCGGCATTCAGGTCGAGATCCAGCAGCAGGGTGGGGGTTTTGGAGGCCAGGCTCAGACCGACCGCCAGATTGGCGGCCAGCACGCTGGCCCCCGTGCCGCCTTTGGCGTTGATAAGCGAGACAATACGCGATGCCTGAACCATCTCAGTTCTCCTGGTTTTGGGGTTGATTTAACAGAGCAGACAGCTCAAGCTGCTCCGCCTGGGCAGACAGTCGCTGCTCCAGAGCCTGCCAGCCCGCGTCAAGATCAAGCCAGCGGGCATCGTTGCGCAGGCGCGGATCACAGACCACCGCTTTGTCAAAAGCCTCAGCGGCCTCGGCCAGTTCACCCTGCTGCAGCAGCAGGCGCGCCAACGCCAGCCAGGCCTGGGCCTGATCCGGTGACAGGCTGAGCATTTGCCGCCAGTAAAAAACAGCTTCTTCGTGGCGTCCGGCTGCACCACAGGCCCGCGCAATGGCGGCCAGCAGCTCAGGATGCAGAGGATGCACAGCCACTGCTGGCAAAAGAATCTCCAGCGCAGCCTGTGGCTGCAACTCAGCGCTCAGCAAAGCCGCTTCAGGATGCTGAGGTTCAGCCTGCAGCAAAAGACTCAGGTATTTTTGCGCCGCCCGGCGCTTGCCCAGTTGCAGGTAGCTCCTGACCAGCCCCAGCAAGGCCGGCACATCACCAGGAAAGGCTTTGAGCAGGGTTTGCCAGCTTTTGACGGCTTGCTTCCACTGGCCCAGGGCCTGCTGACTCTGGGCCAGCTGCTGCAAGGACTCACGCTGGGGGGCTGGGGTGGTTCTGAAAGGCATGAACGCTCCGGAATAGTCTGCTTTCTGCTATGGTTGGTATATATAGAGTATAGCGTTAAAGCCCTCAGAAGGAGAGTCCATGCACAGTGCACAAGATGCCCAGATCGTTCTGAATATCCTGCAGGCCCGCCACAGCAAACGGGCCTATTTGCCTGATCCCGTTCCAGAAGCCCTGCTGGCTGAGATTTTACAGGCGGCCGCCCACGCCCCATCTTCTAAAAACACCCAGCCCTGGCAGGTGGACGTCCTGCTGAATGCGCAGGTCAAAGCCTTTTCGCAGCAGCTGTGTGAAGCGTTTGACCGCGATCAGCCCGAAGCCCCTGATTATGATTACTTCCCGGACCCCTGGCCCGAAGGCTTTCTGGATCGGGCCCGCGCCTGTGGTTTTGGTCTGTTTGAACTAAAGGGCATTGGCCGCAAGGATTTTGAAGCCCGCCGGGCTCATAACCGCGAAAACATGACCCTCTTTGGCGCCCCCGCCTACCTGCTGTTTCATCTGCCGCGCCCGGCAGAGCGCGGCATGTTTCTGGATCTGGGCTTTTTTCTGCAGAACGTGATGCTGGGACTGGTGGCCCATGGACTGGCCTCCTGCCCCCAGTTTTCTGTCGCGGGCTACCCGGATCTGATCCGCAGCTTTTTGAACAAACCCGAACGCCTGATTGTCTGCGGTCTGGCCGTCGGCTACCCGGATCCGGAAGCACAGGTCAATACCTATGTGCCCGAGCGCCTGCCCCTGGAAGCCTATGTAACATGGCATCGCTGAGCCCGCTGCTCTGGGGCGTGGCCCTGGGGGGCGGAGCCGCTTCAGGCCTGCTGGCCGGCTTGTTTGGCGTGGGCGGCGGCACCCTGATGGTGCCGCTGCTGCTGGGCCTGGGTCTGCCCCTGGCCCAGGCCGTGGCCCTGAGCCTGGTCTATATCTTTTTTACCAGTCTCAGCGGCACCCACACCCACTGGCAGCAGGGCAGTCTCGTGCCACGTGTGGCAGCCTGGATGGGTCTCAGTGCGCTGTTCTCAGCCGGGGCCGGGGTCTGGATCACCGGCTGGATTCCTGCGGCACTGCATCTGTGGCTATTTATTGGCTTTTTGCTGCTGATGGCCGCCCTCTTTATCTGGCCGCTGCCGCGCCAGAAAAATCCCACAGAAGGTGAGCAGACAACGGCTGTCTGGGTTTTTCTGGGCATTGGGCTTTTGGCAGGCCTGCTGGCCAGCCTGTTTGGCGTGGGCGGTGGCTTTGTCATGGTGCCCCTGCTGGTGAGTCTGAGCGATCTGGATATTTATCAGGCCACAGGCACCAGCCTCGGTGCCATTGCCCTGATTTCCCTGGGCACACTATTACAGCAAAGTCTTTTTGGCGCCCTGCAAGCACTGTCCGTGACACATCTGTTGCTGCTGCTGGTCATGTCGTCGGCTGGCATGCTGGCAGCGCCCTGGGGTGCGCGCCTGAGCCAGCGCCTGCCGCAGATCTGGCTCAGGCGCGGATTTTTGAGCTTAATTGGCCTAATTGTCCTTTACCTGCTGAGCCGGCAGCTGCAGGGCTGAGGCGGGCTGCCATTGCGGGCTGGCTGTGTTAAGATACGGGTATTCCATGACGCGAACGCGCAGAATGTTAATGAGGTGTGTGCATGCAGCAGCGATTCTGGCTCTCTCTGGCCCTGGTTGCGGGTCTGACAGGAGCCCCGGCAGCCCTGGCCAAGCCCCAGCTGGGAAGTTTTGAAAAACAGTTTAATCAGGGTCTGATACGCCTGCTGACCAGCCAGACACAGCTGCAGCAAAAGCCGCTGGAGGCCAGCTGGAAAGCTCTTGGCCAGGAGCGCTATCAGCTGATCCTGCCCGACCATATTCAACGCGAAACCTATATGAACGTCTTTTTGCAGCTGGGCGGAGAGCGCCCCCTGCTGCAGGGGCAGGTGCTCACTGCTGCAGAGCGCGATTTGCTGGTGGCCCAGGTGCGCCAGCACTTTGGTGAGCCCCAAACGGAGCTGCAGGTTTTTCCTTTTCAGAGCGTGCAGCCTGCCTTTGCGATCAGCAAACAGACCGGCAGCGACCTCTATGTCAAACCCCAGGCCGTGGCCGGCGATAACCTGGCGACCCAGGTGCGCCTCGGCACGCCGCTGCAGATTCTGGCCCACTCTGCCGACAAAAAATTTGCCCGCGTGCGTGTACACGACGATGGCTATATTGCCTGGATTCAGCGCAGTGCCTTGCAGGAGGTCTCCCAGGTAGAGTACGAACAATGGCTGGCAACGCGACAGGTGATTGTGATGAACCCTCTGACCCAGCCTGCCAATCTGCCTTTTGGCACCCGCCTGGGCCTGATCAGCGAAGCTGGCGATCGCGTCAGCGTGCGTCTGCCCGACGGCAAAAGCCTGCAGCTGAAACGCCAGGACGTGCTGATCAACAGCCCCGGCAAATTACCCACCAGCGCGGCACTGCTCAAAACCGCCCGTCAGTATTTACCCCAGGGCCCCCAGGGTGGCGGTGCCTATCTCTGGGGCGGCACTTTTGGCAAGCGTCTGGACTGCAGCGGCTTTGTGCAGACGGTGTTTCGTGTCAATGGCGTCTATCTGCCCCGCGACGCAGATCAGCAAAAACGCTTCAGCCAGCCCGTGGCCAACACCCTGCAACAGATCAGCGAATTGCAAGCCGGTGATCTGGTCTTTTTCAGCAGCCACGGCAAGTGGCCGACCCATGTCGGATTGTATCTTGGCGAAAATCAGTTTATTCACGCCTCGGCCAAAGGGCAGTACGATGGCATTAAAATCAACAGCCTGCGCGGCGGCAGCGCCTATGACCAGTATCTGCAAAAAATTTATTTTGGTGGCGGGCGCGTGACCCGCTCCCTGTAAGCTGATGTGCACTTTGGCATCTTCTCTCGAACAGGTGTCAGACAATCTGGCCCATGTGGCAGAGCGTCTGACCCTGGATGTAAAGACCCTGCAGCTCGCCCTGATGCAGACCGCTGACAAGACCCGTTTGTCAGAAGCGATCTGCCTCCATTTGATCGCACGCATTCTGACGCCAGCGGATCAGAGCAGCTGGCAGAGCCAGGCTCAACTGGCCTTGCTGGAGCTGGAATGGTCAACCCTTAACGAGCCTGAAGGCGAACTGATCACCCTTCAGCAAGCGCTCTATCAGCATTTATCACACTCTGGAGCACTTCAACCGTGAACAGCGTTTCCCTTAGCGTCCCCGAAATTTCGCTGATTGCCCCCATGTACAACGAAAGCGAAGGCATCGACAAATTCTTTCAGACCGTGATTCCGATTCTGGATGAACTCAGTCAGCACTGGGAAATCATCTGCGTCAACGACGGCAGCAAAGATGACACCCTGGCCCGGCTCAGAGATTACCATGAGCGCGATCCCCGCATTAAGGTCATCAATTTCTCACGTAACTTTGGCAAAGAGGCGGGCACCACCGCAGGTATTGATTTCTCGCGGGGGCAGGCCGTGATCCCGATTGACGCCGATTTACAGGACCCGCCCGAGCTGATCCGGGAAATGGTCGGCAAATGGCGTGAAGGCTACAAAGTGGTTCTGGCCACCCGCAATGCCCGGCGTGAGGACACCTGGTTCAAGCGCAATTCAGCCCTGATGTTTTACCGTCTGATCTCGGCCATGAGCGAAGTGGATATCCCCAAAAACACCGGTGACTTCCGGCTGATGGACCGACAGGTGGTCGATGTGCTCAAACAACTGCCCGAAAAAACCCGTTTTATGAAAGGCATTTTTGCCTGGCTGGGCTTCCCAACCACCACCATTTATTTTGACCGGCCCCAGCGTTTTGCCGGCGAAACCAGCTGGAACTACTGGAAGCTCTGGCGCTTTGCCCTCGATGGCATCTTTGCCTTTACCACCCTGCCCCTGCAGGTCTGGACCTATCTGGGGGCTTTCTTTTCGCTGGGCAGCTTTGTCTATGCTGCCGTGCTGATTCTGCAGACCCTGCTGCACGGTGTGGAAGTCCCCGGCTATGCCTCCACCATGGTGTCGATTCTGTTTCTGGGCGGCATTCAGCTGGTCAGTCTCGGCATTATCGGAGAATATGTGGGCCGCATTTACAAAGAGGTCAAGGGCCGGCCTATTTACATTGTGCAGGAGAGCCTGGGCTTTTACGATCCCGCCTGAGGCCCTGCGTCTGATACAATAGAGTAACGTGTTTGAATCTGTGCTGAAAGCAGAGTAAGTGGCCCGATGAACCCCCAAGCCCCCAAACCCCCGTCCCAAAAAATCTACACCCGCCAGATTAAAGTTCCCCGGCGGGGGCAGCCGCTGACGGCCAAAGCCCTCAAAAAAGCTGTTCAGCAGCAGCTGCAACCCGGCGAGCAGCTGATTCAGGTCGCTGTGACGGGCATTGAAGGCAACGATTTTCTGGTGGAAATTGGCCTGCAGCAAGGGAACGTTTGAAAAAACCCCGGCACAGGCGCTATGATAACGGTGTTGCATTAAGATAAGGGAGCAAGCATGAAAGACAGCATGGAAGACCATACAAGCCGCAAAGACGAACTCCTCGACAAGGCCATTCTGTCATTGAATGAATGGAAAGAACTGGTCATGCTGGCGCCAAAACTGATCCGCTCAGCGCCTCAGTATATCAAGGACTGTCTTGAATACTACGGCATGGAACACGAAAACCGCTTTGGCCGGCGCTACACCACCCTTAAAGCTCTGCAACTCTCAGATAAGCCCGACGAACGACTTGTCGGCCACGGCTTTATCCAGGCGCGTCTTTACGAAATTCTGACCACCCTGTGCCGCGACAACAGCAAAATGATTCTGCTGGTGGGGCCCAACGGCTCTGCCAAAAGCACTTTCTGGAACGCCCTGGGCTATGCCTTGGAGCAGTACTCCAAAACGCCTGAAGGGGCGCGTTATCTGATTGAATGGGTCTTCCCCCACGACGAGGATGAGGGCAAGCGGGTGGGCTTTGCCACTGCGCTTGAAGAGATCGACGAAGACTTTACCTTTGCCTTCAGTGACGACGAAAAGCTCGATAAAATTGTCGATGACGCCGCCTGCTCTCCAGCCTGGCTCTATGAAATGGAAGCCCGCAAAAAATACTTTGGCCAGAGTCCGGCCAAATACCTGCTCGACAACACCCTCTCGCCCCAGGCTTACAAAATCCTGCAGGAAATCATCAACGTCTACAAAACCAAAAAGCGGGTGCGCACAGAGTACTCCCCTGACGAAGTGCTGAAGCTGGCGGCGCGGCATATCCGTATCCGGCGGACGTATATTTCCAAAACCTACCAGGAGGGCATTGCGGTGATTGATCCGGGGCACAACCCGATTCACATGACCCAGAAGGCCCGGCAGCAGTATTATTTTCAACGCAAAAAATATCCTTATCTGCTCAAAAACATTGAGCTGCCTGAGCTGGGCGGCCCGCTGACCAAAGCCGCCAACGGCATGCTGGTGATGGAAGATTCTCTCGAAGGCATTCTGCAGTTTGTCAGCCAGTTCTTTAACGACAAGCGCAAGATCAATATCGACGGTGAGCGCTACACCCTCGATATCATGATCGCCGGCTCCATCAACCCTGAAAAATTCAACCTGCTGAAACAGGACCCTGAATACAACCGCTTCCGCACCCGGCTGGAAATCATCAATGTGCCCTACCTGCTGGACTACAGCGAAGAGGCCAGCATTTACAAAAACAAAATTGACGATTTGCGGCAGTACTACCATATTGCCCCCCACACCGAAGATCTCTTTGGCCTGTTCTGTGTGATGTGCCGCCTCGAGCCCATCATGCACAACCGTGATTACAGCGGCTATGAGCAGGACGAAGAGCTGCTCAAGCTCAAAGACAAGCTGAAGCAGTTCAGCGCGCTTGACAAGGCCAAACTCTACCAGCAACGGCGCGTGCCCGAGGAAGTGGCCAACCAGCACAAACTGAGCACCGAGCAGCAGGCCGTGATCAACCGCAATCTCGAAGCCATTTACCACGAGTGGTGGAGCGAGGGCCGCAGCTATAATTTTTCGTACCGCGAAGTCGATGCGATTCTGGACCGGGCCATGATTGACGCGCCCCAGGGCTTTTTATCGCCCATTTCACTGATGAAAAAACTGCACGACGTGATCCAGAACGAGCATGAGGACTACCCTTTTTTAAAGGCCTCCAGCCAGGACTACGAAAAGCTGCTCAAACTGCTCGACGAAGAATACTTCCGCATTATCAACCGCGAAATGCGCGACGTCTTCAGGCTGGACTACGAAGCCCAGATTATAGATCAGATCGAAAGCTATCTGGTCAAAGGCCTGCGCACCCTCTACCTGGATCAGGGCAAGATCAAAGATCAGGGCGGCAACGACATCACCCAGATCTTTCTGCGCGAACGCGAACAGCTGATTTTCGGTAAAACCCTCGATGCAACCGAGCGCCAGAAGTTCTGGTATGACTTTTCGGCCAAGGTACAGCCGGGCCGCAGCACATCAGAAAACATCCGCAGTATTTTTGAAACCCAGATCGCCCAGGCCCGCGATCGCATGTACCAGGAGAAGCGCAAAGACATCTCCCAGAAGCTGGACGACATGCTGCGCTACCTCGAAGGTGCCCGTCTGGAACTGCTGACCCCCGAAGAGCAACACGAAATCCGTGATAACGTCGACAAACTGCTCAGCAAACAGTACAACACCGACTCCGCCCATGAGCTGCTGGGCTATCTCAGAAGCCATCTGGACCGGTTGGTGCAGTCATGACTCACACCCGCTATCCGGCCGTCGCTGGCATGTTTTATCCGGCAGAAGCAGAAACCCTGCGCAGGCAGGTCCAGGCCCATCTGACGGCAGCCACCCTGCAAAACACAAAACAGCCGCTCAAAGCCCTGGTGGCACCCCATGCTGGTTATATTTACTCCGGGCCAGTGGCCGGCAGTGCTTATCGTCAGCTGGACAGCCTCGACAAAAACAAACACTGGAAAGTCTTTCTGTTGGGCCCCTGCCACCGCGTGTCGCTGCGTGGGGCTTCGGTCTGTGCTTTTGATCAGTACCAGACACCGCTCGGCAACATTCCGGTATCACCGGTGGCCAAAACCCTGGCCCAGCAGCTGGGCTTTGTTCCCGAAGCCGACCTGCAGGAGCATGCCCTGGAGGTTCAGCTGCCTTTTTTGCAGCTCCAGCTGCCCTCTTTTGAACTGATCCCCATTGTCATCGGTCAGGCCGCACCGGCGGCTCTGGCTGCCGTGCTGGCCCCTCTGCTGGACGAAGACAGCCTGCTGGTGATCAGCACCGATCTGAGCCACTACCTGAGCTATGAAGAGGCCTGCAAAGTCGACGCGGTAGCCAATCAGGCCATTCCGGCCCTCGATATTGCGCGCATGCAGCATCAGGGAGACGCCTGTGGCATTGTTGGCGTGCTGAGCCTGATGCATCTGGCACAGGCCAGGGGATGGCAGGGTCAGCTGCTGGATTACCGGAACTCAGGCGATACCGCAGGCCCCCGTGACCGGGTAGTAGGTTATGGTGCCTATGCTTTTACAGCAGCCGCTGCATGATACAATGCATTTTAGGGTATAACAAAAGCATGAACACAGTGAAGGCCATCCGCGCGTGAGTTTTATTGAACAAAAAAAGGCTGCCGTACACAAGTTGCATAGCGGCCTGATTGGGCGTCAGGCTGAAATCGCCGCCGTTAAATATGCGCTTAAACAGCTCGAAAGCCGGCTGGCCAAACAGCTGAAAGTCAAAGATTATGCTAATGTCTTTTATTTTCATGGTCACCGGGGCGTGGGCAAAAGCACTTTAATGCAGGCCATTTATCAGGATTGTGAGCGCGGCGAACTGGGCTATCAGCCTCTGGCCGTTTTTATTGACTGCCGTGAGCTGCCCCGTTCAGAAGCCAGCGCCCCTGAAAACCTGATTCTGGCCCTGGCCCGGGGTTTAACAGAGATCACCGACGAACTGAAGCCCTATTTTCAGCCGCTGCAACAGGCCTGGACCAGTTATCTCAAAGGCGAGGCCGGACCGGGTGCAGCACCCATTGCACCCGCCGCCCCAGGGCCAGCAGCGCCGGCTGCCCCCCGCCATAACCCGGTGCGTTCAGCCTACGGCACCATGGCGGGCCTGCAGGCCACCAAATCCCAGAACGTCAAAAACATTGCCCGCAACGTCACCAAAAACATGCAGGCCATGGAAGCGGCTCACCGCCAGCCACCCAGCCTGAATCCGCCCAGCCGCGATATCACCGGGGAGCTACTGGGCCATTTCAGCAAAGCCATCGATAAAATCTCTGCCGCCTGCCCGGTCGCCTTTTTTATTGACCACTATGAACTGCTCGAAGGCATGGATGACTGGTTTCGCAACGTCTTTCTGGCGGCGTTTCAGCGCGAGCTGGTGGTGGTAATCGCCGGCCAGAGCAACCTGCATGACCATTACCAGTATAGTTTTGGCAAAGTGGCTGACTGCATCCGCTTAAGGCCCTTTTCACGCTTTGAGAGCAGCCTCTATCTGCGTCACTTTAACCGCCTGCAGGACGAGGCCATTCTGGAGGCCACCCAGAATCTGACGGGTGGCTTGCCCATCAGCATGGCCATGGTCTCCAGCGCGCTGCAACACGTGGTCAACCGGGCAACGCCCCAGCAGATTCAGAATTTTCTGGCCTTTCCCAATGAAGATTACGAGGATCAGATCGATCAGTATATTGCCTATATCTGCCTGGATGAGTTTGCGCCAGCGGATAAAAACCTGCTGGCTGTGCTGGCTATTATGCGCCACTTTGAACCCACCCTGTTTCAATCCCTGTCAGGTGTGATGAATGCAGCCCGCACCCTGGACCACCTCGCCCAGCGCTACCCTTTTGTATCGTCCCAGGGACAGATGAGTCCTTTTGCGGCCCGTACCCTGCGGGCCTATTTTAAACAAGAGCAAGGCACCCTGTATGATCAGATCAATCAGGATGCCTACGTCTATTTTGTGGAGCTGGCCAATCAGCACCCCCAGGAAACCGCCTTTGTCTTTGAGTCTCTTTACTATTACTTTCATCTGCAGCCCCAGGCCGCCTGGCAGCACTTCCTGCAAATGATCTCACACTACCTGCACAAAGATCTGGAAATCTGCGATCAGCTCTGTCTGGCCGCACTTGACGCCAGCCTGCCCAAAAGCCGCAAACAGGATGTTGAACAAATTGCCGAGCATCTGGGCGCTTTCCGCAAAAAAGACAGCAAAGGGGCTCAGGCTATTCTGGCCATTCTTTCGGGCAAATCCGAAAGCAGCTCAGCCCACGACACCCAACACTACCTGAACTACCTGGAGGCCATGTCCTGATGAACGCCATCCGCCTTTGCCTGAGCGCAACCTGTCTCAGTCTGCTGCTCAGCACCACAGCCCTGGCTGACACCAAACAAGTCGAAGATCTCTTTCAGCAAGGGCAGATTTTTGCCGCCCAGAAAGCTTATAAACAGGCACAGGATGCCTATCTGCAGGCGCTTGTACTGGATCCCAAACACGAACGGGCCCGCATTTCGCTGGCGATTTTGTACGCACTGCAAAAAGAGTATCCAAAAGCCCTCAAAGAAATTGAAGCCGTACAAAAAATGTACCCCAAATCCTTTTTGTCTTATAAAGTACAGGGCATGCTGCTCAAAGACAGCATGCAGCCTGAAGCAGCAGCCCAGGCTTTTGAAACCTATCTCAAAACCGCCCCACCGAATCAAATCAAAGACCGGGAATCCGTAGAAAAGCTGATTCAGACTCTGCGCCAGCCTGCCACAGAAACACCAGGAAACCAGGTCCCATGAGCCGTTACCGTTATCGCTATCTGCGCACCATGTACGATAAAATTGTCGGGGTCGCTGTGGAGCTGCCCAGCGGCGAGCTGATTATGCAGGTCGGTCGCGAGATGATTGAATTTGGTGCCGGGGCTCCCAAGCTCGAAATGCTGAATCTCTACGTCGAAAAAATAGCCGACAAACCCAAGTTTAAAGCCCTTCAGATCTACGACGTGAGCCGCATCTACACCACTCAGAACTTTCGCTCCTGCCAGCAATTGATGGACGAAGGCAAAAATTTCCTGGTGGAATAATCACCAGGGCGTTACGCGGGTATTCAGGGTTTCCCAGAGCTCACCCAGCGCTTTTTTTAAACGACGCGACACCTGCATCTGCGAAATGCCCAGCTGTTTGGCAATCTCGGTCTGGGTCAAATCCTCATAAAAGGCAAACTCAATGATCTGCCGCGACTGGGCCTTGACCCGATGTAAAGCGTCCTGCAGTAAAATCCGGTCTTCCTGGGCCAGATGAAAGCTCTGAAACTCAGGATCCTCCAACTGCTCTCCCAGGGTCATACGGGAACTCGTGTTCTGGTAAGCTTCCTGCTCCAGAGACATCGGGTTATAATTGCGCTCCATTTGCTGGGCTTCGTGCAGTTTTTTGAGCGGCACGTCCAGGTATTCAGCCAGCTCTTCCAGCAAGGGTTCACGCCCTAAACTCTGACACAGCGCCTGTTCAGCCTGACGTATTTTGGGCACGAGCTCCTGCAGATCACGGGGCAGCTTGACCACCGCCACATGATCGCGAAGATAATGCCGAATCTCGCTGCTGATCAAATGAGAAGCATAGGTTTTGAAGCTGGCCGCCCGGCTGTCGTCATAACGTTCAATGGCGTGCAAAAGGCCCACGCTGCCGACCTGCACCAGATCATCATAATGTCCCCGGACCTGCTGGCTGTAGTGACGCGCAATGCGACAGACCAAAGGCATATGGGCCTTGATCAATTCCGCTTTTGTACTCGCATCACGTTCAAATTTTACCAATGTCCGGGTCACAGGCTTTCCCTTCTTACTGGATGGCGCCAATCACGGAGAACATGGGCAGATACATGCCAATAATCATGCTGCCGACCATGCCCCCAATCAAAACCATCATCATGGGTTCCAGCAAGGAGGTCAAGGCCTTAACGGCCTGCTCGACTTCTTCATCATAAAAGTCAGCAACCTTGCTAAGCATGGCGTCCACGTTACCTGACTCCTCACCAATCGCAATCATCTGAATCACCATGGGTGGGAACATACGGCTTTGCTCCAGGGGCTTACTCATGCTCTCCCCTTCACTAACCGCTTCACGCACTTTGTTGATAGCGGCCGAAATATGCACATTGCCCGCCGTATCCTGGGTAATCTCCAGGGCGGTCATCAGCGGCACACCGCTTCGCAGCAGAGTTCCGAGCGTTCGCGTAAAGCGGGCAACGGCAACTTTTCGGATAATATTACCAAAAATCGGTGATTTTAAAGCGACATTGTCAAACCAGGAGCGTCCAAAAGGCGTTTTGATAAAGGTGACAACCCCATAAACCGTCCCGCCCACGCCCAAAATCATGAGATACCAGTAGTCTCTGATCAGGTTACTCATGGTGATCAGCATCTGGGTAAAGGCCGGTAGCTCAACCCCCATGGAATCGAACATCTCTTTAAAGATCGGAATCACAAAGCTCAGCAGAAAGGTACCAATAGCAGCTGCGATGACCGAAACCACAGCCGGATAGGTCATGGCGGCTTTTAGCTGGCCCACCAGACGGGCGTTGCTTTCGAGAAAAGCCGCCAGACGGTCGAGTACTTCGTCGAGTACACCGCCCATCTCCCCGGCGGACACCATGCTGGTATACAGCTTGCTGAAGGTTTTAGGATGCTCAGCCATGGACTCAGACAGAGAGCGGCCCTGCTCCACGCCGTCGCGCACCTGAGACAGAATTTTTTTAAACAGCGGTGACTGGGCCTGGTCAGTCATAACGTTTAAAGCACGAATCAAAGCAACACCTGAGTTGATCATGGTAGCAAACTGGCGGGTAAAAATCACCATCTCTTTAAGCTTAACTTTTTTAAAGCGCATAAGATAGTTGTTGAGCGATGCGAGAATATCGTCACCGCCTTGCTTTTCCTTGATATCGATCGGGAAAAGCCCCTCTTCGCGCAGCTTGGCACGCGCCTGGGCCAGGTTTTCGGCCTCAATATTGCGTGTCGCCTGTTGACCTTTGGCGTCACGAACGGTACAGGCAAAAGTTGCCATGATTTATATTTCCTCCCTTACTCAGCGCCGGTAAGCGCCGCCGCCACCGCCAGGACCACCACCGCTCTCGTTCACAAGGCGCTGGAAGTCATCTGGACGACTGGATTTTGAAATGGCATCCTCAAAGGTAATCTGACGGTCCTGATACAGATCGCGCAGCACCATTTCGAGGGTCTGCATGCCATATTTGCCCCCTGTCTGAATCGATGAGTAAATCTGAGCTGTTTTGCCCTCACGAATCAGGTTAGCAATAGCAGGTGTGACGATCATGATTTCCATGGCCATCACGCGGCCCTTGCCACGGGCCAGGGGATCCGCCCCCATACCCGCAGCCTTCGGCAGGAGGGTCTGAGACAGTACGGCCACCAGTGAGTTGGAAAGCTGTACACGAATTTGGGTCTGCTGATGCGGCGGAAAGACGTCTACAATACGGTCGACGGTCTGACTGGCCGAGCTGGTGTGCAGGGTGCCAAAGACCAGGTGACCGGTTTCTGCTGCCGTCAGGGCCAGGCGAATGGTTTCGAGGTCGCGCATCTCACCCACCAGGATGACGTCAGGGTCTTCACGCAGAGAGGCTTTCAGTGCATTATCAAAAGAGCGGGTATCTTCGCCCAGCTCACGCTGGTTGACCAGGCTTTTTTTGGAGGCATGCACATATTCAATCGGGTCTTCAATGGTCAGAATATGCTCGGCACGCTCGCTGTTGATCATGTCAATCATAGAGGCCAGGGTGGTGGACTTGCCGCTGCCGGTGGGTCCCGTCACCAGTACCAGACCCCGGGGTTTTTTAATCAGCTCTTTGACCACCGGTGGCAGCCCCAGTTCATCAAAGCGGGGAATTTTGGTGGCAATGGTACGCAAAGCAGCCGCATAGGCCCCCTTGTCTTTATAGACATTGACGCGGAAGCGGCCCAGCCCGACAACCCCGTAGGAGCAATCCAGCTCCCAGGTTTGCTCAAGGGTTTTGCGCTGATCATTGGTCAGAATGCTGAAAATCAGCTTCTGGGTGTCGTCCGCCGTCAGCGGCTCATAGTCTGTTGGCGCCAGTTTGCCGTTGACCCGGATCATCGGTGGCACGCCGTTGGCAATGTGCAAGTCACTGCCGTCTTTGTCAAAAACCAGCTGCAGCAGGTCTTCCATAAAAATATCTTGTGTCATGCGCTTACTCCACTCATTCTGTATTCCCGGATATCTTTTATTTTAAGCTTGTGAAGCAATACGGGCAAGTATCCCACTCCGCTTCTACACTGGCCAGGCAGGATGGGCACTTGAGATCCTGCTTTGAGCCGCTGGTCTGACCTGGCGCGGGCAAAGCGCCTTTGGGTTGTTTAAGCTTGGCGAGTACAGCCTCAGCTTTGGCTTTGTGCGCTGACAATGCTGGTACGGAGCTTGTCTCAGCAGCAGGTGGCGTGGCAGCAGTGGGTTCACCGGATGTGGGGGCATGGTCCGGCGCAGGAGGATAACCCGGTGGCGGGGGATAGCCCGGCGGTGCGTAACCCGGCGGGGGATAATAGTACATGGGCTGGCCGCCAGGCGGCATGTGTCCGGGCGAGCCGCCGCCTTTGGCTTCCTCGGCAAAGCGCGCTTTCATGGCAGCAACCTCTTCGGGCGTGGCTTCCCGTCCATCCGGGAAGAGGTCAACCCCTTTACCGTCGAGAGTAAAGTAATGCTGAATCTCGATCGGGTCATCCTGGCCTTCGTCAGTCAGAGTCACGCGAATCACTTCATCGAAGTCTGTAAAGCCATCGCGCACCAGCATCAGTGAGAACTGCATCAACGGCACCATACCGGATTTGCGGGCCGCTACACGGATTTCGTCTTTGGTGGCACTGCGGTTGATAATTTCACGCAACTCGTCATTGATCACCATCAGTTCATAAACACCCAGACGGCCTTTATATCCAGATCCGCCGCATTTTTCACAGCCCTCAGGATTGTGCTTGAACACTTTGACCGGGCTGCCATCAGAGTTTTTAAACGGGTAGCGCACATATTTCAACAGAGATTCTTCGGGCTCATACTCAACTTTACAACTGCATAAGCGGCGCACCAGACGTTGGGCCAGTACCATAATGGTCGAGGAGGCAATCAAAAATCCGTCCAGATGCATTTCCTGCAGGCGGGTGATGGCCCCGGGTGCATCGTTGGTATGCAGCGAGGTAAACACCAGGTGGCCCGTCAGGGCGGACTCAATCGCGATATGCGCCAACTCCTTGTCGCGGGTCTCACCGATCAGCATGATATCCGGATCCTGACGCAAAAAGGCCTTCAGAATACGGGCAAAGGTCAGGCCAATTTTGGGTTCAGCCTGGGTTTGCGTAATCCCGGCCAAATCATATTCAATCGGATCTTCGGCCGTTGAAATATTCACATCAGGGGTGTTGCGCTCCGCCAGAATGGAATAGAGGGAGGTGGTTTTACCTGAGCCTGTCGGACCACAGACAAAAATAATCCCGTAAGGACGCTGGACCAGCTCACGCACTTTATTCAGCAGTTCTGGATACTGGAACAGGATATCCAGACCCAGCTGGGTATTGGAGTTATCCAGAATACGCATAACGATCTTTTCGCCAAACTTTGACGGCAGGGTCGACACACGAAAGTCAATATTGCGCCCCCCAATCCGGCGGCGCAGACGGCCATCCTGAGGCAGACGCTTTTCAGCAATATTCAGATCGGTCATGATTTTAAAGCGCGAAGCCAGCGAACCCGCAATGCGTTTGGGCAGTGGGGGCTCAACGTGCAGCACACCGTCAATGCGGTAGCGCAGACGCAGCTGCAGCTCCTGGGGCTCAATATGGATATCGCTGACGCCACGCTTGATAGCGTTGGCCAGAATGGCGTTGGCCAGGCGCACAATCGGAGCCGCACCCGCATCAGAATCGTCGTAATCCTCGTCGTCATCGATTTCTTCGATGTCCATTTCATCGACGATATCGAGTGTGTCGTGATCGTCTTCAACCGAAATGCCCACGGGTTTCTTTTTAGCAGCTTCAGCCGGAGCTGCCTCCGCTTTAAGGGCGTCAAGCTGCTCATTGATAAAGGCAAAAAAGTCATCTTCGGTGATCACGACCGCCCGAACGTTGACGCTTTTACCAATTTTTTTACTGACCGCCATGCGCACATCATCGATGGCCGGCAGGTCCTGCGGATTGACCATGGCGATCGTCAGCTGATTACCTGAAAAACTGATCGGCAGCAGCATGCGCTGACGAATCAGGTTTTCAGGAATCAGGGTGGCCAGCTCAGGGGTGAGCTTAATGGTCCGCACATTCACATAGCTGATGCCAAACTGCAGTTCCAGGGCATCCTTGATATTGCTTTCCGTGACAAACTTGGAATCGATCAGAATCTGACCCAAGGATTTATTAGAGCCTTTTTGCTTGGTTAATGCTTCACCAAGTTGCTCCTCTGAAATCATGCCGGCTTCCAGCAGAATTTCCCCCAAACGCTTTCTAACAAGAGCCATATATATTGATTACTACCCTCTATCTTTTCTGGATGACTAAGCTTCCCCCTGGAAGGCTAAAAACGCGAAGCGGTTTCAATCAACTGGGCCAGATTAAAGCCTTCTGAGACGTCAACAAAAACGATCAGCAGTTCGCCACCCGCCAATCCTGATAATAAAGTAACACCCTGTTCTGTTTCAAGCACAAGGCGCTGCAGGTTGCCCCGCTGCATGCGCTTGATCTGTACGGCAATATTGCCGTACACCGAGCGGGCGACCTGCCCCAGATCGGTTGTGGCGTCGGCAGGCATGGCACTTTGCAGGCTGGCACCGTTGGCATCGACAACAGCAACACCTGAAACACCCGCTGTCTGCTGAATGGTTGAAATAATGTTCTGATAATCAGCCATTGTTTTATTGTCTCCCGCTCATGGCAATCACGGCTGCCAGTAATTTATTTAAGCTGAACTCCGGGCTGGCGTCGCTGAAGACGACCAGCGTCCCCATTTCAAGGGTGGAAAGAATGGTGTAGCCCATTTCGGTTTGCAGTACCAGCCGGCGCATGGCGCCTCGCTTCATCTGTTTGACCTGCACATCGAGGTTCAGGTAAATCGAGGAGGTCAAAGCACCCACGATTTCTTTATCGATGTCTTCGGGCATGGTATTGGCAATCACCAGACCATCATTACCCACAATCAGCGTGCCGATCACACCGGGCACTTCATTGACTTCTTTCAGCAGTTCATCAAAGCTCTGACCCTGAGCGGCCAGAATAACCTGAGTTGTCGTGAGGCCCTTGGAGCCCAGCTTTTCGGCACGACGGATGATATCCTCCAGCGTGCTCTGATCCACCAGCATTTTGCTCATGGGAGCCAGACCATCTTTGCTGTGTTTAGGCCGGTCTTTTTTAGCTTCAGGCGCAGAAGATTTACTGTCATCCAGGCGGAAGCTGGCCAGGAAATCAGAGCCAATGCTATCGGTTGAAAAGGAGGCCGCTGGTGCTTCTGCAGCCGGGGCTTCTGCTTTGAGATCATCAAAGCTAACATTGCCCAGGTTGCCAACACCCGCCGCTGGCGCAGCTGCAGCAGGGGCCGGGGCGCCTTCAGCGAAGAGATCATCCAGGGCGCTGTCCAGGCCGCCTGCCTCAAACATGCCGCCACCGCTGGGCGCTGCGGCCACAGGTGCAGGCGCTGCCGCAGGCGCGCCACCTTCAGAAAAAAGGTCGTCCAGGGCATTATCCAGGCCACCGGCATCAAACATGCCGCCACCGCTGGGCGCTGCGGCGGCAGGTGCAGGCGCCGCTGCAGGTGTTGGCGCATCGCCAAAGAGATTATCCAACGCGGAATCCAGACCACCCTCATCAAACATGCCACCGCCGCTGGAAGGCGCTGCGGCGGGCGCGGGAGAGGCGACAGGCGCTGGCGCATCACCAAAGAGGTCATCCAGAGCGGAGTCCAGGCCACCCTCATCAAACATGCCACCACCGCTGGGAGGCGCGGCAGCCGGCGCAGGGGCGGCAGCTGGCGCTGGCGCATCTCCAAAGAGGTCATCCAGAGCAGAATCCAGGCTCCCATCGTCAAACATGCCGCCACCACTGGCCGGGGCAGGCGCTGCAGCAGCCGGCGCCGGCGCCGGCACGGGCTCTTCCTCACCAAACAGATTGTCCAGAGCGGAGTCCAGGCCATCAGAGTCAAACAGTCCACCCCCTGAAGCGGGTGCAGGCGCAGCCTCTGCTGCAGGCGCTGCAGGAGGGGCGGCAGGCGCAGGCGCATCACCAAAGAGATCATCCAGTGCATTGTCGAGCTGACCGGCGTCAAACATACCGCTGTCAGCGGCAGGCGCCGCGGGCGCAGGGGCTGAAGGAGCAGCAGCCGGCGCGGGCGCATCGCCAAAAAGATCATCCAGTGCGTTGTCGAGCTGCCCCGCATCAAACATATTGCTGTCAGCGGCAGGCGCTGCTGCGGGGGCTGGTGCAGGGGCTGCTGGCTGTTCATCCAGCAGGGAGCCCAGCGCTGAATCCAGGCCCGCAGCGTCAAAAGATGCTGCAGGAGCCGGAGCCGGCGGCGGAGCGGCAGGCGCAGGGGGTGGCGCAGCGGGTGCAGGGGGTGGTGCAAAAGCAGCTGGCGGTGGTGTTAAAGGTTTTTTGGGTGGGCTGATAGGAGAGGGCGGTGCTTTTCGCAGGGGGGAAGGCGCACTTTTATTGCCGGCAGGCCGCTTCTGGGCGGGAGATTTTTTCTTGGTTTGCCCTCCTCCCTTGCCTTTCATGACCATCACACCTGCGACGATCGCAACCACAGCCACAACGGCAACCAGAATCAGGACCATCGGCGGGCCACTGCTGGCCTGCGCTGCGGCTTCTGTTTCGGCCTGGCTTTTTAGCAGGGGAAAGGTCAGCAAGCAGATGCCAACCATCCATGCTTTGAGTTCTTGAATACGAGGTGAAACCCCTCTCTGCATTGTAGAAGCTCCTTTGTTTCCTTCATTTTCTGGCGGTTTTTGATTTGTGATCATCGGTGTCTTTTTTTCTGCATGGGCCCAGAGTTCCTCAAGAGTTCCTGAAATTATAACATGAAGTTTTTCGCGAGCCCACTGTGGCAGGGCGCATTCCTCTGTTTAAATTACCCACCTCCGCAGCCGGGCGCTGAGACTGTCGACCAGCATCACCAACACAATCAGAATCAGCACAATCGTGGCCGCTTCCTGGTACTGAAACAGTTTAAACGAAGAGCTGAGCAAATGCCCAATCCCCCCAGCCCCAATCAGACCGAGCACCGAAGCCGCCCGGATATTGGTTTCAAAGCGGTACAGTGTAAAAGAAATCAGATCCGGGAGCATCTGGGGCAAGACCGCAAAAGAGACCGTCTGCAAATAGGTAGCGCCTGTGGCCCGAATGGCTTCTACCACCCCCGGATCGATGTTTTCAATGGATTCTGACAGCAATTTTGTCAGTACAGTCATGGTATGCATCGCCAGAGCCAGCGTTCCGGCAAAAGGTCCCAGACCCACCGCAGCCACAAAGATCAGGCCCAAAGCCAAATCAGGGATGGTGCGTAAAAAATTGATCACAAAGCGGGTGAGCCTGTAAACCAGCGGGTGGGGTGATGTATTGGCCGCAGCCAGAAAAGCCAGGGGAAAAGCAAAAATGGTGGCCAGCACGGTCCCCGTCAGCGCCATCTGAATGGTCTGAATCGTCGCACCAATGATGGTATTGGGAAAAACATTGTTCCACCAGCGGCGTTTGGCCTGAATCTTTTCAGCCCGTTCAGCCCCTTCGCCGCTTTGCAGCGGCAGGGGTAAAATCAGCTCAGCCCAGCTTAAGCTTTCGGGCAAAGAATAGGACTTAATTTGTTGCACCCGACTGAAATCTGGCGGCAGCATCCGGCTGATCGTCTGCAGAATTTTTGGTGATTCTTTCACCAGCTCGCGCAGATGAAAATTGGCACCATCAAAAGCCCAGAACAGCACCAGCAGACTCACCAGCAAAGAAAGAAACCACCTGCCTTTGCGACGGGGCGGGGCAGGCGCATCCCTGAGTACCTGCTCGCGCAGCTCACCCGTACGCTGCCAGCGCGAGGAAGACACGCTCATACAGTCTGCTCCTGGTAGCGCTGATAGATCGTATTGACCACTTCAGGGCTGAGATTGACCGGCAAATCGTCAAAGGCAACTTCTCCCTGAGCCAGCCCAATCACCCGGTCTGCATAGCGCCGGGTCAGCTCCAGGGTATGCAGGCTGATCAAGGTCGTAATGCCGTCTTCGCGGGCTACCCGCTGCAAAATATCCAGCACAGTTTCAGCAAGCTTGGGGTCGAGACTGGCCACAGGCTCATCAGCCAGAATCAGACGCGGCTTCTGCATCAGGGTCCGGGCAATAGCGACCCGCTGCTGTTCACCGCCGCTGAGCGCGTCAGCGCGTTTATAGGCATGCTTCAGCATTCCCACCCGTTCCAGGTTGATCAGGGCCTGCTCATGTACTTCAGGTTTAAACAGGCGCATGGCACCGGGCAGCGTACCCACATAGCCCAGGTGACCCGAAAGTACATTTTGAATCACTGAGAGGCGCTTGACGATATTGAACTGCTGAAAAATCATCCCTGTTTTGCGGCGCCAGGCCCTTAACTCCGCCCCTCGCAGGGTGTTGATATCCACCCAGACATCGGGCACGGCCTGAGACGCAAAAGTCTCGCGGGGCACTTCAATCTGGCCACTGCTGGCATCCACCAGACGATTGAGACAGCGCAAAAAAGTAGATTTGCCGGCACCACTCAGACCAATCAGGCCAACCAACTGTCCGCGCGGAATATCCAGACTGATCCCCCGCAAAATAGGCTGTTCGGGAATATAGGCCTTGCGCAAATCCCGAATCCGCAAAAAATCCGGCTGAGACGTGGACTTCATATCACTGCGGGGCTTTCTGCTGCATCTGAATACCCGCTTCAGCAAAAGCTTCACGGACACCGGCATAATCGGCATCGCTGGCAGGCACAAAGCGGTCAATATGATAGAGGTTATGCATCAGCTCGCGCCCTGAAGCCTCGTTTTCGAGGGCCAGAAAAAAGGCACTGATTTTTTCAACCAGCGCGGCGTCCAGTTTGGGATGTACGCAGAGGTTATCTGCCGGAATAGGTTCGGATACCGATAGCACACGAATATCAGCGGCCTGCTCCGGCTTCAGCATATGTTTCCAGGCCGCATCATCCCCTTTGGGATCGTTGGCATAGGTTGCGCCAGCCGTCACTTTTTGATTGTGAACGGCAAAAACAGTGGCATCGTGACTGCCTGAAAAAAGCATATTTTCAAAGTCCGTGTCAGGGTTCAGACCGGCTGCACGTAACATTTTCAGCGGAAAAATATAGCCTGCCGTAGAAAGATTATCGCCAAAAGCAAAGGTTTTGCCCTTGAGCTGAGCCAGAGAGGTGATCCCGCTGTCTTTGTGGGTAAAAATGACGGCATGATAAAAAGGGGCTTCACCCCGCTGGGTACGCAGAATAACACGCACATCGGCCTCTCGCTGGGCCATAACATAAGAGGCTGGACTCAGAAAAGCAAAGTCAAGTTTATCGTTGCGAAAGGCTTCAACCACACCCGTATAGTCATTGGCAATAAAAGCCTGAACCTCCTGCCCCAGAGCCGCGCTGAGCTGATCGACCAGGGGCTGGGCATTGCGCTGGATTTCAGCCATGTTTTCAGAAGGAATAAAACCCATGCGCAGGGGGCGTTGTTCTGAAGCTGTATCCGCCGGCGGCTGGGCCTCCTGCGGACAGGCGCTGAGCATACTGATCAGCAGACAGCAGAGCACAAAAAGCAGTGAAGGAAAAAAAACGCGTTGATTCACAAGACTATAAAGACTCCTGACAGATTGCATCGGGTCAGATGGATAAGCAGTATAACAGCAATTGCAAGCGGCAGGCTTGGCACAGAGATTTCATTTCACGGGGAGCTGTATCAGACCCCTGAAACATGCACAAACTCACGCAAAATAGAAGTGGGGGGTACCGCGTTGGGATACAAAGAGACAAACAGGCGCAGCAATTGCAAGAGACGAGAGGCCGTGGCAAAAGCAGGGTGAGCCCGTGGCACCTCCAGCAAATAGCGCTCCGCATAAATTTTGAGCACGCCCAGTTCATAAATCAGGGCGCTGTCAAAGATCACGTGGGCTTCTTTGACAAAAGGAAAAATATACTTTTGCTCACCCTGCCGGACTGATTTCCAGCGCAGAATGCTGTCAGCCGCTGCCGTGGCCCGCTGGTGGCGGTCACGCACAATGCGGCGCAACAGACGCAAATCCGAAGGGTTAATCCGCATATTGCTATCCAGCGCCAGCGACACCATGGGCTGGATAAAAATCCGGAACAGACGCTCTTCAGGCACCTGTGCATCCAGCAAAGCCGGATTCAGACCATGAATCCCCTCCAGCAGCAGAATGCTCTGCGGCTTAAGCTGCAGCACGCCCCCCCCCTCAGGCTGGCTGCGCCCCTGAATGAAGTCAAAACGGGCGGTCGCCACCGCATCGCCTGCCAGCAGGGCACGCAGATGCTGATGCAGCAGCGGCAGGTTAAGTGCTTCCAGGCACTCAAAGTCCAGTTCACCGTCGGCATCGCGTGGGGTTTCGTCGCGGTTGCGGTAATAATCGTCCAGCGACAGGGTCAGCGGTTCGAGCCCATTGACCATCAGCTGGGTGGACAGACGCTGAATAAAAGTGCTTTTGCCTGAAGAAGAAGGCCCGGCAATACAGATCACCCGCAGCTGACCCTGGCTTGCCGTAATAGCATCTGCAATCTGGCCCAGACGCTTTTCGTGAAAGCCTTCGGCCACGCGAATCAACTGGTCAATCCGGCTGTCAAGGCAGGCCTGATTAAAAGCCCCCACGCTTTGAATACCCAGGGAATGCTGCCAGCGCACGTGCTCTGCCATCACCTGAGCATAGGCTTCCAACTGCTCCACCGGCGGAGCCGCAGCTGAAGTCTGAAGCACCAGACCATCGGGACGGGCATGCAGCACGGGGGGCTGAATATAGCCGCTGTCAGGTACCAGCGGCCCCGTACTCAGCACATAATAATCGCCACAGCTGGCCAGTGATACGGTGCTGTTATGGGTACCTGCCAGCAAATCAAGGACTTCCGGACGCTGATTCTGCTCAAAGTAGCGCATGGCCTCCTCAATCGCCCATTGCTCATGACGAAAAATGACCCGGCGCGCGCACAGAGCGGTGATTTCAGCCATCAGATCCGGTAACAGGTCGGACACAGGCCTATTAGACGAAAACCAGTGTAAATGGCCGACTGAAAGCATGCTTTGCAATTTGATATCAGGTTGCAGGCGATACGCCGCCTCCAGCATCAGCAGGCTGACGCTGTGGCGGTAGACCCGATCCCCCTCCCAGTCCAGGGTCGTCAGCGGGGCCAGTTGCAGATCACTCATCAGGGGGGTGTTGAGACTGACCAGTTTGCGATTTAAAAGTGCCGCCACCACCGGCGCATCCTGGTAGCTGGCCGGAAGCACATCACCCGCCAGAACCCCGGTAGTGACCCTGCGCTGCTCTGTGGGCAAAGTCACCTGAATCAGCTGCTGACGGGGCAAAGAGCGCTCCTGCAATAATTTACCGTAATTATCGGTCATATGATTCAGCTGCAATCCCAGACGTGCAATCAGCGCACTCTGAAGGCGCAAAGCCAGACGGGGATACTGTTCCTGCAGCGCTTCAAACGCCGGCAGGTCGAGGCAGAGGGTGTGCAGGGGCGTCAAAGCTTTGACTGAGGCTGAACGGGGTCGACCCGCAATCAGCGCCAGCTCACCAAAATACTGCCCACTTTCGAGTAAGCCCAACGATAAACCATGACGGCACAGTTCAGCCTGACCCGTCAGCAGAAAAAACATGTTGCGTTCGGAATGGCCCTGCTGCAGCACCACCACCTGTGCGGCAAAGTTCACAGGCTTTAAAAAACCCTGCAAAATCTCAATGTCTGCAGGACTAAAGTCCTGAAACACCTGTTGATTCTGTAATAAATGTCTGTCTGTTTGCATGCCGTCATTGTACCCTGCCGGGCATCTTCAGTCACGGCATTGCCGGTCTTGATATTTAAATTCCTGACCAGATCGGTTATGATAAAGGCAAACGCTTTGGCATGTGAACAGGGAGGTTCATAATGGGCAACATTTCTTTTGGCGGACTCGCTTCAGGTCTGGATTCACAGAGTATCATCCAGCAGCTGATGACGCTTGAAAGCCGGCCACTGGGCCTGCTCAACACCCAGCGCAGCCGGCTGGAGCAACAAAACGAAGCCTACCGCACCCTCAACACCCGCATTTCAGCCCTTGAAAGCGCCGCTTTTGAGCTGACCCAGCTGGGCAATGTGCGCGGCCGCAAAGCCAGCAGCAGCAACAGCGACCAACTGCTGGCAACCGCCAATGCCAACGCCCAGACCGGTACTTTTTCGGTCGAAATTCTGCAGCGCGCCAGCGCTTCTGTGCTGCGCACGGGAACCGACGCCACCCAGGGCAACGGGATTGGCGGTGTGGCTGACGCCAGTGATTTTTCGGGACTCAATCTGACACAGATCAATGCCGCCAACCGCCTGAGCAGCAACCTGAGCGCCGGCACCTTTTCGGTCAACGGCCAGAATGTCAGCATTCTCTCCAGCGATACCCTGACCGATATTTTTGCCAAAATCAACACCGCCACCGGCGGTGCTGTGACCGGCCAGTTGCGCACCGACAGCAGCAAAGGCGGTCTGGTAGTGGAGTTAAGCTCAGCAGCTCCGATTGCGGTGAGCAAAGGCAGCAGCAATTTTTTATCTGCATTTAAACTGGATACCGCCAGCTATGACAGCGTCAACGACCGCCTGCAAAGCAGCGATGCCGTGAACAGCGTGCGCAGTGATCTCCGACTCGACAACTCCGCGGGTCAGACCAACCTGGCCCTGCCCGTTGGCAGTGGCACCCTGACGATCAACGGCGCCACCATCAGCTACGATGCCAGCCAGGACAGCCTCAACAGCATTATTAACCGTATCAACGAGGCCAACGCGGGTGTGACGGCCAAGTTCAGCAATCTCAACGGGGGC
Source organism: Candidatus Sericytochromatia bacterium (assembly GCA_015272195.1). GTDB lineage: Bacteria > Cyanobacteriota > Sericytochromatia > UBA7694 > UBA7694 > JACYMC01. Next base: position 28,649 of record JACYMC010000165.1, read on the forward strand.
CAGCTGACCCTGACCAATCAGGATCTGGGTCCGACGGGCATCTTTTTGAGTGATACGGGCAATTTTGCAGATGCCCTGGGTCTTAAAGCGCCTGACTCGATTGCTGCGGGGCAGAGTGCCCAGCTTCGCGTGGATGGCGGCCCGATTCAGTTCTTCAACAAGAACACAGGCCTGACCGCCGACGGTTTAAGCGGCGTTTTGCTGGACCTCAAAGAGGCAGCTCCCGGCAGTCCGGTTGAAGTCAACGTCAGTGCTGATACGGATCTGGCCATTGAAAAAGTCCAGAATTTTGTCACCCAGTTTAATGCCGTCACCAAATATATTGATGAACTGCGTAATTTTAACCCAGAAACCCGCCAGAAAGGCATCTTTCTGGCCGACAGCACCATTGGTTCCATTCGCAACCGCTTGCAGCAGACCCTGTTTGAAAGCGTCAGCGGCCTGCAGGGTGGCACAGGCCTGGGCAATCTGAGTGAGCTGGGCATCAATACAGGCGCCATTGGCGCCGTACCGGGCACCACCTCAGAACTGCAGCTGGACGTTGCCAAACTGCGCAATGTGATGGAAAACAACCCCACCCGCGTGGCACAGCTGCTGGGGGCTGAAGACACCAGCACCGGCAGTACGGGGGTGATGAGCCGCCTTAAAGACTACCTCAACGGTCTGAGCAGCGTCACGGGCGTGCTTAACGAAAAGCAGCGCAGCAACACCCGGCAGATGCGCAGCCTCGACACCCGGATTCAAACCATGGAGCAACGCCTGGAGAAAAAACAGATCCTGCTCGAAAACCAGTTTACCGCCCTGGAGCGAACCGTTTCCAGACTGCAAACGCAGCAACAGAGTCTCAACAGTCTCTTTGCCCTGGTCAGTCAGGGCCGGGGTTAAAGCCGGGGCCTGAAACACTGGATCGGCGGCAGCAGACTTTCAGACTGTGTCTGCTGCAGGTATAATACGATTCTATGAATAGACATCGCAGCCTTTTTTGTACCCTTCTCAGCCTCAGTCTGGTCCTGATACCAGCTTCTGCACAGGCCCGCCTGCAGAGCCAGGTGTCTGATATTATCGGGCCCGGCGTCAACCACCCGGAGCGGCAGTGGCAGTCTTTTGAAACGCCCCACTTTCAGGTGCATTATTACCAGGGTTTTGCTAATTTTGCCCGCCAGGCTGCCGAAGTGAGCGAAGCCGGTCTGGCGCGCCTGACAGCTGACCTGGGGGTTAGCCTGCCCCATAAAATCCCGCTGATTATCACCGAAGATCAATTCTGGAATGGCTATGCTGAGCCGCTGCGCACCCGCATTGTGCTGGATCCCCGTTTTGCCCTGGAACCCACCATTGGCCTACGGCGCTTTTTACTGCATGAGCTCACGCATATTCTCAACTTTTTAGCCGTTGAAACCCCCACGGCCCTCTCACGTCTGATCAAGTCTGCCGGCCTACCTTCCTGGTTTGCCGAAGGCCTGGCCCAGTACGAAGCCGAATACTGGGCCCCCGAAATGGATCGCATGCTGCGTATGCATGTGCTGGAAGACTCCCTGCTGACACCGGCAGCCCGCAACGCCTTTATTCTGCTGGGCGAACGCGGCGGCGACGGTTATAACGAAGGCTATGCCCTGGTCCGTTACCTGTTTGACACCTACGGCCATCACTTGCTCAAAGAACTGCTGGCCAACTACCAGCATCAGAACATTTCTTTTGAACAGGCCATTGCCCTGACTTTTGGCAAACCCCTGCTGCAACTGGAAGCCGAATGGCGCGATCACCAGGCCCGCGTGGCAGCAGAACATATCCAGCACCGCCAGGCCAGCCTGCCCACAGCCAAGAGCCGGATACCCTATCAAAAAGGCCAGACCTGGTATCAGCCCAAAGCCTCGCCTGACGGCAAATGGTGGGCCTATCAACTGGGCAGCGGCTACCCGACCGTGCGTGGCTATATCTACGGCCTGCTGCCACTTTATCTGGCCTCAGCCAGCACTCTCAGTGATTACGGCCAGAGCGTCAAAGCCCATCAAAACAAAGCCGACACGCCTGCAACAGCGCCGACTGAAACATCAGACAGCTCACTGCTCAGCAACCTGCGCCATCGACACGGTCAGGACAGCGCCGATCATGAGCCAGAACCCGCAAAAAAAATCGGGCATGAACTGAGCCGACAAGCGCTGGATTTTGCCTGGCGCCCGGACAGCAAAGCTCTGGCCTATACTACTTTGAAGCCCAACGCCAACGGCAACAGCACGTTCAAAGTGCAGGTTCAGGCCCTCAAAGTGGTCAACGACAGCCTGCAGGCTGATGGCACAGCTGTCGAGCTGGATCCGGCACATAGCACCCACTCCGCGGCCTGGCTGCCCGATGGCCAAAGTATATTGGCCGTCACCGAAAGCGATGGCCGCGACCACATTGATCGCTACGATGCCCACACCGGCGAGCGCATGGAGCGGCTCTACAGCGCAGCAGACAATCAGCAGCTGCGGGCTTTGGCCGTCAGCCCCGATGGCCAGCAGCTGGCCTTTGAAAGCCATCTCACCGACGGCATGACCCACCTGATGCTGAAGTCTCTGGAGGGTGCGCCCGGCAGCACCGAAGCCCGTCTGCTGACACGCCCCGGTCAGGGCCAGATGGATCGGCAGCCGGTCTGGGCAGCTGATGGGCAAAGCCTCTATTTTATTTCGACCCGCACCGGATTTGCCGATTTGCATCGGTTGGAGCTGAACAACAAGCAGATGATGCGCCTCAGCCAAGTTTACAGCGGGCTGGACACCCCCGGCCTGAGCCCTGACGGCCAGCAGCTGCACTTTGTGCGCCACCATGCCTACGGCACCAGCCTGGAGCAAGTGCCGTTGCAGCATCTCAAAGCCTATGAGCAGTATCCTGAAAGTTTTCCAGAAACACAGACCCTGTTGCCGCCACCCTTCTTGCCGCCGCTCTCAGACAAGCTGGACTTTAGCCCCCAAAACTATATTCCCTGGCTGGCACCCGATCTCTTTGTGCCTGTGATTGGCCGGGATGAGGTCAGTGATCAAATTGGCTTTCTGGCCCAGTTCAGCGATCTGCTGGATCAGCAGGCCCTCAGCCTGTTGCTGCTCTACGGCATTGGGTCCCAGCGCATTGGCTTTAATACCGCTTACATCAACCGCATGTTTGATACCAGCTTTGGCATTGAAATCGGTGACATGCCCACCCTGTCTTTTACCACCGACGGTTCTCAGTTTTTTATTCAGCGCGATCAAAGTCTGTCTTTGTTTGCGGCCCGCCCGCTGTTTAATGAAGGGTCTGGCGATACGGCCGCCACCCGCGTGGCCCGCTTTGCCACGCTGGAGCTGAATATCAGCCGCCAGAGTAATCTCACCACTGAACTCAACGGTACTATCAGCCAGCGTCAGCTGCGCGAAGGTTTTAACAACAGCCTGAGCCTGAGCTTCAGCGATAATCAGGCCCGCGGTCGCAAAGAGGGCTACAGCTATTCCCTGAACCTATCCGGCGGCAGCTGGCTCTGGGGCTCAGAGTACAGCTTTATTGCCAGCAACGCTGAGTGGCGCCAATATATTCCGACCTGGGGCAACCAGACCCTGGCTTATTATGTGGCTGGATCGGCCATGACCGGGGAAACCCGCCCGGCCCTCCTGGGCGGGCCCCCGCTCAACAATCTGCTGGTGCTCAACTTTCAGAATATTATCCCGCTGCGGGGCTTTCGTCTGGCTGAACTGCAAGGTCCGCTGATGCTGGCCAGCAACATCGAGTACCGCGTGCCGCTGATACCGGGTCTGTACCTGAATCTGGGCGATCATTACCTCAAAAACCTGGAGCTGGCGGCGTATGTGGATATCGGGGATGCCTGGTACCCGGCGCAGCGCGGGGCCTTTCCGCACATTGGCAGCGGCCTGGAGCTGCGCAGCGACGTGATCCTCAACCGCCGCAACCCCTTTCAGCTCTATTTTGGCGCCGGCAAGGCCCTGCTGGGCAGTGGCAGCAACTATCTGACCCAACGCCCCGTGGAGTTCTACGGCGGGTTTATCAGTGTGTTTTAGGCCCTGAAGGCAGAATCAGCGAAAAGCACGAGCCTTCTGGACTGCTGTGGCTCAGTTCCAGAGTGCCCTGAAGGGTTTCGGCCTGAACCCGTGACATATACAGCCCCAGCCCTTTGCCCGGTAGATGCAAATGGTATCCATTCACCCCCCTCTTGGAAAAGAGCATGAAATGGTTTAAATTAAAGTCA
>JACYMC010000220.1 GCA_015272195.1 Candidatus Sericytochromatia bacterium
CTAACTGAGATGTCCCAACTCCCTCAAACCAACCTCAAAAATGTCCGGACCATTGATTAGGATTAACCCTGAGTCTGAGTACCGGTCTGATGGCCTGTCAGAACAATCTGCCACCGGCCCAGACCAGTGCAGTGCGTCCCGCTCAGCAAAGCCCTGCTGTGACAGCGCCTGAGCTGAGCCCCAAACCAGCTGAGACCACGCCGCTGCAGGCGGAGCTGCAGCAGGAGGGCCAGCATGATCGCCTCACTTTCAGCCTGGGACAGGGCTTTAAAACCCAGGCCCTGGATACCAGCACGCTGCAATACGTGCGCATCTGGGTCACGGGGCCTGGTATCAGCAACCCCATTTATGCCACCAGCACAGATCCGGATCACTTCATCAACATCGTTGGCGCAATTCCACCGGTGAGCATTGGCAATATTCCCCGGGGCCCGTACCGGGTGATCACGGCCCAGTTTTACGATATTGGCCGCAACCCTGTGGCCGTGGCCTATGCCAAAGCCGTGTATTCATCAACATCCTCTGGCACTGTCACGATTGAAATCAATCGCCGCAGCATTCCGCTGGCCGAAGTGATCAGTCAGATCACCACAGCACGGCCTGATTTGCTCAACCAGCTGGATCTGAACGAACTGCAGACCATTCTCAATAATGTGATGAACTGGAATGGGACCAGTTTCGGCGTTGACCCCTCACGCTTTGTAACAAGCGCCCTGGCCACCCTGCTGATCAACCTGGGTCAGATCCCATCGGATCTGCAAACCAACCTGACACCTGGATCTGAATACATCAAGGAGACCGCCAGCTACAGTTTTAACGTTACCGGTCTGGTCGGCAACGATAAAGTGGTCGTCCGCCTGGCGGATCCCACCAGTCCCCTGATCACCCAGGGCAACGGCCCGGTCAACATCACGGGCATTCTGCCCGGCACCTGGGAGCTAAGTATTACCACCGAAGCGGGCATTACTTACACTTCTGGTTTATTTGAGCCCGAAAACATTACCTTTGTGGCCGGCGACGCGCTCAACCGGGCGGCCGTTAACCTGGACCATGCCGATCCTGTGATCAATGAATTCAGCATCACCCGGGGTCCGCGCAACAGCGAGTTTGAAATTACAGGCGAAAACTTTCACACCACCGCTGCCACCAATGTGGTGAACTTTAACCAGGGCGTCAATAACTTTAGTGCTGAGGTCCTCGAAGCCCAGTCTGACCGGCTGCGGGTTCGGGTGCCCAACGTGACCGACGGTGGTGACTATAACGTGACGGTGCAGGTGGGAGCCAGAACTTCAGCGGCTCAAACCTTTAATGTACAAAAGATCTGGTATATCAAACCCGATGGGGATGCTGAAGCCCTGGGCGACTCCTGGACCAATGCCACCACCCTGCACCGGGCACTGGCAGATGCTGCCGCCGGAGACGGACTCTGGCTGCAGCAGGGCACTTACCTGCCGGGCACGGGTGACCGCGAGGCCAGCTTTGTGGTCAACAAGGCTGTGACCCTGCTGGGCGGGTTTACAGGCACTGAAAGCAGTGCCAATCAGCGAGATCCCAAAAACAATCTGACCATTTTGAGTGGCGATCAACTACAGAATGATAACCTGACCGATCTTTCACTGGACAGCGCTTCACGTCAGGATAACAGCTACCATGTAGTAAAAATCACTGGGCGTGCACCTGATCCGGTGACTGACATTCTGGATTTTGACCCGGCGGTTTTAGACGGCTTGATTATTGAGGGTGGCAACGCCAATGACCCAGACGGTGATGAACCTCAGCTTGGCGGCGGCGGAGAAGGCGGGTTTTTACCCGGACCTCCTGGTGAGCCGCCGCCACCTTGTGAGCCCGATTGTACAGCTCCGGAAGCAGGCAATACCAATAACCAGGGCGGCGGTATTCTGGCCCTGGATCCAGCTGCAATATATGGTGTTGAGCTGAGGTATAACACAGCTTTTTATGGCGGTGGCATGCTTTATGCCGGGGCAGATCGGATGGATCTGCATGATAGCCATTTTCATCATAACCAGGCTGACACACACGGCGGTGCGATATATCTGGCTGGCGGGGGCGATATTCTGCGCAACCGCTTCGAAAGCAATCAGGCCCTCTCTGGCGGCGCTGTATATGTTCCCAACGGTGGGGAAGCTGGCCGCCCCGACTTTTTTGATAACCTGTTTCTCAGCAACAGCGTGAGTGGGGATGGCGGCGCACTCTGGAGCCGATCAGAGTATATGGAGTTTCATCGCAATCTGTTTTTTAATAACAGCGCAACTTTTAACGGTGGCGGGTTATACCATACCATCACCGGCGGATGGCTCGAAAATTATGATAACCTCTTTGTGCAAAATCAGGCGCGTCAGGGTGGCGGTGCTTATATTATCACCAGCAGCTGGGAGACGCGCACACGAGATATCACCAATAACAGTTTTGTGTCAAATACTGCTACAGAAGGCGGCTCCGGGCTGTACTGGACCGGCAGCGACAACCTGAGACTGATCAGTACACTGCTGATGGGCGATACCGTCATGCGCGATGAAGATCGTGCCGTAACGCTGCGTAACAGCGCGACCGATCTGGCAGGCCTGGCCACGCTGGTACAGGATGCTGCCACCGGCTTTACAGAGCCTGTTGGCCTGGACGATCAGGAAAGCAAAACCTCCCTGTTTAATATTGATCCTGAGCTGCAGGATCCCAATAACCCCATTGGATCGGATGGGCTCTGGAAAACCGATGACGACGGCCTGATTCCGCTGATCACCAGCCCACTGGTAGACGGTGGCCTCTGGCGCGGTGGTTTTGACTTTATGGATATCCGCCGTCGCCTGCGTTACTCAGACGAAGGCATTTATCCCTTTCCGGAAGATCCCACTATCGGGGCCTATGAGCACAACGGCAAGCCGGTTTCTACGAATAATAACTAAAGCCCGCTGAGCAGCTGGGCATAAAACGCAATGGCCTGCGCATGGGCTTCCACGCTGATGCGCTCGTCCTTGCCGTGAATGCGCTCCAGGTCTTCTGCCGTCAGGTAGACCGGCATAAAGCGGTAGATGTTCTCGGCCAGGGGGGCATAGTGGCGCGCATCGGTGGCGGCCAGCACCAGCGAGGGCGCCACCACCGACGTGTCAAAGGTCTGTCGGATGCTGCGGGCCAGCAGGGCAAAAAAAGCACTCTCGGTGCTGGAAACGACTGAGGCCGCTGCCGTGGCCAGATCGTTGAGCGGCTGCAGCTGAACCCGCGCATCCTGAACTGTGGCGTTGAGATGCGCCATCACCGCTTCGGGGCCGTCGCCGGGCAGCAAGCGCAGATTGATCACGGCTTCAGCGTCACTGGCCAGAACGTTGTCTTTGGGGCTGGCCTTGAGCTGGGTTGGGGCAAGCGTGGTGCGAATCAGAGCGTTGGTGGTGGCCCTGGCCGCCAGCTGGCGCAGCAATACAGGTTCAAACAGACGACGGTTGGCCAGGATCACCCGATTCAGACCCTGCATTTCAGGGGCCAGCCAATCAAATAACTGGGCAGCCGGCCCTTCCAGCCGGGCAGGCATGGGGCTTTGGTTAAGCCTGACCAGGGCCCGGGCCAGAATATCCACCGCCGTTTCGCGCGGGGGCATGGAAGCATGTCCCCCGCTCTGCGTTACCCGCAGACGCACACTGAGATAGCCCTTTTCGGCCAGCCCAATCAGAGCCAACGGCGGCTCAAGTCCAATCATGCTGCCAGGCACAATCGCCAGGCCTTCGTCTAACACGGCCTCCAGCTGTACGCTATCCGCTCTGAGCTGTTCAGCCAGACGCTGCGCCCCGTTCCGGCCGCCGGTTTCTTCATCTTCACCCAGGGCAATATACAAGCCCTGCCGGGGCTGATAACCGGTTTTGAGCAAAGCTTCCAGGGCTTCAAGGATGGCCCAGGCTGAATTTTTATCGTCCAGGGCACCCCGCCCCCAGATATAGCCGTCTTTGATCTGGCCAACAAAGGGGGGATGCGTCCAGCTTTCGGGTGCTGCCACCGGCACCACGTCCAGATGGGCCGCCAGCAGAATGGGCTTCAGCTCCGGTTTGCTACCGGGCCAGTGAATCAGCAGGCTGTGGCCCAGGCGCCGGGGCTGCAGCCGGCGAAAAGTTTCCGGAAAGTGCTGTGGCAGCAAAGCGTGCAGCTGATCAAAGGCTTCGGCTGGAAAAGGCTTTTGGCCAGACACCGTCTGCAGGCGCAGGGTTTCAGCCAGACGCTCCGCCGCCCGTCTGGCTTCGGGCAAGTCAGCTTTGAGATTGGCGGGCAAGGCCGCTGGCTGGCGGCTGCTGAGACTGCAGGTCTGCCAGCCCATGGCGCCACCCAGACCACAGAGTGCCCAGAAGCCCAGCAAGGCAAAGCGTTTCAGCACAGGCGCTCAGCCCCGCAGTAGAGGTTAAAGCCATCGGATTTTAAAAAGCCCAGCAATGTTTGACCGCCGTCACGGGCCAGATCCACGGCCAGACTGGAGGGAGCTCCCACGGCAGCCACCACGGGAATCCGGGCCCGCAAAGCTTTCTGGATCATTTCAAAACTGGGGCGACCGCTGAGCAGCAAAATACACTGATGCAAATCCAGCTGACCCTGCAGCAGGCGCGCACCGATCAGCTTGTCGAGGGCATTGTGGCGCCCCAGATCTTCAGCCAGGTCCAACAATTTACCGCTGCGGTCAAACAAGCCTGCCGCATGCACGCCACCAGTGCGGGCAAAAAGCTTCTGGGCCGCGCGCAGGCGCTCAAGCAAGGCATAAAAAACCTCGGCTGAAACCTGCCAATCCTGACCCGCTGGCGGCAATACCGGCAACTCCTGCATCAGCTGGGCCAGCGCCACCTTGCCACAGAGACCACAGGCCGTGGTGCTGGCACCCCAGCGCTGCTGGCTGCTGAGATCGGGCTGCAGGCCCGGGCGCAATCGAATCTGGAGCTGGTTATAGGTCTGCTGTGATTTATCGGGGCCCACACAATAGCTCATTTTGAGAATATCTGAAGCAGTCTGAATCAGACCTTCGCTGAACAGCAGACCGGCAGCCAGCTCGTAATCGGCACCCGGCGTGCGCAGGGTCAGCAGCCAGGGCTGGGTCTGGGGCTGTTCCAACGGGCCTGTGATCAGCAGCAAAGCCAGCGGCGCTTCGCTAATCACGGGGTCACGCAAACGCCTGGGAGGCTGATCACAGCGATAACGTGTTATATAGCGCTGCTGCAGACTACCCGCCGGCCTCACAGCAACTGGCCGATTGTTGTGCGCAGAACCTGTAGCTCCGGGAACTCCTGAAACTGCACAGAGCTGTTCATCTCCTGCTCCACCTGCTGATAGAGACTGCGGGCTTCCTCCGCACGTTCAGACCCCAGATAAAGGCGCACGAGATACAGCTGCGCACTCAGGCGCACTTCGGGGTCTTTATCGTTCAGGGCTTTTTTATAGCTTTGCTCGGCCTTGTGCCGCTTGTCCAGCTCCTGCTCATAGAGCAGACCGGCCTGCAAAAAATCATTTTCCAGCTCATAGCAGAGCACCAGACGGGCAAAAATCTGGTGTTCCCGAAAGACGGCCTTGGCTTCTTCCATTTGGCCGGTTTCCTGCAGCAGATGCCCAACCTTGGGCCAGTCTTCGGCCAGACGATAATGCTCAAGTGCTTCGCGCAGACTGCCGGCCATCTCAAGGCTCTGAGCAGCTTTGCGGGCATAGACGTGGCCTTCCAGATGCTCCTGCCAGTGCTGCAGCTGGGTATAGAGCTTTGCCGCCAGGTCATAATTCTGCTTGCGAAAGGCATTTTCGGCCCGCCAGCGCACCAGCGGGGTGGCCAGCGGACTGTTGAGCACCACATAAGCCACAAAGGCCAGAAAGGGCAGGGCCGACAGAATCAGCAAAAACATGGAGACATTGACCAGCGCGGCCATGTTCTGGCTGTCCATCAGCGTGAAAACGCCGCCTGCCCTAAATCAAAGCGGGTCTTGAGACTGTGTTTGTAAGTCTCTTCAAACCATTCTTCGATGGCATCCGTCAGATCCGCCAGCTGGCCACTGGTGCGCACGAGATAGCTGCCGTCGGCAGCGGTCTTCAGCTCTCTGGTGCGGGCCCGCAGCAGGGCCTCCAGCGCGCTGCGCTGGGCGGCGTCAAAACCCTCAAAACGCAGCCGGTACTGGCTGCCACGGGCCAGATTTTCTTTCCAGTGCCGGGTCAGATCCGCCAGCACCAGCGGCATGGCGCCGGCCACGGCTTCTTCAATCACGGCCTTGGCGGTCACATCCACATTGCCCCGAATGGCCAGGGCCTCAGGTTCGCCCTGCCGGTTGAGACGCTGATAGACTTTGGTTATGAAGGGTTCCCCCGAAGAAGCTTCATAAGCGTTGATCTGGACTGGCGTCTGCACATAGGTAAACTCACCGCTGCGGCCCACTATCTTTGGTTCGATCTGCACCGACAGAAAAATCTCAGCACGGGCCTTCTGGGCCATGGCCTGGGCCAGACGCTGGCCGGAACCCTGACTTTGCAGCAGCAGCTCATCTTCAGCGGCCAGACTTTGCCAGACTTTGGCGTCAATCACCTTAAACTGATGGGCCAGCAGGTAATTATTCAGGCGCTCTACAGCCCAGAGAGCATAAGGGCTCTGTTCGCGGGGATCGTTATAATAGGCGGCAATGGTGGGGTGATTGAGCTGCTCTTTGAGTTCCTGCTGGCTCAAAATGACCCCGGCAGAGACCAATTCAGCCCTGAGTTTTGCCAGATCCACCGCAAAGCGGATGCGGTAAAAACGACCACCGTCCGCAGTGGTGCCCTTGCCCACAATCTGCAGGCGCTTGACAAACTCCGCCCGGCGCGCCACAAGGCCTGCGCGCCGCGCCTGATACTTTTCTTTTTCGGCTGGGGTCTGAATCAGCTCCTGCAGGGCCTGCTCCAGCGCCATGATTTCACAGTTCTGCAGGGCTGCATTGGCATCAGCGCCTTCGGCAGTGACTTCCAGCTCACGCACACCGTAGTTGAGGTTCTTTACATCGGCCATGGCCGGTGCCAGCGGCACAACAGGCGTCAGCATCAGACCCAGCAGAACGGGCACAGCCCGCAGACGACGGCTCATCTGAGCACAAAGACGGCCCGGCCGCCGCGCACCACGGCTTCGTCTTTGACAAACTTCAGGCCCTGGACCCCGGCCAGTTCAATGATTTCGTCAAAAAGGTCAAAAGGCTCTGCGCTGGCATAAACCGAAAACTCAGCTCGTCCACCCGCAGCCATCAGGGTTTTGACATCGGTCACGCCGGTGGCTTCGGCCAGTGCTTTACTGAAAGCGCGGCGCTGTTTGGCTTCTTTAAAACCATCCAGCACCACAATAAACTCCTGGCCGTTGGTCAGCACATCCTGCCAATGATTGGAGACCTGATTCAGCACCGTTTTCATGCTGGTGGTGATGGCATCATCCACGGCTTTTTTGTGATCGCTCAGATTGCCACCGCGCACTGTACCATAACCGGTTTCGCTGCCAAAAATCTGGCCCGTATAGGCATTGTACATGCGGGTGGCCACACTGGCCTTGCCCTGACCCACTGAACCAAAGGTGGTCACATAAATATCCGCTTTGAGGCGGTTGGCAATCATCTGGGCCACCTGATCAAAGTTGTTGGGCTGACTGAGGCCGGCAGCTTTGCTGATGTCTTTGTCTTCTTTGCGCAGGCGGGCCACTTCGGAGGCATCCCGCACCTTATAGCCGCGCTGGATCAGGGCCCGGTTCAACGCAGCCACGGCAATGCTGTTGACCTCGGTTTCGGCCCGGTCACGGCCCTGAAACCAGCCCACCACCGCCACCGTGGGATGGCCCACATTGCGAAACTCAGCGCCGACCACGCTCTGCACATCCGCCTGCAAAGGCTGGGTAGAGACCACCACCTGATAAACCGCCGTAAAGACACCATCAGGTCCCTTGCTCTCCTGCAGTTTTTTAAAGGACTTGATAAACCCCTGGGAGCTGGTTCGCACCTTGTCGCTCTGGGTCACGTAATCCTGCACGGTAGTATCAGCGCGCACAAAAACACCCACCGCCTGAGAAATGGCGTTGCGAAAGGCATCCAGACGGGCTGCGTCAGAACTCATGCCCTCACCCGTGACGGCATCAATTGTCACCGTGGGCGGTGTCTGGCTGGCGGCCTGGGCCGTCGCTTGCTCAATAACCCCGGCAGGAAACACCCCGCCCACACCCAGTAAACAGACACCCAGTGCCGCTAAAATCAGTTTACGTTTCAGCATTGTTGTTACTCCTGCCAGTCAGCCTCATGCGGCTGTTTTAAATAATGACGTGCAAAGGCACAGGCGGGTTCCGCCTAAAAGGCCAGACCTGCAGAGACCTGTATCAGCGGCCCAAAACTTGTGAGCGGCGGAAACTGCACCGGCTGCGGGAAACCAAAACCGCTGTTGGCCCAGAAGCCCGGACTGTAAAAACGCCCCCCCAGATCCAGCCCCAGAAAGAAATTAGGGGTAATGTTCCAGCGGCCGCCAACCAGCGCACCGCCCCCAAAGCTCATGGTGCTGGTCATGCCCGGCTGGGTCGGGAAAGGTTCCATCAGCAAGCCGTAGAGCATACCCCCGCGCAGGCCAAAGTGTATCTGAAATGGATGCAGATTCCAGAGATAGCCCAGGCCCAGCTCCCCCACAATCGCCAGCGCGCTGGGCGAAGGCATGGGCTGAAACTGGCCGCCCCCGCCCTGATCCATCAGCGACTGCTGAATCGGCGTCGATGAGCCGCCTCCCAGACTCAGGTAAAAACCCGGAAAGTTAAACAAGCGGCCGATTTCGTACTCCAGATCCAGCTGAAACTGAGGGGTGAAATAAGCGGCCGGATCCGGGCCAAAGGTCTGGCTGAACTGACCATTCAGCCACAGGGGTGCTGTGCCACCGCGCAGCACCACGTTTAAACCCAGACGATCATTGCTGGTGGCACGGGTGCTGGTTTCCGGCTTTGGGGACACTGTTTTGTCAGGGGGTGGGGCAGCCTGCAACCAGCCCTGCTGCTGCAATGCGCTGGTCAGCGCCTTAAAATAATCGGGACTGAGCAGCGCGGGCAATTCCTCAGCAAGGTACTCCGGGGCCGGCGTTTCTTCCAGTTTTTTAAAACTGGGCACCTGCCTGACAACGTCCAGCACCAGCTTCTGATGATTGGGGTTCTGCAGGTCGACCGTCACACCCGTGGCCTGGTTGACAATGGCCAGCAGCTCGTCAATGCGGTTGATCACAATATCTTTACCCAGGGGCCAGCTGTCGTTGATTTCACCGAGGCGCTCAGGTCCCGTGACTGTTTTGCGGTACACTTCCAGGGTCAGCTTCAGGCGGGCTTCGGCACGCATGGCCCAGCTGGCGTCCGTCTCGGTTTCGCCGCTGCGGTAATGGGGACCACTCAGTTCAACGGGTCCCCAGCTCCAGCGGGGCACCAGCAGCAAAGGCGGAGCATCCGGTTGGGCCAGCAGGCTGAGCGAGCTCTGATCTGATGCGTCTGATGCGGCAAGCGGGCGAAAGACATAATCTGGCCAGGCAGCCAGCAAAGCCTCACGCAGAACGGGGTTCAGCAGCGGCGCATCACTTTCAAGCAAGGTCACCTGGACCTGGTTCTGTGAAATCACCTCAGCGGCCTGAGCAGGCGCAGTCAAATGGGGCACGGTCAAAAGCGCAAATGCAACAGCCAGAACACGGACAGATTTCATGTTGACAGAGATGTCCTTTTTTTACTAGCAGACTAACATAAGTTTAACTGTTCATCCAGCACGGACACAAGCCCACCGCGCCAGCGCCCGGTCAGAACATATATCGGGTATACTGAAACGTATGCAGAATCCATCTCACAAACCACCCTCACCCACGCTCAAACGGCTGGGGTCTCTGCTGACCGCGCCACCGGCAGCAGCCCAGCCCCATCATCAGCACTGTCCGGTCTGTCACAGTCAGCTGGAGCAGCAAAAATGCAAGGTGATCTGTCGCAGCGAATTCTGTGTCTACCGCATCATCTACAATTGTTCGGAGTTTTAATGCAGTACTGGCTGATGAAATCAGAACCTGATGTGTATTCCCTTGCCGATCTGGAGCGGGAGCAGCACACCATCTGGGACGGGGTACGCAACTACCAGGCCCGCAACCTGATGCGCGACAGCATGCAGGTGGGTGACCAGGTCCTGTTTTACCATTCCAACGCACGCCCGCCTGGTGTGGCTGGCCTCGCCACCGTGGCGCAGACCGGACTGGCCGATCCCAGCCAGTTTGACCCACAAAGTCCTTATTTTGATCCCAAAGCCAGCCCCGACAATCCCCGCTGGATCACCGTCAAGCTCAGCTATCAGGACAGATTCAAGCGTTTTGTGCCGCTCGACGAACTCAAAGCCCACCCTGAACTGAGTGAACTGATGGTCATCCGGCGCGGCGCCAGGCTGTCCGTCCAGCCTGTTTCAGCGGCAGATTTTAAGCTGATTTGCCAGCTGGGCAACAGCCCCGGCACAGGATCCTGAACGCTATCGATATGGGCCATTCAAAGGAGGCATTATGACCGATCTGCAGCAACTCTACCTTGAACTCCTCGGACACGAAAGCGACAGCGTGCGCGAAGAAGCCGTCAAACATCTGCTCGATATGCTGGACGCTGAAGTGGTGGAAGCCCTCCTGCAAAATGTTGAGGAGCCTGGTCATCCGGGCCTGATTGAATCGATCTGGCTGCTGGGCAAGTCCGAAGAAACCCGCGTGTCTGAAGCCCTGCTGCGCCTGTTTCAGAACCCCGACCCCCAGATCCGCGAAGTGGTGGCCGGCGCCTTTGCCGAAATTGGGGACGTGCGGGCCCTGCAGGCCCTGATTGAAGCCCTTCAGGACGAAAGCCCCAACGTCAAAGACGCAGCGGCCATTGCCCTGGGTGAGCTGCGCGACTCCCGCGCGGTCGAGCCCCTGATTGCCCAGCTGGCAGATCCCGCCGCCCAGCAGGTGGCGGCCTGGGCCCTGGCCATGATTGGCGATCGCCGGGCGGTGGAACCGCTGGTGGATGCCATGCACAACAGCGAAGACCCCAATATGCGCGGCATGGCGGCGCGGGCCCTGGGCAAACTGGGCCTGCCCGAAGCCGATCGGGTGGTGCTCGACGGCCTGGCCGATCAGGAAGAAGGCGTGCTGATCGAAGTGATCAGGGTTTTGGGTGAACGCCGCTGTCTGACCGCTTTGCCGCATCTTGAAAAACTCTTTGAAAGCAGCGAAATGCCACGGGTCAAACTGGCCTGTGCTGTGGCCCTGGCACGCTGTGAGCAGGGCGAAACCTATCTGCCCTTTTTGCTGGGCACCCTCAACAGCGACCCCGACTGGGGTGCGCGCCTGAGTGCGATTATGGGCCTGCGTGAACTGCCCTATGAACTGGTGGAAAGCGACCTGCGCAAAGCGCTGGATGACACCCACTGGCTGGTGCAAAAAACCGCCGCCCGCTCGCTGCTGATGCTGCAGGATGAAGAACTGTATATGAGCCTGGGCAATTTTTTAGGCGATGAAGATGAAGACATTATGCAGGCCGTCATCGAAACCAGCTTTTTTGAATTACTGGAAGAAGACGGCCTGGAGGGTTTGCTCGACGGGGACGAAGAGGAATAAGGCGCTACCAGTCACCCTCGCTGTTATCATAAGCGTTGGCAGTGATTTTGCGGGATTTGCCGTCAAGATTGACGATATACAGGTCATAGCCTTCTTTGACCGCTTCATCCAGCCGGCCTGAGAGCAGCAGCTGTTTACCGTCACGCGAAAACACGGCCCAGAACTTGCTCATTTCATCGCGGGTAATGCGGCGCAGATTGGCACCGTCGCGATCGATGATATAAATTTCATTGGCCTCACTGTCGCGGTCTGAAGCAAAAGCAATCTGCTGACCGTCTGCAGACCAGGTGCCGCCATAGCCGGCCTTCGGGTGCCGGGTGAGGTTTTGCAGACCTGTCCCGTCCGGGTTGACCAGATACAGCTCGTTGTTGCCGTCACGATCAGAAATAAACAGGATTTTTTCGCCGTCGGGTGACCAGGAAGACACCGCATCGCCCGCCTTGTTCTGGGTCAGGTTCTGCAGGACTTTGGTTTCGATATTCAGCACATAGATCTCATCCTGACCGTCGCGATCACTGGTAAAACTCAGGAATTTGCCATCAGGCGAGAGTTCAGGGTAGAGGTCCCGGCCCGGATGGTTGGTCAGGCGCTGCAGATCAGAGCCGTCAGGCTTCATGCTGTAGACTTCGGGGTTGCCGTCTCGCTCTGAGGTAAACACAATCCGGCTGCGGTCGCGGGACCAACGTGGCATATAGTCTGCCGACGCATTTTTGGTCAGGTTGACGGCGTTAGCTCCACTGGGGTCCATAATATAAATTTCGTTATTGCCATCGCGATTGGTGGTAAAGACAATTTTGCCCATATAAGGCGAATCATCACCGGGACGCTTTTGCGGGCAAGCAGCCAGTAAAGCCGCCATGGCCAGCATCAGACCTGTACGTGCAAGATATTTCAAAACCAGAGCTCCTTCAAGCAGACTTATTTCAGCAGACCCATTATAACAGCTCAGCTGTTCTGGTACACCTGCTGCTGAAAGCACCACAGCAGCCCGACTGTCAACAACAGCTGCAGTCCAAAGCCCGGCAGCAGACACAGCCACCAGTGAGGCGACTGGACGAGATAGAGCCAGTAAGCCTGACTGATCCAGAAAGGTGGAAAAACCCCCAGCAGCCATTGCCAGGGCTCAGGCACAAACCAGCCAAACAGAATCACCCAGCCGGCAATGCCTGTAAACTTGCTCATGGCAAAGCCCTGCACTTTGTTTTCAGCCGCCAGGGCAAAAAAGAGCAGCACCAGGGGCGCGGTCAAGGCTCCACCCAGACTCAATAGCAGCAAAGGGCCAGGGGCCAGCGGCACCAGCCCAATACCCAGATACATTACCCAGATAAAGGCCAGGGCCGCCAGATAGCTCAGGCCGATGCGATAAAGCAGATAGTGCTGAATCGGTACAGGCGTGACCAGCAGGGCCTGCAGAGTAGTTTCATCTTTTTCATCCAGCAGCATAAAGCCAAAGATAATGCCAGCGATCACGGCCCCTTCAAAAAAACTGAAATAGGCCATCAGCAACGGGTAACAGTCTGCCAGCGAAAAAGGCAGACTGTTGCTGGGCAGCAGTCCTTTGCTGCTAAGGGTTTGATGGGCCCAGGGCAAGAGCCAGCGCAGCAGCGCGGCCATGATAAAATTAAAGCCAAACATCAGCAGCAAAAAGCGATCCCGGCCAATCAGTTTCAGATCGTAGCGGCTAAGCGGCGCGATCCATGTCCAGGTCATGCTTTAACCTCCCTTGTGCAGCAGGTGCGCCACAAAAGCCCGGCGGGCCCAATAAGCCAGCAGTACCAGCATCAGCAGGGTATATGCAATCGCATAGAGCCATTCCCAGGGCTGCAGGGCTGCAAAGGCACCACGCAGCAGCAGGGTCTGGGCCGCGCTGGGAATCAGCAGCAGCAGGGGGTGATCGAGAATGCCGGTAAAATACAGCAGGGGTGCTTGCAGCAGCACCGCCACCGCCGCCATGGGCACTAAAAAGTCGGTAATGCGCTGAAAGCGCACCACCAGAATAATGCCAATCAGGGTGTGCAGCATGCCAATGGCCAGCAGGCCACCCAGCAAGGGCAGCACAGCGGGCGCCTGCAGGCCAGGGCTGTGGCGATGCATCCAGAACACCACCGCCAGCAGCAGCAGGCCCTCCAGACAGGCCAGCAAGCTCAGGCTCAGGACCTTGGCTCCCAGGTATTCTGCTGGCGTCAGGGGCGAAACACTCAGGGCCTGCAGCGTGCCTTCATCCTGCTCAAACAGGATCATACCGGCCACATAGAGCAGGGTAGAGCCACCGGCAATCATAAGTACTGTCGCGGGAATAGCCAGGGCATGATAAGCCGGGCTGCTGATCCAGGAGAGCACCAGCCCAAGCAGGAGTCCAAAAAAGATGCTGATGGCGTAAAGTTTATTGCGCCACTGCACCCGCAGATCCAGCGCAAACGCAGCATAAAAACGCCTCATGTCTGCAGGGCCTCCCCGGTAACTTCAATAAAAATCTTTTCAAGAGTGGTCTCCTGGGAGTGCAGGCTCTCCAGACGCTGGCCCGACTGCAGCAGGGCCAGAAAGTCAGGATTACTGCCCAGATCGTCCAGAGCAAAGGTCTGATGCCGCAGTTGTTGATCCTGACTGCGGTATTCCACGTCCAGCTGGCGTTGGCCGTAGCGTTTTTTGAGGCTGGCCGGTGCATCCAGCACGTTCAGCTGCCCACGGGTCAAAAAGCCCACCCGGTCACAGAGGGTGTCGGCTACCAGCATATCGTGGGTGGTGATAAAGACCGTGGTACCCTCACTGCGAAGGCGCAGAATCAGATCTTTGACTTTGCTGGCATTCACAGGGTCCAGCCCGCTGGTCGGTTCGTCCAGAAAAAGCAGGCGCGGCTGGTGCAGCAGACTGCGGGCCAGATTCAGGCGGATTTTCATACCCTTGCTGAAGGCGCGCACGGATTTATGGGCATCTGCTGCCAGGCCGACCCAGTCCAGTACCGTCAACGGGTCCAGCACCTGCGCCGCGTCAGGGTACAAAGCGCCAAAAAACTGCAGGTTTTCAAGCGCACTGAGCTTGAGATAATGGTTGGGCAGCTCAAAAGAGACCCCAATCCGGGCATAATAATCCTGGCCCCAGTCGCGCAGCTCCCGGCCCATCACCTCAATACTGCCCTGATAGTTTTTCAGCAGGCGCATCAAAATTTTCTGGGTGGTCGATTTGCCAGAACCCGAAGGCCCCAGAAAGCCAAAAATTTCGCCGGGGGCAATCTCAAAACCCAGATCGCTGAGGGTTTCGGTGCTGGCTTTGGGGTAGGTGTAGTGCAAATGAGAGACTTTAATCATGGTTCTGGCCTTTCTGTACAGCGTCCGCCAGTTGCTGGCGGGCCTGGCTATAAATTTGCTGCAGCACGGCCTTGCCTGCTGCGCTGTCACCCCCATCAGGCGGCGTCAGGGCCCGGTCCATCAGATCGGCGATGCCCTCAATCAGAGCCTCCGTGGGCGGAATATCTGCCGGATCCATGATCTCATCCATGGCAACCAGGCCATAAGCCAGCATGTTCATGATATGGGCCACAATCACCGGGTCCAGCTCCTGGCGCACAGCCCCCGCTTGCTGCAGTAAATCAATCAGCTCATGGCGCATGGAACCGTGGGTGCGGCTGCGCAGTGCGGCCTGCGGGTTGCGCAGATAAGCCCCCAGCAGCCGGCGGTCCTGTTTAAACAGCGCAGCCATCAGCGGGCTGGCGTTCAGCGCATGCAGCACGTTGCGGTACATGCCACCCAGGGTGCCACCTGCGGGATCGGCCTCGACCCGCGCCAGCCACTCAGCGGCGTAGCTTTGCATCTCGCGCAGCAGCAGGGCTTCAAACAGAGCTTCTTTGCTCTCAAAGTGCAGATAAATTGCGCCTTTGCTGATACCCGCCTCACGGGCAATGTCTGCCACGCTGGTTTTGTCAAAACCGTAGTGTACAAACAGGGTGGCAGCAGCATCCAGAATGCGGGCTTCGCGTTGTTCAACGTCGGCGGGTTTGGGCATGTTTAAAATATGACCTTATGACCAAAAATATATTTACGGTCATATTCTACATGTTTTTCATCCAGCGATCAAGTGCTAAGCGATCTTAAAAATTGTCGGGTGGGATCCGTTACAATACAGACAGCACTGTTTCAAGAGGTCCGTCTGATGTCAGAATCCACCGCCGAACCGGCAGCTACCGCCAGCTTTGTGCACTGCAACGTGCACAGCCAGTACTCCCTGCTGGACGCCACCAACCGCATTGACGAGCTGGTCAGCCGGGCCAAAGAACTCAATATGCCGGCCCTGGCCCTGACCGATAACGGCGTGATGTACGGCATTCTGGACTTTTACAAGCGCTGCCGCAGCAATGGCATCAAGCCCCTGCTGGGCTGCAAAATGTACGTCACGCCCAAGGGCATTCAGCACCGCTCGGGCCGCCGCTCCGGCGAAGACATTCAGCGCCTGACCCTGATCGCTAAAAACAACAAGGGTTTTGAAAACCTGCTTAAGCTGGTGAGCATTTCGCATATTGAGGGCTTTTATTACAAGCCACGCGTCGATCACCCTTTGCTGGAAAAGTACAGCGAAGGTCTGATCGCCATGAGCGGCGGCATGGGCGGTGAAATCGCCCGCAAGCTGATGAGCGGTGACTATGCCGGCGCCAAGCAGATCGCGCTCTGGTACCGCGAGCGCTTTGACTATTACTTAGAGCTGCAGGACCACCATATTCAGATGCAGGCCAAGATCAACCAGGACCTGCTGCGCATCGGCAAAGAGCTGGATATCCCCGTGGTGGCCACCAATGACGTGCACTACCTCAAGCGCGAAGACGCGATTCTGCACGAAATCACCCTCTGTATCAACGACGGCAAAACCCTCGACGACCCCAGCCGCTACCGCTACCCCGGCGGGCCCGAGTATTACTTTAAAAGCCCTGAAGAAATGCAGGAACTGTTCAAAGAGATCCCTGAAGCCCTCAGCAATACCCTCGAAATTGCTGAGAAATGCCATGTGATCATCGAAACCGGGGTCTATAAACTGCCGATGTACGACGTGCCCGTCGGGCACGACGAGGTGTCTTACCTGCGCGAACGCACCTGGAAAGGCATCAAGTGGCGCTACGACGAGATCACAGAGGTGATCCGCGAGCGTACGGAGTTTGAGCTGGGCGTCATTGAACGCATGGGCTTTTGCTCTTACTTTCTGATTGTCTGGGACTTTATGAACTACGCCCGCGAAAACGGCATTGCCGTCGGGCCCGGTCGCGGCTCAGCCGCCGGCAGCATTGTCTCGTACGCCCTGGGCATCACTGATGTGGATCCTTTGCCCTATGACCTGCTGTTTGAGCGCTTTCTGAACCCCGACCGCATCAGCATGCCCGATATTGATATCGACTTCTGTATTGAACGCCGCGAAGAGGTGATTCAGTACGTTACGCGCAAATATGGATCCGACAAGGTGGCCCAGATTCTGACCGTGGGCACGCTGGCGGCCAAGGCCGTGGTGCGCGATATTGCCCGCACGCTGGGCTTTCCGCCTTCGGAGGCCGACCGCCTGGCCAAAATGCTGCCCACCAAGCCGGGAACCAAGCTCAAGGACCATATTGGCGAGGGCACCGACCTGGGCACGGAAATGGCCAAAAACAAAGACGTCAAACAGCTGATTGAATACGCCCTCAAACTCGAAGGTAACGCCCGCCAGGTGGGGGTACACGCCGCCGGGGTGGTGATCTCACGCGACCCGCTCGATACAGTGGTACCCCTGCGGGCTGAAGACGGCAAGCTGATTACCCAGTTCACCAAAGACGAAGTCGAAGAAGTCGGCCTGCTCAAAATGGACTTTCTGGGCCTGCGCAACCTGACCATGATCGCCAAAACCCTGGAGATTGTCAAAAAATCGCATGGTCTGGATATCGACATGAGCCGCCTGCCCATGGACGACGCCAAAGCCTTTCAACTGCTGAGTTCCGGCGAAACCATCGGCGTCTTTCAGCTCGAGTCAGCCGGCATGCAGAAGCTGGTGCGCCGCCTGATGCCCAACTGTATTGAAGACGTGACCGCCCTGGTGGCCCTCTACCGCCCTGGCCCCCTGGGCAGCGGCATGGACGTGGACTTTGTGGAGCGCAAGTTTGGCCGCCAGGAGGTCAGCTACTACCACCCCAAACTGGAGTCCCTGCTCAAGCCGATTCTAAAAGACACCTACGGCCTGATTCTGTACCAGGAGCAGATCATGCTGATTTCGCGGGAGGTCTCCGGCTTTACCCCCGGTGAAGCCGACACCCTGCGCAAGGCCATGGGCAAAAAGCAGCTCGACGTGATGGCCAAAATGAAGGCCAAGTTTGTGGAAGGCGCCAGAGCGCACGACATTCCCGATGAGGCCTCGGCCAACCTCTTTGGCATCATGGAGGAATTTGCCAAGTACGGCTTTAACAAAAGCCACTCTGCCGCTTATGCCTATGTGGCCTACCACACGGCCTATTTAAAGGCCAATTACCCGGTGGCCTATATGGCCGCCCTGATCTCCAGCGTCATGAGCACCCAGGACAAAGTGCCGCTGTATGTCTCCGAAGCCCGGCGCATGGGCATTGAGATTCTGCCGCCGGATATCAACGAGAGCCTGGACTCCTTCAGCGTCAGCGCCCAGCAGATCCGCTTTGGTCTCGGGGCGGTCAAGAATCTCGGCGAAGGCGCCATTGAGAATATTCTGGCCGAGCGCAAACAAAATGGCCCTTTCAGCTCTCTGTTTGACTTCTGCTCTCGTGTGGATCTGCGCCTGGCCAATAAGCGGGCCGTTGAGAGCCTGATCAAAGCCGGCGCTTTTGGCCAGCTGCACGGCAACCGCCGCCAGCTGCTGCACCATCTCGACGAGATGATGTCGGCCGCTACCCAGGACCAGAAACAGCGCAGCAACGGCCAGATGAGCCTTTTTGATACAGTCGAAGCCGAAGAGCTCGACTTTCAGCGCGAGCCGGCCATGACCCCGATGGACGAATTTGGCCTCGAAGAACTGCTGAATGCTGAAAAAGAAGTGATCGGTCTCTACGTCAGCGGCCACCCGCTGGACGAAGACATCACCCTGGTGGAGGCATTTGCCCGTCACCGCATCATTGAACTGAGCGAACTGGAGCCGGGCCGCGAAACCACCGTGGCCGGCCTGGTACTGGAGCGTCGTGAGGTCGTCACCAAAAAGGGCGACCCGATGATGATCGTCAAACTCGAAGATCTCAGCGGCCAGATTGAGGTCGTGGCCTTTCCCAAAACCTTTCAGCAGTATGCTGAGCTGCTGCGCAGCCACGACCGCCTGCTGGTGACCGGTAAAATGGGCGATAAGCGCGACGAAAACGACAGCAGCAGCCTGGTGCTCAATTCAGCCATGCCTCTGCGGGATCTGCCCACCTTGACCCTGCACTTTGAGGCCTTTGACAAAAAGCTGATGACCTCTCTGCGCTTTGCGCTGCAGGAGCACCCCGGCAAAACCCCGGTGATGCTCTGTGCCGAAGCCCATCCTGAGCACCTGATTGCCCTGGGCATGGACTTCTGGGTTGAGCCCGACGAAAAGCTGTTGACCCGCCTGCGCCAGCGTCTGGGCGACGACCGGGTCGTACTGCGTTTACCGCCGCAACACGACGCTGCGGCTGTTGAAACGATCCCTGAACTGCAGACGGTATAAAATCGGCCGGTTCAGGCCTGAGCCGTGGCCTGAGCAGGCAGACGCACCAGAAAGGTGGAACCCTTCTGGGAGGTCTTCTCCAGCAGAATCTCGCCAGCGTGCAGCTCCACAATCTGTTTGACCACCGCCAGCCCAACACCGGTCGACACCTCGCCGCCGGTCGGCTGGGCCGACAGGCGCTGAAAATAGCCAAAGAGCCTGCTCTGATCCTCGGCGCTGAAACCTGGCCCCTGATCGTGCACGCGCAGCTCCAGCCAGCCCTCACGGTTCTGCACGTCCACGCGCAGCTGGGCTTCTTCGGGGGAATACTTAATGGCATTGCTGATAAGGTTTTCAATCACCTGCTCAATACGGGCCGGGTCACCCCAGATCCGGGTTTCAAAATCGCCCTGACAGGCGAGCTGCTGACGCTTTTTGGCCAGCGGCTGCTGAAAGCCTTTGAGCAGTTTTTCCATGATCGGCGCCAGTGACATGGTTTCGCAGCGCAGGGTCATTTTTCCCAGCTCCAGGGCGGCCGTGTCGAGCAATTCTTCAATCAGGTTATTCATGCGCAGGGCGGCCTGCGAAATATATTTCAGCATTTCGCGCGCATCCGGGTCAGTCTGGATCCCTGGCCGATTCTGGAGCAGCTGAGCAAAACCATTGATCACACTGAGAGGGTTTTTCAAATCGTGAGAAGCAATGCTGAGCAGCTGATTTTTAAGCTGCACATTCTGATTCAGTTCCTGATTGCGTTCTTGCAGCTGATCACGGGTTTCTTTGAGATTCAGCTGGGTCTGAACCCGCGCCAGCAGTTCTGAAGCCAGAAACGGCTTGGTCACATAATCTGCCGCCCCTGCTTCAAAAGCTTCCAGAATCGCGCCTTCATCACTGCGGGCGGTAATAAAGACAATCGGAACACTGGCGTAGCGCTCGTCCTGCTTGAGCTGCCGGGTCACGTCCAGACCACTGAGCCCTGGCATCATCAAATCCAGCAGAATCAGGTCAAAGGCCTGGGCCTGAATCTGCTGCAGCGCATCTTTGCCGGAGGTTGCAAACGAAAGCTCGTAGGACTGCTCAGCCAGAATTGAGGCCACCAGCCGGATATTGGTAGCCACATCATCCACCACCAGAATATGAGGCAAAAATTTGGCTTCCATCAAGCCCCCCGGAGTGCCGACCGGCTATGCAACCGGGCAAAGTTACGAATCTGCAGCGCAAGCTCTTCGGGCATTTCCATATAAGGGCAATGGGTAAAATGACTGGGCTCCAGAATATGGGCGTGCGCGGGCAGGTGCTCCCTGAAAAAGTGCACCTGATCTTCCAGAATGCGATCCTGCTGCCCCCAGATCATCAGGGTGGGCACATGAATCTGCTGCAGATCTTCCGGTCGCAGCAGATGATCAGGATCAAAGGTCTGAATCACCGCCTGCAGACCCGGCTGGCGAAAGCGCAGCTGCACTTCACGGGCTATCAGCCAGCCCAGCGCTGGCGGCTGGTTGTAAAGGCGAGCTAAAAAGGCCGCAGGGGTGTGCTGGGTTTCATGGGCAAAAATACCGTGTAATTTTTGCAGCTGGGCTTCAGAGAGTGCAGCACCACCCGGTGAAGAAAGCACCAGCTGGCCCACTCTGGCTGGGTTGTGCCGGCAATAGCGAATCACGCCCAGTCCACCGAGCGAGTTGCCAAACAGCAGGGCCGGGGGACGATCTCTGAGGATCTGATCCAGGGCTTCACAAAACATCTGATTCAGGCTGGCGGGCGTCACCTCGGGATGGGGGGTATCGCTCCAGCCATGGGCCGGTAAATCCACAGCAATAATGGCCTGGGCATCGCGGCGCAGACGCCGGAAAAGGGGGTGGAGATCAGCGGCATGCGCCCCCATGCCATGTACAAAAACCATCGGCGGTAAAGTGCCACTGCCCGAAGCCTCGTAATAATGGACCTTTCCCAGAGATGTCTGCACAAAATGGCTGCGATAGCCACCCACCCGCAGCAAACGGCGGGACGAATGGAATACAATGCGTGATAGCTTTTCGGTGGGCATACTTGGCTTCCTGCAGGCGGGATGCTACCTTTCTAGCACAGCAGGGCTGGCTTTTTCAAGCACAAGCGGGCTCAATAACGGTGACGCTGACCAGGGGCCGGCCGGCGATAGTTGCGTTCCCAGATCGTCTGCAGATCAGGTGAATCCATCAAATCCTCAACGGTCACCATCTGCCAGCCAAAACGCACATGATTGGGATAGACCCGTGGGGCACCCGGCATCTGGCGCAGCGCCTGCCAGACCAGCTCTGTACAATAATAACGTTCATCGCTGGCGTTCAGAAAAAGGCTGTCGTAGGGTTTGCCCACCTGCTGTGCTGCAAAACGGATGGCCTGCTGGAGCGCGGCAGGCTGGGCCTGGGCCCGCAAGACCACAAAGGTATCGCGTTCCACGCGCCGGGTATAGGTGCTGAGGGCCTCACGCACCACCCCGCGCAGGCGTCCGGGTGTGGCACTGTCAACAGCCAGGGCATGCACAATTTCGCCATTGCCGATATACAGGGCCCCATGAATAAAAGAGCCATTATTGCCGCAAAGAATCACGTCCCCCGGCTGCAGACGGCTGCTGAGATCCTGCAGTTCCTGTGCGCTGATCGGGGGCACACTGTCAGGACTGGAGGGTTTTGAAAACTCTTTGAGCACCATCTGATCGCTCATGGGATAGAGTTCTTCGCGGGCACTGCGATCCTGACTCAGCAGTGCAAAAGCCGCCGGACCGTGCTGTTCTAAAATGGGCTGAATATCCGGCAGCGGCTGGCCGTTTTCGAGGGCGTCGGCAAAGTCTTTCTGATAAATATGGCGCAGCAGGGGCAGCAGCTGGGCCAGGCCGCCGGGCTGACTCAGCATACCGGGGGCTGCTGAACGTGCCTGCATGCGGGTCATGGCATTAAACTGGGGATTCATCTGGGGGCTCATCATGCCCGGATAGGCCTGCTGGGGGACCTGACAAGCCATCAGGCTGGCCAGCAGGGCCAGCGACAAACTGCGGGAAATCACACGTGAAAAAATCATGACTCAATACCTCTACGCTGTTTAAACATTCAGACACTTTTTAATCTTGACTTACACACTATATCGGCCTGTCCGATCGTAAACTGGCGCCACAAAGGTTTAGATGAGGTTAACTTACAGGAAACTCTGATTTAAATTAGGAAAGTCCGGCCGGGATCAGTCTGATAAGCCATATATCAAACACATCAAGCGCAGGAGAGAGTCCCATGCAAAAAGATTTCCGCCTTCTCTGGATTGCCTTCGCGGCAGGCAGCCTCCTGCTGACAGGCTGCGGCAAAGGCGGCAACCTGAACCAGCAGATGCTCTTACCTACCCAGCAAAGCCAGCTGCAGCCCAGCCCCTATGCTTATGCCACCCCTTTGCAGCCCAGCGCCCAGAATGCCAGCGCCCAGGCCCGGCCTGGCGGCAGAGCCATTGCCACCCCCTCAGGCTATGTCTATGAACAGGACAGCAGCACCAACAATGCCGCCTATAACTTTTACCACAGCCAGAATCCCTGCCTGTACCCCAAGCCCGGTCAGGCCACAGCCTGCGCCAGCGGCAGCAGCGGCTATTATGCCGGTCAACAGCAGCAGCAAGGTCAGCTAAACCAGATCAATCAGATGCAGCCCAACCTGGCCTATGGTCAGCCCCAGTACGGCAGTCAGACCAGTCAGTTCAATCAGGGCAGCCAGATGAATCCTTACGCCAGCCCCTATGGCTCAGGTACCGCTGTGGCCGGCATGACACCGGGTTATAACATGACGCAAATGCCAACCGGTACCACCAACCCCTATGGCGGCAACAACCCTTATGCCAGTCTGAACAGCCAGCCGATTCAGAATAATCCTTACGCCAGCCAGTTCAACGGCATGCGTGCACCGCAACAGCCTGTCACTCAGCCACTGCCTTTGCCGCAGCCTCAGAGTCAGGCTGTCAGCAGTCAGTCTGCAGGCCAGAGCGAAGCCCAGCGGGCCCAGTCCCGCATTGCCCCGGACGGCGCTGAAACGGGCAGCAGCAGCGGCGGCGGCAAGCAAAAAATTACATTCTAAACGTATTCTCTCTATTCTCTCTATTCTCTCTATTCTCTCTACGCTATCGGGCGGTCAATCAGACCGCCTTTTTCTTTTGGGCAGACGCGTGATGCAAGCCAGATACGCTTGTTTTAATCAGCTGTTTAAACGTATAATTTAAGACAGCGCCATATCTTGAAGGAGTTCTGCCATGCCCTGTGCCAATCGCCATATTCCCACCCCCCATCCTGAACGGGTGCGCGACGTGCGCGAAGAAAACGTGATCCTGAGCCTGATCAAAGCCTATGGTCATCTTCAGACCGTGCATCACGCCGTGTTTCGTGAACACGGCATTACGGCCCAGCAATACAACGTGCTGCGCATTCTCTATGTACGCGGCGAACAGGGCCTTTGCAGCGCAGAAATTGCCCCGCTGATGACCACCCGCGTGCCTGATATGACGCGCCTGCTGGATCGCATGGCCCGCGACGGCCTGCTGGAGCGGGTCCGCTCTGAAGACGATCGGCGCATGGTGAAGGTCTTTTTGTGCGACAAAGGCCGCCAGATCTGCATGCAGGTCGATCAGCCCCTGGTTGACAGCTCCCGTGAGGCCCTCAAAAAACTGGCCCCCGCCGAGCAGAATGCCCTCAAAGCCCTGCTCGACAAGATTTACAGCTGAACGGTTCTGTTTAATTCCGCGCTGCGGGACGGTTCTGGCCGCTGAGGGCCTCCTGCAGCAACTGCACAGAGCACTCCTGCCCCAGTTCCACCAGAAACCGGATCTGGGCGTCCTGGTTCAGCAGCAGGTCTACAATCTGACCGGGGTTGGCCCGCAGTTTGGTTTCGGTGCGGGCAATGCCACAACGGCAGACTGCGGCTTCATCAATGCCAAAGTTGCGGGCTTCCTGTGGAATCACGTTCTGATCGCGCAGGGTATCGGCACAGATCGGTGAGAGCACCTGCGTCAGCTGAGAGGTCTGAGCATTGCTGCCGGTCTGGGCCGGCGGTGGGTTACCGCCAGGGGTGCAAGCGGTCAACAGCAGGCAGAGGGCCAAAAATCCTTTTTTCATGTGACAGTCCTTTCAGGCGCTATTTTTGCAGCGATTGCTTCAGCAACTGCATGCCTGCCTCAAAAGACACCCTGGGGCTGTAGTCCAGTTCCCGGCGAGCTGCAGAAATATCGTACCAGTGTGGCGTTGAGAGCTGGTGGGCCATAAAACGGGTCATCAGGGGTTCGCCTGAGAGCTTAAAGCCACGCCAGACGCTTTCCATAGCGGCACCCACCAGATAGGCCAGCCTCACGGGCACCCGGCGGGTGACCGGCGGCAGATCGGCCGCAGCCAGAATGGCGTTGACAAAGCCGCTGATAGGCAGGGGATCACCCTGGGTAATAAAATAAGCCTTGCCCGCAATCGCACTGCCCGGCTGCAGGCGGTCGAGGGCCAGCAAATGGGCTTCAGCGGCGTTTTCAACATACACTGTGTCGATCAGGGGGTCCTCTTTGCCCACCAGGCGCAGCCGACCGGCGCGGGCGCGGGCCACCAGCCGGGGCACAAAGTGCGGGTCACCCGGCCCCCAGATCAGATGGGGCCGCAGGGCCACGGTGGCCAGGCGGCCACTGTTGGCCTGCAGCACCTTTTGCTCTGCTTCGGCTTTGGTCTGGGGGTAAGGGGCCTCAAAGTGCGTGGGGTAGGGCACCGATTCATCCACGCCTTCCAGACCGCCCTCACCCGGATGCACCACCGAAGGAGAACTGGTATAGACCAGGCGCTGAATGCCCAGATAACGACAGGCTGCCAGCACGTTTTCGGTACCGGTCACATTGGCGCCATAAAAAGCTTCAAAGGGCCCCCAGATGCCGGCTTTGGCCGCGACATGGATCACGGCCTCACAGTCTTTCATGGCTGCCGTCAAATGGTGGGGCTCGGCCAGATCACCCTGGCGGTGTTCCACACCCAGAGCCGCCAGCGCCGGGTAGGGCTGACGCGAATACGAAATCACCGTATCGCCGCGCTGGACGAGTTGACGCACAATGGCCTGCCCTAAAAATCCGCCGCCACCGGTCACAAAGACTTTCATCGGCTCAGCTCTTTTTTGGCTGTCAGCGCCAGCTCTTCACGAAAAATTTTGGCATTGTGCCGGATATCCACCGGCAGTTTTGACAGGAATAAAAAGGTGCGGATATTGCGGGTCTGACGATAGCGAGCGCCAATATCCAGCAGTTCCAGCCGAATCTGATCCCGGCTGCGCCGGGACTCAGACTCCAGCTCCACGCACAGCACCGGCCGCACCTGCCCCTGTTGTGAGACGCTGACCAGCCCCGTGCGGTAAACGTCGGGATGGGTGTTAAAGACCGCTTCACAGGCGTCAGCATAGAGGGTTTCGCGCTCGGTGATAATGCGATGGGCCTTGCGCCCACAAAACCACAGGCGGCCCTGGGCATCAAAATAACCCAGATCGCCCATACGGTGACGCACGCTGCCGTCAGCATCCTTGATTTTGGCCAGTTCTGTGGCCGCTGGCCGGTTAAAGTAGAGCCGGGTCACATTAGGGCCTTTGACCACAATCTCACCGATTTCACCGGCTTTGACCAGAGTGACCTCAGCCCAGTCGGCGATCGGCGTATCCGAAACAGGAATGATCTGAACCTCCAGCCCATGCACAGGCCGACCAATACAGACACCGGCACCGGTTTCGGTCTGGTGGCGCGTTTCATCCAGAATCTCTGCACTGCCGATCACGCTGATGGGCAAACACTCTGTGGCCCCATAAGGCGTCAGCGTCTGCACACCCGGCGCCAGCATCTGGCGCATACGATCCAGCACCTGATACGGCACGGGCGCACCGGCTGAAAGCACCCGTCGCAGGCTGGGCAATTGCTGACCGGTGCTCACACCGGCCCGGCTGATGGTGTTCAGCAGCGCCGGCGAGCCAAACATATGGGTCACCTTAAAGCGCTCAATGGCATCAAAGATGGCTTTCGGATCCACGTCTGCCGGGCGGGTCGGGTCCATCCAGGGCACCACGGAGGTCATGCCCAGGGCCGGATCAAACAGGGCAAAGGGCGGAAAGGTGGCCAGATCCACTTCATCATCTGCCAGATCAAAGGACTGGCGTAAAAAAGCAATCTGGGCGGCAAAGTTGCCGTGGCTGTAAACCACCCCCTTGGGCACGCCGGTGCTGCCACTGGTAAAAAGCAGGGCCGCCGTTTCATCAGCCCGCGTGTCGGCCAGGGTGGTCTGGGGCTGCGCCTGACCGCGCTGCTGAATGTCCTGGAGCGTATAGCCCGACCAGCCCAGCTTGCGCCCGACGGTCACACAGGTTTTGAGGGTTTTGCGGCCCCAGCCCAGGGCTACACGGGCCACATGGGCTTTGCTAATCCCCACAAAGGCTTCGGGCTCGGCTTCTTCCAGGCAGACTTTGAGATTTTTCAGGCCCATGCCCGGATCAATCAGCACCGGTACAATGCCACTCTGAAACATGGCAAACATCAGCGCAAAAAACTCAAAACTGGGCTTGGCCATCAACACCGTGCGCGTGCCGCGCTGAATGCCGACCTGCTGCAGGCCCGCCGATAAAATCTGACAGGCCATCTGCAGCTCAGCAAAGCGGTGCTGCACATAATGAATCGTGCCGTCTTTGTCGCGCGCGGTGGCAATGATCAGGGCCACCTTATCAGGATGTGCTTCAGCACTGGACTTCAGCGCAGCCGCAATGTTCACGGTCTGAGCCACAGTCATCTGGGCACACCCTGTACAAAATCCTGAATCAGCGGAACGGCGTCTGCCGCGACGTCTTCCAGCACATAGTGACCCGCCGCTGGAAAGCGATAAACGGCAGCGTCAGGAAAGCGCAACAGCCACTGATCCAGAAAATGACGGTCAAAGACAAAGTCCTTCATGCCCCAGAGAATCAGCATGGGTTTATCTTTCAGGGCTGCCAGTCCCCGGTCAATGTCAGAGAGCACGGCATAAGCCGGATCATCCGGGTGCAAAGGGATATCCTGGACAAAGCGCAGGGTGGCCCGGCGCTGACCAGGACCATAGGGCAGCTGGTAGGCCGCCCGCAGGGCCCGTGACATGGGGTGCTGCTTGCAACCAATCCAGGAGGCCCCGATGCTGAAGGCATTGTGTTTTTCGATCAGCCAGGCCCCCAGCGCCGTATCGCGGCCCAGGCGCAGAGCGGCCGGTATGCGGCCTTTGCTGGCCGGCAGATGAAAGGCGGCGGTGTTCAGCACCACCAGTTTTTTGATGCGCTCAGGGTAACGGGTGGCAAAGCCCATGCCAATGGCTCCGCCCCAGTCATGCACCACCAGCGTGATATTGCGCAGATTGAGGTGCTCCAGCAGGGCCGTGAGATCTTCAATCCGGCGCGAGAGGGTATAGGTATAATCAGCGTCTGTGGGCTTGTCAGAAAAGCCACAGCCGATGTGGTCCGGCACAATACAACGGTGCGTGTCTTTGAGGGCAGCCACCAGATTGCGGTAATAAAAAGACCAGGAGGGATTGCCGTGTACCATGACCACCGGATCCCCCTGGCCTTCGTCCAGATAATGGTACTGAAGTCCGCCGGGCAGGGTAAAGTACTGACCTACCGTCACTTTAATCGGGGTTTCAGGCATCGGCTTCCTGCTCAAACTGGGCTTCAAAATCTTCGAGGGCCTGCTCAAAAATCCGGTAGCCCTTTTGATTATCCAGCACAAAGACTATTTTTTCGAGGCTGTTATCGGGCTGGGCCACACTTTTGGCCAGCTCCTGCAGCAGGATCTCGGCGCAACGCTCGAGCGGGTAGCGGTTAATGCCCGATCCAATGGCCGGAATGGCCAGGCTCTTAAAGCCCTTTTCCTGGGCGGTCTCCAGGATGGTTCGCATGGTTTTGCGGATTTTATGGGCGCCCGATGTCGCGGTGGTCTGCAGACTGGGTGCGCTCAGCACATGCTGGGCCCGCACACCATCAGCATTGCCCATGCGAATGCTGATCTCATCCAGTTCATCTGCCGTGCCTTCAGGTTCCGGTGTGACGTCAGGAACCGCCGGTGTTTCTCCGGGGACTTTGGGCACCAGCTTTTTGCCTGTTACATTGATCACCCCATCAACCTCACAGGTTGTCAGATCTCCTTGCAGCAGGCGGATCACAGCGGGGCCGATCCGTTTTTCTTTCACTGTCAGCATTTCCTTCATCTTAGGATGTCTGCCTCACAGGATACCGCATTTTGAGCTGAGCGGGTACGATTCCGGCTCAGCCGGACTTGCGCTGCAAAGAAGTCTGGCCAAGTACAGGGCAATCTGTTACCGTATAACTGAAGCCGGCAGCTTGCCGGCAGATACCCAGATGATTTCAAGGTTAAAAAGGATCAAAGCTATGGATATAGAACGCTCTCGCGGACGATTAAGCGTCATCTCCTGTGATTCAGGGCGCGGCTTTGCTGAACGCATGGTGTCGCATCTGAACGAACTGATTGGTGAACACAATCAGAGTTGTCATCGGGCCTCGAAAGAGGTCTTTTTTTCTAACAGAGAAGTCAAAACCGTGATCCGGGAAAACATTCGCGGGGACGATGTCTATATCGTGCAATGTATGGATGATCCCCTCGCGCGCAATCTGCGCAGCACCAATGACAACCTGATGGCCCTGTGCACAGCCATTGATGCCGCTTACAACTCAGATGCCGATCGCATCACCGCCGTGATTCCCCAGTATCCTTATGCCCGCCAGGAGCGCAAAAAAGAGCGCGAGTCGATCACCGCCCGCCAGATTGCCATGTTTCTGGAGTCCTCCGGGGCCGATCGGGTCATCACCCTGGACATTCACGCCGAGCCAATTGAGGGTTTTTTCAGAACCTGTCACTTTGAAAACATTCACGCTTCGCGCACCATTATTGAGCATCTCAAGCACCACTGCCGCCTGAGTGATCTGACGGTGGTGGCCCCGGACGTGGGCTCCGTCGAGCGGGCCCGCTTTTACTCGCGTGAGCTGAGCGCCGATCTGGCGGTGGTCGACAAGGTGCGCGACTACTCCCAGCCCAGCAAAATCGAAAGCGTACGCCTGATTGGCAGCGTGGCCAATCGCAACGTGATCATTGCTGACGACATGATCGCCACCGGCGGGACGATTGTCAACGCTGCCCGCCTGCTGCGCGAAAACGGCGCCAGAGATATTTATCTGGCCTGCAGCCTGCCCTACTTTAACGGTGAAGCCGTGGCCAAACTGGCTCAGGCCTGCCGTGAAGGCATTATCAAAAAGGTGATTGCCACCGATGCCGTCTTTCATGGCCCGGAATTTATCCGTGAGCACAGCTGGTACGAAGAGGTCTCGATTGCTGAGCTCTTTGCCCGCGTGATTTACAATATCAATAACCGCCTGTCGGTCAGCGAAATTCTAAAATAAGCTTCTGTATCCCATGGGGTATTTAAGCTGAGTCTGATATAATCAGAAGTATGGAATTTACAGCTGACAAACAGGACTATACTTTTGCTGAGCGCATGACGATTATTTTTCGCTGCGTGCTGAACCGTTGCCCCCGCTGCCAGCAGGGGGGCATCTCAAAACCCCTGCAATTCCCGCATACCTGCCCTTCCTGCGGCATGATCTACGAGCGGGGCAACGGCTTTCTGCTGGCCGCCCTGCCGGCGGTCTATTTTGGCTACGCCCTTTTCTGGGTTGTACCCATGCTGATTGCTTTTCTGCAGGGCTGGCTCAGCTTTGATGTGAGCATGTGGTCAGTGGGCATTGGGGCAGTGGTGATTCCGACGCTTTTTTTTAACTACTGCAAAATGCTGGCTTTGGCCCTGTACTACTTCTTTCTGCCCACGGAGCTGTTTTATCTGCCTGAGGCCAAGCCGGAGCCGGCAAAGCAGTCCCGGCCCTGAGCACTTTATTTGCTGCCCCAGATTTTTTCGAGGTACTGATCGCGGCCGGAGTTCCAGCGGTAATAGCGGTACTTGTAGGGGTGCTTGAGGTAGTACTGTTGGTGGTAGTCTTCTGCCGGCCAAAACGTCCCCACCGGGCTGATTTCGGTCACAATTGGCGCGCCAAAGCGCCCGCTGCGATCGTAGCGCTTTTTGGAGGCTTCAGCCTGGGCCTTCTGCGCGGCATTATGGTAAAAAATGGCCGTGCGGTACTGATTGCCCACATCCACAAACTGGCGATTGGGCGTGGTCGGGTCAATCTGACGCCAGAAAACGTCCAGCAGGGAACTGTAGCTGACGCGCTGCGGGTCAAAGAGCACCTGGATGGCTTCGGCATGGCCCGTGGTGCCGGCTGTCACCTGGGTGTAACTCGGGTTGTTGACGTGGCCGCCGGCATAGCCCACCGTGGTGCTGAGCACACCGGGGGTTTTGTCAAAAGGTGGCTGCATGCACCAGAAGCAACCGCCGGCAAAGGTCGCGCTTTCGCGCTGGCCAGAAGGCTGATTTGAGACGCCTGACTGGGCCAGCGCTGCCGGCAGCAGCTGGGCCAGCAGCAAGAGCAAAGGCAGCCAGATACGCCAGGCTTTGGGTTTAAAAGGGTTCAAAAACATGAGACCTCCTGCAGGGCTTTGCTCTGGATCATGCCACAGGTCACAGCTTGTGCAACAGCCTGCAGCAGCTTTGCCCTGTGCTAAACTGAATCCCATACAACAAGCCCTCTGGAGGATTTTATGACAAGCCCTTTAACCCAGCTCTCCGAAGACGAGCAGCTTTTTAAAAGCATGGTCAGCGACTTTGCCCAGAAGTCGCTCAAACCCCATGTGATCGAAATGGATCAGAACTCTGCCTTTAAGCCCGAGATCGTCAAACAGTTCTTTGACCTCGACATCATGGGCATTGAGATTCCCGAAGCTTATGGCGGCGCTGAGTCCACCTTTTTTATGTCGATTCTGGCCGTGGAAGCCCTCTCGGTGGTTGACGCCTCTGCCGGCGTACTGGTGGACGTGCAGAACACCCTGGTCAACAACGCCCTCAAGCGCTGGGCCAACGAAGACCAGAAACAGCGCTACCTGACCAAACTGGCCTCTGAGTGGGTCGGTGCCTACGCCCTGTCTGAAGCAGGCTCCGGCTCTGACGCCTTTGGTCTGGCCTGTACCGCCAAAGAAGAAGGCGACAACTATATTCTCAACGGCCGCAAACTCTGGATCACCAACGGCAATGAGGCCAATCTCTTTATTGTGTTTGCCACCATTGACAAAGGTCTGGGCTACAAAGGCATTACGGCCTTTCTGGTAGAGCGGGGCTTTGACGGCTTCAGCGTCGGCAAAAAGGAAGACAAGCTGGGCATCCGCGCCAGCAGCACCTGCGAGCTGATTCTCGACAACTGTCGCGTGCCCAAAGAAAATATTCTGGGCGAAGTGGGCAAAGGCTACAAAGTGGCCATTGAAACCCTCAACGAAGGCCGTATCGGCATCGGCGCCCAGATGGTAGGCGTGGCCCAGGGTGCCCTGGACGCCGCCATCAAATACGCCAACGAGCGCGAGCAGTTTGGCAAATCCATCAGCAAGTTTCAGGCCGTGCAGTTCAAGCTGGCCGAGCTGGCCACCGAAGTGGAAGCCGCCCGCCTGATGACCTATAACTGTGCGCGCCTCAAAGACGCCGGCATTGACTTTGTCAAAGAAGCCGCCATGTGTAAATACTTCACCTCCACCGTGGCCGAAAAAGTGGCCTCTCAGGCCCTGGAGATCTTTGGTGGCTACGGCTATACCAAAGAGTATCCGGCGGAGAAATTCTACCGCGACGTCAAAATCGGCAAGATCTACGAGGGCACCTCACACATGCAGCTCCAGACCATTGCCAAGATCATTCTGGGCTGATGCTGCCTGAATCCCTGCTCCTGATCACCGGCAACGCCCATAAGCTGCGCGAAGTGCAGCAGGTGCTGCCGGGGGTTCAGGGCTGGGATCTGGATCTGCCTGAAATTCAGCAGACCGATCCGCGCCGGGTGATTGAGGCCAAGCTGCTGGAGGCTGCCCGTCTGTCGGCCGCGCCGGCACTGATGGTTGAGGATACCTCCCTGTATCTGGCCGCTCTCGGCGAGTTGCCCGGTCCGCTGACCAAGTGGTTTATTCAGCCCGGCTCCCTGGGGCTGGAAGAACTGGTGGCCCTGGCGCGGCGCCGGGGGCAAACCGCCGCCCGTGCCAGCACCTGGCTGGGTTTGCTGCTGCGCCAAAACACCAACCCTGGCCTGCAGATGTTCTTTTTTGAAGGCAGCGTCAACGGTCAGCTTGTGCCGCCCCGTGGCAGCCAGGGCTTTGGCTGGGATCCGATTTTTGTGCCCGCAGGCAGCACACTGACGTTTGCTGAAATGGATGCCAACACCAAGCAGTGCTACAGCATGCGCAGCCTGGCTTTGAAAGCCCTGATAGAAAATTTTGAACCTGTCAGCTAAACGCAAAGCCGATGCAAAAGTGGATATACTGCTCCCCAGAAACCGGACAGAATCAGCGTGATTTTAAGTTCCTGATCTG